>NZ_QYUO01000002.1:1015304-1353739 GCF_003591035.1 Noviherbaspirillum saxi
TTCCGGGCATTGCAGAAAGTACATAGAGCGGTGGAGCGGTACTGGCGCAAAATGCTGAGTAGTCGGAGCCGGTCAGGCGGAGTTACCTGGGAAGCATTCCAGCAGATCAAGGCGCGGTTTCCATTGATGCGACCAAAGCTGTCTCTGCCCTATGGGGCGCTACAAGCTATTGCGGTGCTGTGAATCGACTGCTGAAGAGCGTAGTGCGGGAAATCCGCACGCTACGTTCTGTGGGAACCGGGGGCGGGCGACTGCCTCCGGTCACCCGGTGGCTACAAGGGCTTCCCCCAGACGTCAAGATGAGCTACAACAAGCGAGGAAGAGACATCGAGAGGCTTGATTATCGATTAAATTAGAAGCACACGATCCCAACAAGGCAATGCCAACATCCTTGTACACTCCACCAATGTTGCTGAAGTTTTCGAAAAATTGAATGTGTTGGCCCATCTCCACTTTGAGTTTCCGCAAACAGAGCAACCAAAACGATCTCATACTCAGAAACCAGCAGTCCATCCTTAAGGAGCCGGTATGAGAACATCCGCCACCGCTGGATTTTTAAGTCTCCTTGTCCTGATTTCTGGATGCGTCACACCGCCTTTTCGCTCCACATTGGAAGATCCGTTAACCGCTATAGACTGTCCGACGCTTACCGCACACGAGAAACCAGAGTGTGAAAATATAACGCCTGAGATTTCCCATGGAAATTATGAGCTTCATTTCGTCGAGTTCGATGACCAGGGATGGGATTATCGGATACGTGCTGCCACTGATGACAGAGAAGGCCAAGTTCCACCATACGGTTACAACAGGATTAGCAAACGTAATAGCGACTCATCTAAAGAAATTCCGCCATACGGCTACAGTCAGATCGATCATCTTATCGATCGCTTGACACAGCTCCTCAACTCACAGGAAGCAAATGGGCAGAAGCCAGAACTAAACATCATTCTGTATGTGCATGGGTGGAATCATCTTGCGAAAAGTGATGATGAAGACGTCATGCTGTTCCGTCAGGTTCTTCAACTACAAAGTCGTATGGAACAAAATCTGGTTGACGAAAAAAAGCGGCAGTATCCCCGAAAAGTAATTGGCATATTTGTCGGCTGGGAAGGCAAGCAGCTGGATATTTCACCTTATGCCTTGGTTCCAACCTTCTGGAGCAGAAAGGCAGCTGCATTGCGGGTGTCTAGGGGGTCGGTGCTTGAACTATTTTCCCGCCTGCAAACAATCCAGGATTACTATAACGGACCCACAGAAAGCCCGGATTGTCGAGCCCAGGCAAAACCGATGGATTCATCCAATTCATCAAAAGAAAATTGCAGGATTCGGAGCTTAATGGTGGGGCATAGTTTCGGAGCCTGGATTTTGTATTCGGCTTTGTCGGGGACGATGATTGAAACGCTGCATACCGGCAGAAATTTGAATCTCAAGGAGGACGAGAAGAAACGCTATCTAAAGAGGCCTGCAGATCTGGTCGTCCTTATCAATCCCGCCTTCGAGGCAGTACGATATGAGCCCCTACACCTTGCAGCGATGGCTTATGACAGCGAGGAAATCCAAACTCCTATGCTGATTACCATCACATCCACTGCCGACATGATGACGCGAACCCTATTCCCCGTTGGCAGATTCATCAATACGTTCTTTGAAGGCGCGAATTCGGATCATCAAAGCAAAGCAATGACGCGTGCACATGGACATCATCCTCGCCACTTTACACACAGCCTCACCGCCATGCGCGGCACTTGTCCGGGTTGGCTTTACCTGCCGTCACTAGTTACTCAAATTGAACATCCCGACATATGCAAACAAGAAGATTTGCAGAAATGCATTAAAAACAACGCGGATTTCGAGATAGAAAATGCGATGAAGTTCTATGAAAATAAGCGTTCCGAAACAGGTGGTTTGAATCCTGGCTGGAGTCGTGAATTTTGTGGCGATACTGTGCTAACTCATTATCAGGAAAACTCCCATGACAATAAGAACCCAAACTCACCGGTATGGAATATTCGGACAGATAAATCTTTGATAGATGGGCATTCCGATTTGGCGACTCCGGGGCTTCTTGAATTCATCCGTCAGGTTTACAACGACACGATACTGAAGATTAGATAGCGGAATCAAGCATTGCTGGTGAACGCTTTACCGCGTTATACGTTCGTTGTTATGTTGATCTAATTTCGCCGTTACTGTGGAAATGGGTTCTATGATGAAGATCTGCATTTCAAGCGCCCTCTGTCTCGCTCTAAGCTTAACGCTATGTGCATGTATAACGGCTCCATCAGAAGAGTTGATTACTTCTTCAGACGGAATTAACAACCAGCAGCCTAAAAATCTCTTTGTATTCCTCGACGGGACACGTAATAACCAAAACACCGCAACAAACGTCTGGCACCTGAGGGAGATTATTAGCAAAGAAGCTGGTTCCACGATGCCTACAGAAACCATCTATATAGAAGGGGTTGGCAGTGCAGAGAATCCGATCTCGGGAATGACTCTTGGGTTCGGGATGGAAAGCAGAATACTACGAGCGTATCGTTTTCTTATCGAACGCTATAAAGCTGGTGACCGAATATATATATTCGGCTTCAGTCGCGGAGCACATCAAGCACGAGCCTTGGCTGGACTACTTTCCTACAGTGGCATCCCCTCACGCGAGTCATTGCAAGACAAGGACTTGCTGAAAGTCGGCAATCGCATTCTGGAAATCACCAAAACAAAATCAGATAAAGACCTTGAGGATCAGTGGAACCACTTGGCACATCAACGTTTGCCACCGTTGACATCCGAAATTGAATCGAAACTCGGACTGCAAACAATGTACGTTGAGATAGAGTTCCTGGGAATCTGGGACACAGTACCAGGCTCTTCTTTCAAAACGTATTCCGGATGCAAGGAAACTGAAAATAGTCAGGAAGGTGAGCGGTATAAAACCGACTCCTACCCGCCGATCAAGCACATCGCCCATGCGGTATCTCTTGACGAGAAGAGGTCGATGTTTTCTCCTCTGTTAGTCTGTCCACGAGTTAAATCCGGGAACAACACCATCGTGGAAGTGTGGTTTCCCGGTGCTCATGCTGATGTCGGCGGCGGGTACGAAGACTATAACGACTTGGCACCTATCTCGCTGCGCTGGATGCTTGACAGACTAAAAACTATATATCCGATAAGAGCAACGTCCTATCCTCCTGAAGGCGTAGTGCTAGGTATTAGCCACTGGTCAATGGGAGACTTCCCGGCAAACTTTCGCAGCGAATGCATAGATCGGAAGATTCCTGATAATGCGATCATCCACCCTAGCATGGAAGAACGAGCGAGAGTTTCATCCGCGAGAATTGTTATAAATGATCAGGTCCTTATGAAACAGTATCCATTGTCCTGCAAGGATATGCAGTAAGAGAGGAACGAAGCATCCGTCGGCAGAAGTATTTTTTGCGAGGATGCCCGGAAGTTACCTAGGTGGTTACTTTGTTGCCTTAGCTATTCCCTTGTTCATCTTTGCTGTAGCTAGGCCATTGAAGTGAATGTTTCAGATGCCTCTGGAATCGCAGGCAATTTTATTAAGAACCTGTAAAGGACGCTCGACTGGAGTGAGTCACGGCCGACCTATAGCGTGCGCTTCAAGGCGGATGTTCCATGCCGATTAACTGAACGTTACGATGTCCGCTTTCGGGAAACAGCAGCGGCAGGTTAGAGTCGCCTGCACCCGTTCACTGCCTAGCCGGCAATATCGCGTAAGCGATTAAATCCCGCCGTTTCGCGCAATTTACGAGTTGTTATTTTTGCTCGACGATACGGGCACGAAAAGACTGCTTCGACTTCTCCTTGTTTTTACATGCGACACCACGTGATTTAACACCGCCATCGTCGCTCAACAAAAGTGTTTGCGTGCTGTTCGGAACAGCGATCAAGGCCTCTGGAAATAGTCCACTGACTTCGATGCCTGGAATCGCCTGCGCTTTGTCATCGGCCTTTCCCGACCATCGGTACAACATGAAGCTTCCATCGTCGGCTGGTGGCCCGGCGACGATCATGAATTCCTTACCCACCCGTTCGATGCTACGAATACCGCGGCCACCGAGCGCAAGTTCTATTGGCTTGCCAAATTGGGGCTTAGTTCCTTTTATCATCTCCGCTGGATTCTTGATGGGCACAATCAAGGCAAGATTTCCTGGTATCGGATTTCTAAATCCTATCAACAAGCCTCCGTATGGCATTGCTGTAAGCCCTTCAATATTGAGGCCGCCCTCGGCCTCCGGTGCACGGCTTGCTGCATCGGCAATCCGATACTTTTTCAACTCAGGCGCGGCAATGAGATCATCGAGAAGTGTCGTATATGGCTTGCCAACTGGCGCCAGCGTAGTCGGGGTTTGTTCATCCTTGTCGGTCGCGAAGAACCGGTACCGGCGTTTTTGCACCTCGCCAGAACTATTGCGGCCATGCGAAGAAATCCAATAAATGCGCTTGCCAATGGCGGCAGCGCCTTCAATGTCGGACTCCTTGTCTTCTTTCGTGCCGAGGAAAGCTGAGAGGTCAATGGAATGAGCCGGTTCTGGCTGATTGAGCTTGTATATGACGAGGGTGTTTCGCTCGTCGTCCGCGACAACAAAATGGTCTTTTCCTAATGCGCTTGCGGCAGAGGCATCACACAGACCCGTGTAGGTATGGATCTGTTGCGCGCTGCTTTGGCCAATGAGGAACACCGCTGGTGCGAGCGCTAGTAGTTTGGCAATAAATCGCATGCGTTTTGGCGGCATAATCGCTCCGTGTCGGCCCACCAGCATTGCGTTCGGCGGAAAAGCTTGGGGCGCTGAGCCAGCGCCTTCCGCCATACAAAAAATACCTAAACCGTTGCCAAGTGGCTCACCAGCTTATTGAGTCAAATGCGCAATCAATGAAATGTCCGCAATTCCTGTCCCGGGAAGATTGTGCGACGTCTGGAACTGTTTAATGCACTTCGCGGTGGTTTGCCCAAAGACGCCATCGGCCTTGATGTCGACACCACGCTCGGACAAACCCACTTGTACCAGCCGGACATCCATCCCGCGTGCCAATGGTGATTCGAGCGCAAGTGCCCGGCTACCGGCCGGCGGACCGTCATAGCAGCCATGCGGAATGGCGCTGAGCGTATCCGCGGAAATCTCCAACCCGCGGACAACGAGCGGCAGATCAAGACCCCAGAATCCCTGATCGATCAAACGCTGGAATGCATCCATCCGGTAAACTGTTGCCCGAATATCGGGCCGCGTATGCGTCTCCATCCATTGTTTGCGCGTTGCGACATATCCCGCAATCCACTTCTGCTCCCCGATCGTGCCGATGGCCCCGGAATTTCCATTCGTACGATCACGCATGCGCTCCCATGACCCATGAATGATGCTGTCGTACACAACTGCGACGCCTAAAGGAGTCCGTATGCCCAATCCGGACGCCGCGCGTAACGCGGGCTTCCAATACACCTGGTCAAAAAATGCATCCTGGGTCTCGCGCATGACAGGGTCGTCGGCACTTGCCCGCAAAATGTTGTGCAATATCTGATCGGCATCGAGCGAAAAATCCTTCCTGTCCAGCCGCGGAATATACGATGCAAGCTTTGCGCCAAAGCGTGCCCCTGGATTGACGCAGTATTGCTTGATTAATGTGGTCAGGTTACCGGACCCCAACGTCGTTTGCGTGCGTCCATAGGTAAGGTGTCCAGAGTCCCCAGAGATCACTGTCACCTGGCCATAGTCGCCCAGTACCCGGCTTGTTTCAAAAATATTGACGATTGCCTGCGCGGCCTTTCCTTGCGTCGCTGTCAGCATTGGTAACGCAGCAACGATTGTCTCGGGTATCGGTTGCTCGACCTGCGGCGCAGCCATTCGGGCCGACGGCCTCTCCAGCACAGCGGCTGCAATCTCATTGCTTGCAGCGCCGTCTAATTGTGCAGTTTCTTCCTCGAATACGATGGTGCAAAATCCGGGCGATGCAGGATCCTGTATGCAGCCAAGTACGCGAAAGCCTCTTATGCTCAAGTCTTCCTGCCAATCTTCACAATCGGTACATGGAATGGTACGCGCACGTTTAACAGCCATATCCGTCTCCTTATGTTTTTACGAGGTCACACACAAATGCACGATGACTACGAAGGTTTGCGGTATGCACCGGTGACTTCGGTGTCAGTATCCCTATTTCCCTCGTATAAAGCGCGCGTGACTCCTTTGCCGATCCAGCGCGCAAGCGTCCAGGTATTGCAGGGTCATCAAAGAGTGAAACGGTTTCCGCATGGCTCCACACTTTAACCAAAGCACTGTCATCGACGCGCGCCAGGCAGTTGAGCGTGCCCAGGGAATACCGGCTTTGCTGTATCTCGTCCGAGCGGTACTGCGCCAGTGCGTCGACCGCTTGGTCTATGAATTTGGCTCGTATCCGCGGATCGTGGGCTAGCTGGTCGGCGGCACGGCCGGTCGCGAAATACTGTTCGATACCGAGCTCAGTCTTGTCGAGTGCCTTTGCCTGTGCGTTGGAATCCAGATTTGCGAGTACGGATGGAAGCCCGGCTGGTGTCATGGGAATGACGGAATATTCCTTCCGTTTATAGCCAATGGTGAACGATTCCACACCAGTGGGGCTGAAGCCAAATTTAATACCGAGCACGGTTCCGGTACCGAAGTGCATGACCTCATGCTTGCTGTTGTAATCATCGACAACTGGAGAAAGAAGTTTTCCCGAATCGGTTGCGATCCTTGCCGCATTCCCTGTCGCATAAACTTGCTTGATTTGACGCCCGAAGATTTCCCCATTGGTCGAAAAGCTTGCGGCTACCGGCGGCACCAGTCCATTTTCATAGCGGGGACCGATATAGCCCTCCACACGGTCATATGCCAAGCTGGCAACCGGTGGCGTGGTGTCCACGTCGAGTCCAAGCGAGGTTTTGGTAACAAAGATGACGTGGTTGGGCTTTGTCGCACAACCGGCAATCAAAAGGATCAAGAAAGCATTAGCGAGGCGATGGAACAGGTTCATACCCCTCCCGTGGCAAATATGGTGTTGATTCAGCCATTAGCCGTACGCAACTGTTATTGCGCATAGCCGTACTTGTGACATCGCTATAGCCAAATGCAAGCGAACTGCCGAACGTAGAACGCGAAAACGCAAGCCCGATTGTCGACGCTCGAATTGATTCTGCTCCCGACGTATCTGCGGGAGGCAGCGCGACATGAAGTACGCCGATGATATGACGGACGCCAGCATCGTCTATGTACATGTGTGCGCAACCGGCGAATGACATCAACATGCCGACGTAGGCGGATGATTTGAAAATCCGGCATGCACCCCGTCGTAACTGGCTCATATTATTTTTTCTGTCCCTATCTTCTTATCTGTTCGCGCATGCGTTAAGAGATCAACTTCAAGCATTGCGCAGCGCTCCTGCGCTGCGTTGACAATCCTCAAAATCAATTGAACCGTAACGGCCGAATCAAACTGCTGTAGAATACCGCGCGACTTTGCAAACTCATTACCGAGCATCACGCTAGTTGGACTTTGCCCTTTGTGCCCAAACATCGCGTTGTCGCTGTAAAGCTGGCGTATGAAATCCAGGAATTCGACATTCATGATGTCGCTATGCCCTTTGATCACTGAATTGTCCGTCCCGATATTCCAGACAAGGGAGTTTGGGTTGGATATACCATGGCCCTTGCCTTTAAGCTGAGTAAGCACCATCTTTCCGCAGAATTCGCGCTTCCACTCCGGAGTCAACAAGCCGTTCTGGGTATACGTCTTCAGAAACTGACGATTGTTTTCAATTTCCAGCTTCTTGTTGTTTTGCAGAACCGGAAGTGGTCTGGGCTTCCCTGCTTCCGGTGCTACCCAGTCGGGACAATGCTTGGTGTCACCTGCAATAAGACGATGCGTCACATAGCGTTCGATGTGTCCATGCGTATGCAGCATTGCTTCTGCCTGCTCGTCTGAAGAAACCGGCTGTTCGAATAGCGCGTTGAAGAAATGCCCGAAGGGAAACGCGTTTCGCGTTGCCCGATCCGAGGTTGAAGTGACCGATACGAGAAGTGGGGTTTCCAGGGCCGAAGCCTTGTGCAGGTGCGCCACCCGGTGCAAGGACTCATAGGTCGATGCCTCGAACGCCGGGTTCACCAGGACGATCATATCGGCCGCACGTTCGGCGCGGTCGCCGGCCTCGGGCCTGTCGCCGGAAAGATCAATGTGACCGCTCAAGCTTTCGATGAGCGGATTGTGAACCGCCGAATACAGAATCCATGCACCAAAGCTGTGGCCGATCATCAGCATCCGCACCCTGCATCGCTCATTAGGCACATCCGAAGACTCCACGACGGTGCAGTCCTTGCTGTTCGTCTTGCTGTTGTAATAGCGCTGAACCCCGGTCAGCCGCGCAAGCAGTTCACGCGTCGAGCCGTTCGATATTCTGTGCGCCGCACTCTTGCGCGACCAGAACGTCAGGCTGATGAGCGGTTCAGGAAGGTGCACGGATTTTCCACGCCATCCCACATAAATGCCGACTGTCCTACGCGGACTACTTGAGTATCCCCGCTCGATCCTGCTCATCGACGCAAGCAACTGGCGAAACAGCATGACGTTCTTGTCGTCGGTCTCCGCGCCATGCTTCCACCCATGCACATAGAGGACGATATTGAGGTCTTCCTGATTTGCCAATAGGTCCGTGATGCGCCGCATCAGATGATCGATCTGGTTGTTCGGCGGATTCTTGCCAGACAGATCCGTATTGTCAAAAGGCTTGGAATGCAGCCACCCTTGGGAATCGAGTTCGACGAAGTGCAATTCGTAGAGATCATGCGCAACCTCGGGAGTAATGCTGGCACATTCGGATTGCTGGTGAGCGGTAAGCGGCGGGCATTCGACACTATCAGCCCGGACAAGCTTGTTGCGCAGAGGGTCATTGGAGGTGCATCCGGAATCCATCAGCACGAATAGGAAGCTGATTGCCACGACTCTTAGCGTCGACTTCATCGGATACCCCTTTCAGACCGCGCCCAAAAAGGAGAAGTCGGCCAAAGGCCGATTCATCTCGCATGAAGATACTAATAGTAGGCGCTTGAAAGTTACCGAGATTGAGCGAAGTCAAGTGCCATAACTCATCCTCGAATTGCGAATAGCCGTGCATCTTCCACACGTTTGCGACGCTTCACTCCATTTGGACGAACGGCATTCGATTTCGCTCAAGTTCTATCTACTGTGGGAAACCGAGGTTGGTGGACATCAACGTCTGCTTCCGCAAAGATGATTCGACCGATTTGGGTCGTTATGCAAAGCTTTGCATAACGACCCATATGTATAGTTCGTAACTATGTATAGTTTTCGGTGGAGCACATACTCGGGCCTTGCCGTTGCGGTAATTGGGGCAAAAATTCGCTTTACATAGTTACCGCCCAAGCAAAACTCTCATTCGTTCGTAAGCTGGCCAGAAGCGTCGCATTGTCATGCGCGGCGTATCGGAGTCCCAATTGACAAGTTTATTGCGGTCTCCTCCCTATGGAATCATAATGACTCGACCATATCGCGAAACTATGTTGAGTTCAGACCAGCCATCCGCTTCCCGGATGACGCGAAACTACGCATAGTTGAGAACTATACATAGGGGTCGGGTCCTGCCTATCACGATACGATGCCGAATGACACGCAACAGCCTAAAGCAGGCATTCGGGTATCGACCTCACGGCCCGCTCTGAACGAATCCTGTCTTTCGACCAGGTTTGAGGTGCGATTAAACCTGACATTCACTGGATGATGAAATCTGAGCTATTACAGTTGAGGTCTAGACAAATCCGGTGGTGGGCGATATCCATCCAGCAGTTTGATGAATGCACGCTCAGCCCGTTTTCTGCTCTGGCAGTCGCGCATGAACCAGGTGTCATGGTGAAGCCCGAATATCAGTGCTGACACTTCAAATGCAAACTGTTTCACATCGGTGTCTTTGCGCAGATGTCCTTCCTCGACCGCGCGCTGAATGGCACCTTCCACCGTTTTGCGCAATAGGATTGCCTCGTTACGCAACGCGTGAAGTATGGAACCGGAGCGTATGTCGTATTCGGCCGCATGGCTGATATACCGGCAGCCATTGCCACGATGTTCCGTCACATGACAGACCCAGCGGGAAAACATCGCTTCCAGGCGCGGCAGTCCGCGCGGGACAGCCAGGCTGGGGAGTACGACGTTTTCCACAAAGCGCAGGCAATACTGCTTGAGCGTTTCGGTTTGCAAGGCCTGGATGGAACCGAAATGCACAAACACGCCAGCCTTGCTCATGTGCAGGCGTTCGGCCAGCGTCCCGAAGCTGAGTGCTTTCAGACCATCGCGGTAGGCGACCTGCAACGCCTCTTCGATGATCGCCTTGCGAGTCAATGTTCCCTTGCGTGCTTGACCCGTAGGCGCCACTTCATGCGACCTGCTTTCGGCGCTCTTCAACATGGCATCACCCTGGCTTACATGTTCGGATAGTTCGGTCCGCCGCCGCCTTCGAGTGTGATCCGCACGATGTTCTGCGTCCGGTCCTTGATGTCGCACGTCTTGCAGTGCACACAGTTCTGCGCATTGATCTGCAATTTGTCTTCGCCCGTATCCGTTTGCACAAACTCGTACACCCCGGCCGGACAGAAGCGTGCTTCCGGGCAAGCATACATGTCGAGATTGACCTTCACTGGCACCGCAACCGATCAATGCGTCACCGGGGAACGTTAGTTTCGGCAAGGATTGCAAGCCGCCCGCCGTGATCACCCGGGCGCCATACGACAGGCGCTTGCCACCGTCGAAGGATGTGCGGATGTCCGGATGGGTCTTGTAGCGCTGGAATTCCTCGAACGGCGACAGGTAGGGATTCTCGTACGCCAATCCCACCACGTAGCCAACCGCCACCTGGTTATTGTCCAGGTGATACAGGAACGAGCCGCCATAGGTATGGCTATCGAGCGGCCAGCCGGCGGTGTGAATCACCAGCCCTGGCTGATGCAGTTTGGGATCGTTTTCCCACAATTCCTTGATGCCGATGCCGTAAGTCTGCGGATCCTTGCCTTCATTCAAGTTGAACTTGGCCATCAATTGCTTGCCCAGATGGCCGCGCGCGCCTTCGGCGAAGAAGGTGTATTTCGCATGCAGTTCCATGCCGAGCTGGAAGGCATCGGTCGGCTGCTCATCCTTGCCGATGCCCATATTGCCGGTGGCCACACCTTTGACCGAGCCATCGTCGTGGTACAGCACTTCTGCAGCGGTAAAGCCGGTCCAGCCCGCAGACGGAGACGTCAGTTTCCTTTTTCGCTGCCAGATGTATCAGGCGGACGCCAGTAGCAGGGCGCCCCCCTTTTGGGAGGGGATTCAGGAGGGAAAGCGAATGCGCGTGATTACGCTATCTGGTACCAGGCAACGCCGTCGTTGTTCATCTGTTCCATTGCCTCACCCCGGTGCAGTAGATAGTTCAAGTGGGCGATCGTCTCGCCCGTGGCCAGGCTGAGCAAGGTGGCATCGCCGGATAGGATAGGGCGCGCAAACAGCGTGCCGAAGACATCGACGACACGTTGGGGTTCTTGCAGCGCCTCGCGCAGCCGGTCCAGTGAGCGCAACTGATTAGTTGCAAGATTGTCCAGCCGTTCATGCAAACCAAGGAATGGTTCGTTGTGCGCCGGCAGCACCAGCACATCGTTAGGCACGCTGTTCTTGAGTTTGTCGATCGAAGCCAGCCACTCCCCCATCGGATCGGCGTCTGGTTCGGTCGGATGCACCGAGACATTCGAGGAAATGCGCGGCAGCACCTGGTCGCCGGAAATCAGCAACTTCAGTGCCGGGCTATACAGGCACGCATGCTCGGGCGTGTGGCCGCTGCCAACGATCACTTGCCATTCATTGCGCCCAATGGTGATGATTTCGCCATCGCGTATGCGGCGATAGCTGTCGGGCAAGGTGTAGATCATCTTGCCGAAATTGCCAAAGCGCGCACGATAACGTTCGATCGCTTCCGTGCTCCAGCCGGCGCGGTGAAAGAAGGACACGCCGTCGGCAGGCGCTTCGCGGCCGGTGTCGGCTGCCAGCATGCGGCAGGTCAGGTATTCCAGGCGCGTGGTCCATAACCTGCATTCGAACTTACGCGTGAGCCAGCCGGCCATGCCGATATGGTCGGGATGCATGTGGGTGACCAGCACGCGCGTTGCCGGACGATTGCCGAGCGGTCCGGCAAACAAATCGCACCAGGCTGCGGTGGTTTCGTCGCTGCGGATACCGGTGTCGACGATCACCCAGCCGTCGTCATCCTCGATAGCCCAAAGGTTGATGTGTGTCAGCGAACCGGGAAGCGGCATGCGGATCCATTGCACACCCGACGCCACTTCCTGTGTTTGTCCAGTGGCGGGCGGTCCGCCGCAGGGATACGTGAGAGCCCCTTTCTTGGGGGCAGGCGCATCGTCGTTCATGGGTTCCAGTTCCTCTCATGGTGGTGGGTTTAACCCAACTTTCGCTATTCGCGACTTCGGTGCAGGCTAAGTGATTGATTTTTAACGATACGCTCCGCAAAGGTCTCCACTACAGGGCACTGCGTCACATGACGGCCATCGACGCGGGCTGGGTGGTGATTTTCGGCGGTGGCTGCGCCGGCAGCTTGAGGTGCCACTGGTCGAGTAGCAGGCGGTGCTCCGGTTCCGGCTGGGTATAGCGCGACAGGACCAGATGACGGCCGTCAGTGGTGGGCAGATGAACATCGACCATCTGCATCGTCTTGAACTTGTCCAGTGCCGAGCGGGGCGTCAGGCCCGCAGCGGCGCGCTTGAGCTGGTGCTTGAGCGTGACCTGCAGACAATAGGCCAGGAACGCGACGAAGATGTGGGCCTCGATGCGATCTTCCCTGGAGTGGAAGATCGGCCGAATCGACAAATCATGCTTGAGTTCCTTGAAGGCTTGCTCGACTTCGGTGAGCTGGATGTAGAAGGTCCAAAGCTGGGCCGGATCGTGGCCGGAGAGGTTGGTGCGCAACAGATAACGCCCTTCGCGGCGCCGCACCTGGCGCAATTTGTCGCGGTCCAGTTCAAACCGGAAGGGAGCCGGCGCAGCGGCGTCACGGCTGGATGGCAGGGTCAGCTTGATCAGGTGGGCGGCGCGTCCCGCGTCTTGTTTGGCCGCGCCCACTTTCATCAGCAACTGGTCGCGCGTAAGGCTTTGCTGTTGCAACTGCTTGAGCCGTTCCACATAGCGCTTGAGCCGGCGCTGCCGCATGCCACGCTCCTTGCCGATGCGCTGCTCGCTCATGGCCAGTACGTAAGTGTCGCTTTCCAGGGGCAAACGCTTGACTTGCAACCCTTCGCGCACCCGCTCCCAGGAGGCCGACAGAAAGCCCTGCTCCAGTTTGCTCAAGCGTCCCTTGGGGGTGCCCACCAGGTAGGAGGCGCCCATCTGGCGCATTTGCGCCAGCGTATCTTCGGTCGGTATGCCGCGGTCCATCACCCAAATCCGATTGGCCTTGCCGTACCGGGTTTCGATCCGCTTGAGCAGGTCCGACAGCGTCGTGCCGTCGGCGGTACTGCCCGCCAGGACTTCATAACTCAACGGGAAGCCTTCCGGGGTAACGATCAAGCCGATCACGACTTGCCGGCAATCGCCGCGCTTGTCACGGCTGTAGCCGTACTGGCGCTTGTCCGGCGCGTCCCGCACGGTATCGGTCTCGAAATAGGTGCTGGTCAGATCGTACAGCAGCACATCGAACGAGGCGTCGAACAGTTCACCCCAACGCTGTTTCAAGAACAGCATCAATGCATCCTTGTGCGGCAACAGCTTGTCCAGGCAGCGATACAGCGTATCCTTCCCAGCCAGCGCAAAATCGGCTTCCAGCAAATCGGCCATTGCGCTTGACGTGAACCAGTCCCGGTGCAGGCGCCACTCCGAGCCTGGGTCGATCAGCCGATACGTCACCAGCACTTGCAGTACCTGCATCCAGTGCGTGCCCTTGCGCGAAGCAGGCAGGCACGCCAACCAAAATGCGTCCAGGTCCAACTGCTGCCAGAGCACGCAAGCCAGCCAGCACGCGCCCCACTGCCGCGGCCGCTTCAGTTGCAGTTCGCTCAAGCGCACGCCCACCACGGCGGCGTCATCGGTGGGCAGCGCGTGCTCCGGAAACAGCGCGACCTGCCGCCTGGCGCCTTCGTCGAAGACCTCGATCGTCTTGCGCCAGGCCGCTTGCTGGCTGTCGTTGATTTCGCCCAGGTACAGCACCTGGCGCTGTGCCACCTTGCCATTCAACAGACGCCGATTCTCCACCACGCTCCAGTAATGGTGAGTCTTGCCATCCTTGATGCGCCGGCTGCATTTGAGGAACATGCCTCCAGTGTAAGAACACGCTGTCGCGCTGCCAAGGACCAAGGTCTTCACTACAAGCGGTTGCTGCGATTTCCATCGTGCATTCCAGCGGAAAATCAAGAGGTTACAGCACCGGCCACCTCAACAAATTCGGAAAAATAGCGCTTTCGGGATGCGAATAGCGAAAGTCGGGTTAACGCTACTGTCCTGAGTTAGAAATTCGCAGACAAAAGCGTTCGATGCTGGCCAAGATGTCGTCGGCCGATTTGGTCCAGACAAACGGTTTGGGATCGGCGTTATTGAGTTTCAGGTAATGCCGAATGGCGTCCTCCAATTGACGGGTCGAACGATGGGTTCCACGGTGAATTTGTTTTTCAGTCAGCGTGGCGAACCAGCGCTCGACCTGGTTGAGCCACGAAGCCGAAGTTGGTGTGAAATGCACGTGGAAACGCGGGTGGCGGGCGAACCAATTGCGGATGGTGGGGGTCTTGTGCGTGCCATAGTTATCCATCACCAGATGAATGTCCAGGTCATTCGGCACCGACGCCTCGATCGTACGCAAGAATTTCAGAAACTCGCTGCTGCGATGACGTCGATGCAGTTGCCCAATGACTTCACCGGTGGCAATGTCGAGTGCAGCAAACAAGGTCGTCGTGCCATGGCGCTGGTAGTCATGCGTGCGCCGTTCGGGAACACCGGGTGCCAGCGGCAAGATAGGCTGGGTCCGGTCCAGCGCCTGAATCTGGCTCTTCTCGTCAACGCACAGCACCATGGCCTTGAGCGGCGGATCGAGATAAAGCCCGACGATGTCGCGGGTCTTCTCGACAAACAGCGGGTCGGTGGACAGCTTGAACGTTTCCTGACGATGCGGTTGCAAACCGAAGGCGCGCCAGATGCGGCTGACCGCCGTTTGCGACAGCTTCGCTTCGCGCGCCATAGCCCGCGTGCTCCAGTGTGTGGCATTCGACGGTTGTTCCTCCAGCGTCTTGGCGATCACAACATCAACACGCGCATCATCAATCGTGCGCGGCGCTCCCGAGCGCGGGGCATCGAGCAAACCATCCAGGCGCATGTGAACAAAGCGGGCGCGCCATTTCGATACCGTTTGGCGCGTCACCGCCAGCTTGACCGCCACCGCCTTGTTTTCCGCTCCGCCGGCACATTCCAGGACGATGCGCGAACGCAAAGCCAGTGCTTGCGCCGTCTTACGCCGTCTCGCCCAGGCATGCAATTGCTCTTTTTCCGCCGCGCTCAACACCAGTTCCGCTTTCGGTCTGCCTGCCATGCCGTCCTCGCCATGAAAACCAATAGGCGTCGGACAACTGATACGCAGAATAATTCAACGAACTTCTAACTCAGGACACTACCACGCCGTTGCCATATGACCAAATCACGTGCGATTCTGATGCAGAAAACGTAACATGGACTCATGTTTGCTGCGCCCCGCGTTTCGGAGGGGGATGCCATCGCAACACGGCGCTCGTGCATTCCCCCCCCTTCGAAATAGGGGGCGGTATGCCGTCCGCATGCCTATCGTTCATACACTGACCTCACTTGGCCGGGGACACGTTTCTTTTTGGCCCGACGGATGTCGTTGGCATACTTGCCAGTGAGGAGATCGAAACCAAAGGAGAAGATATGACGCAGAAGGTTGTCGTTGCCGGTGTCGGCATGATTCCATTCAAGAAGCCCGGCCAGAGCGAAACGTACCCGGTGATGGGCGCACAGGCGGTGCGCGCGGCATTGGCCGATGCCGGCGTGGGGTATGAATCGATCCAGCAGGCGTTTGCGAGCTATATCTACGGCGATTCGATCTGCGGCCAGCGTGTACTGTACGACGTCGGCATGACCGGCATTCCCATTATCAACGTCAACAACAATTGTTCCAGCGGCTCCACTGCCATCTATCTGGCACGTCAGGCGATTGCCAGCGGCGAAGTGGACATCGTGTTGGCAGTGGGCTTCGAACAAATGAATCCGGGCGCGCTGGGCTCGAACTTTGCTGACAAACCGAACCCGACTGAGTTGTTCATGCAGCAGTGCGACATCTTGCTGGGCAAGCAGGACATTCCGCCGGCGCTGCGTCTCTTCGGCGGTGCCGGCCTGGAGCACATGAAGCGCTTCGACACACCGCTGGAAACCTTTGCCAAGATCCGCGCGAAAGCCAGCCGTCATGCGGCCAACAATCCGATGTCGGTGTTCCGCAAGGTTGTGACGACCGAAGAAGTGCTGGCCGACCAGGTCGTATGGCCCGGCGTGATGACGCGCCTGATGGCGTGCCCCCCGACCTGCGGCGCAGCGGCAGTCGTCTTGTGCAGCGAAGCGTACGCCAAAAAGCATGGCCTCGATTCGCGTGTCTGGATCGCGGGGCAAGCACTGACCACCGACGGCCCGGAAACCTTCAACGCTGGCGACATGCGCAACATGGCCGGTTTCAGCATGTCGCGTGCGGCGGCCAACAAGGTCTACGAGATCGCCGGCATCGGCGCCGAAGACGTCGATGTGGTTGAACTGCATGATTGCTTCGCGCACAACGAGCTGCTCACCTATGAAGCGCTCGGCCTGTGCCCGGAAGGCGGCGCACAGAAGTTCGTTGATGATGGCGACAACACCTACGGCGGCAAATATGTGGTCAACCCGTCCGGTGGCCTGCTGTCGAAGGGCCATCCGATCGGCGCTACCGGTCTGGCGCAATGTACGGAACTCGTGCAGCAACTTCGTGGAAAGGTCGACCAGCGTCAAGTGGAAGGCGCACGCGTCGCGCTGCAGCACAACGTCGGCATCGGTGGCGCTGCGGTGGTCACCATGTATCGCATTTAACAAAAAGGACTTGTTTCATGGATTTTCAACCCGATTCCGGACTTGAAGCTTTCCGCCAGGAAGTCCGGCAATTCCTGCAAACCAAGGTGCCGGCCGACCTGAAAGGGTTGCCGCGCAGCACGCGCTCGCGGTGCGAAGAAGTCATGCGTTGGCAAAAGGTTCTCAATGCGCAAAGCTGGGGTGCCCCATACTGGGCCAAGGAACATGGCGGTACAGGGTGGTCGGTGCCGCAGATCCTGGTGTTCGACGAGGAATGCGGCGCCGCTGGCACACCGTCGCAGGATCCCTTCGCGCAAAAACTGCTAGGTCCGGTAATGAATGCGTTCGCCTCCCCGGAGCAGAAGGCCGAGCACATGCCAGCCATCTTCAACGGCCAGCGCCTGTGGTGCCAGGGCTTCTCGGAGCCGGGTTCCGGGTCCGATCTGGCGTCGCTGAAAACCCGTGCGGAATTGGTCAAGAGCGTCGATGGCGATCACTACGTGGTCAACGGCCAGAAGATCTGGACCAGCTATGCGCACGAGTCTGACTGGATCTTCCTCTTGGTGCGCACCAATCCCGAGGTGAAGAAGCAGGCCGGCATCAGTTTCCTGCTGGTCGATATGAAAACGCCCGGCATTACCGTGCGCCCGATCCGCTCAATCGACGATGCGCATCACCTGAACGAAGTCTTCTTCGACGATGTACGCGTGCCGGTAAAAAACCTGGTTGGCGCCGAAGGACAGGGCTGGAACATCACCAAGTTCTTGCTCAATAACGAGCATGCGACGACCGCCGACCTGCCGGTGCAGAAGCGCTATATGCAGCAGTTGCGACAACTGGCGACGACGCAGCGCATGGGCGGCGACCGCTTGATCGAACGTCCGGAGTTTGCATTGAAGCTGGCGCGTCTGGATGCTGAACTGCAGGCGCTTGGCATGTTCGTGCAGCGCGTGGCCAAGATGGAACAGGAACACAATCCTGCATCGCATGTGCTGGGCTCGATGTTGAAGATTCGCGGGACCGAATTGCAGCAGAAGATCAGCGAGGCGATGGTCGAAGCGCTGGGCGACTATGGTGCCGTCGCGTATCCCGATCCGCATGAGGATCTTGATCCGGCACAGCCCTTGTTGCCCTTGCAGGAAGTCGCACGCAGTATGGCCAACAATATGTTCTTCCATCGTGCATCGACCATCTACGGCGGCACCAGCGAAGTGCAGCGCAGCATTATCGCCAAGATGCTGTTCCACCTTTAAAGCAGGACACAAGTATGGATTTCACTCTGAATTCGGAACAACAGCTATTGCAGGACAGCGTGCGCCGCTACGTCGACAAGGCGTACGGCTTCGAGACGCGCACTGCGCTGGTCAATGCAAAGCAGGGCGGTAGTGCCGGCAACTGGCAAACATTTGCCGAGAACGGCTGGCTGATGGCCGACTTGCCGGAAGAGTATGGCGGTCTGGGTGGTTCCTTGATCGACACCGCGATCATCGCGCAGGAATTGGGACGTGGCCTGGTGCTGGAACCCTATCTCGGTTGCGCCGTGCTCGCTGCACAAACCTTGGTAGCCGGTGGCACGACTGCACAGAAGGAACGCCTTTTGCCGCAGCTCGCCGACGGCTCGTTGCGCATTGCCCTTGCTTACAGCGAGCCGGAATCTCGCGGCATGCCGGAACCGGTGTCGCTGCGCGCGGAAAAGAGCGGCGACGGCTATGTGCTGCAGGGACGCAAGTCGCTGGTGCTCGGCGCCAGGGATGCGCAGCATTTCATCGTCTCCGCGCAGGTCTCGGGAGTGAAAGAGATCAAGCTGCTGCTGGTCGATGCCAACAGTGCGGGCCTGAAGCGCCAGGCATTGCCGCTGCATGACGGCACCTGGGCCGAAGAGCTTACGTTCGACGGCGTGCAAGTCGGCGCAGATAATGTGATGGAAGGCGGCCTTGCCGCGCTGCGTGCCGGTCTCGCTCACGGCATCGTCACGCTGTGTGCAGACTTGGTCGGTGCGATGGAAAAGACCATCGAGCTCACTGCCGAATACCTGAAGACACGCCAACAGTTCGGCGTAGCCATCGGCAACTTCCAGGCGCTGCAGCACCGCATGGCCGACATGGCGGCGGAGATGGAGTTGGCGCGCTCGATGTTGCATGCAGCGCTGGCATCGGTTGCGAACGATGATGCGGCAACCAGGCAAAAAACACTGTCGGCGGCAAAGGCGCTGGTGTGTCGCGCAGCGAAATTCGTGTGCGGCCAGGGTATCCAGTTGCATGGCGGTATCGGTATGACTGAAGAGTACGCGGTCGGTCATTACTACAAGCATGCGATTGTCGCTGACCTGCTATTGGGCAGCAGTGACCGGCACGATGCAGTTTGCGCGGCAGCGCTGCAAGACGAGATGCGCTCGTAAGCAATTCGCAATTCTATTTTTCAAACCTTTTTATGAATCACCAATGAAGAGTTACGACACCCTCAATGAGCTGCAACACTTGGTAGGCGAACAGATCGGCTCCAGCGACTGGCTCACGATCGACCAGACACGCATCAACACCTTTGCCGACGCCACCGGCGACCACCAGTGGATTCACGTCGATGCAGAGCGCGCGAAATCCGGTCCGTTCGGCACGCCAATCGCACACGGCTTCCTGACCCTCTCCCTGTTGCCGGCCTTTTTCTCGACAGCCTTCGAGATCCGCAACATCAAGATGGGCGTGAACTACGGCCTGAACAAAGTACGCTTCCTGAAACCGGTGCCGGTCAACAGCCGCCTGCGCGCCCATTTCAAGTTGCAGTCGTGGGAGCCGATTGAAAATAACGGAGCACAAACGATTTTCGAGATGTCGGTCGAGATGGAAGGGGCAAGCAAACCCGTCTGCGTCGCCGAATCGATCCTGCGCCAATTTGCTTAATTTTTATTCTGGAGAGAAAACATGACAATTCGTTTTGACGGCCGTGTGGCCATTGTGACTGGTGCGGGTAATGGCTTGGGCCGTGTGCACGCTTTGGGCCTGGCCGCCCGCGGCGCCAAGGTGGTGATTAACGATTTCGGCGGCGCCCGTGATGGCAAGGGCGGCTCTTCCGAAGCGGCACTGAAGGTGGTCGAAGAGATCCGCGCTGCCGGCGGTACCGCAATCGCCAACGGCGCCAACGTCACCGACTTCGAACAGGTCAAGGCGATGGTCGAACAAGCCAAAGCCGAGTTTGGCCGCGTCGACGTGCTGATCAACAACGCCGGCATCCTGCGCGACAAGACCTTGTCCAAGGTCGAAATGGCCGACTTCCAGGCCGTGGTTGATGTACACCTGATGGGGGCGGTGTACTGCACCAAGGCGGTGTGGGAAATCATGCGCGAGCAGAATTACGGCCGTATCCTGATGACGAGTTCGGCGTCCGGCCTGTTCGGCAACTTCGGCCAGTCCAACTATGCTGCTGCCAAAATGGCGGTGGTTGGCTTCATGAACGCGCTCTCCATCGAAGGCAAGAAGAACGACATCCGCGTCAACACCATCGCGCCGATCGCCGCGACCCGTATGACGAACGACGTGCTCCCGGAAGCCATGCTCGAGCGCATCAGGCCGGAACAAGTGACACCGGCCGCCTTGTTCCTGGTCAGCGAAAACGCACCGACCAAGACCATCCTGTCTGCTGGCGGCGGCGTGTTCACGGCGACACAACTCGTGGACACCGCACCGGTGTACTTCTCCGACAAGGAATTGTCGCCGGAAGCCCTGGAAGCGAACTTTGCGAAGATCGCCAACTGGAACACCGCACGTCCCTACGCCGACTCTAACGCGCAGGTGCAAGCTCTGATTGAAAAAGCCATCAAGAGCATGCAGGCTTAAGCCAATAGTGAGCCACTATCCGATTCTCGCAAGAATCGGTTTGGATGCGTTCATGGAGCCAGGCTCCATGAACGCATCGTGCACACGACATAACATGGGCATCAAGTTACAAATCCGGACGACACACCCCATGACCGTCCGGCGCCTCCGGTTTCCGCACCCAGCGCCTCATGCGCGCCGTCGCGTTGAAAGACCTCCACGCACCCTTGTCTCCGCTCCTTCTCCGACTCCGCCGCTACCGGTTTTTGCATAGCATCTGCCTCACCCCCTATGAAAGAGTGGGGAATTACCAATCGCGACTGCGTATTGTCTTGTCGTTGAACCGACTTTTATCATGGGGATAAGATAAAAATGACTCGAACTCAAAGCGGGCCCTTGGCAGGCTTGCGCATTCTGGAAATCGCCGGAATCGGCCCGGGACCGTTCTGCGGCATGTTGCTCGCGGATCTGGGCGCCGACGTGGTGGTGGTTGACCGTCTGCAGGCCGGCGCGGAAGATCTTGATATTGGCAAGCATGCGATCCAGAACCGCGGCAAGCGTTCGATTGCGGTGGATCTAAAAAAGAAAGAGGGCGTCGAGACTGTCCTGGCGCTGGTGGAAAGCTGCGACGCGCTGCTCGAAGGCATGCGCCCCGGCGTGATGGAACGTTTGGGTCTGGGACCCGACGTATGCTTGGCGCGCAATCCCAAACTGGTCTTTGGCCGCATGACCGGCTGGGGCCAAACGGGGCCTTTGTCGCATGCCGCCGGTCACGATCTCAACTACATCGGCTTGTCGGGCGCATTGTGGTGGTCCGGCCAACCCGGCGAAGCGCCGATGGCACCGCCCAGCCTGGTTGGCGACGTCGGCGGTGGCGCAATGTATCTTGCGGTAGGTGTGCTGGCTGGGGTGATGAGCGCGCGTGCGACAGGCAAGGGCCAGGTTGTCGACGCGGCCATCGTGGACGGTAGCGCCCATATGATGAACCTGATGCTGGGCCTGAAGTCGGCCGGCCAGTTGCCGAACGAGCGCGGGCGCGGCATTCTCGACGGTCCGCACTGGTATCGCAGCTATCGCTGCGCGGACGGAAATTTCATCACCGTCGGCTCGCTCGAACCACGCTTCTATCGCATCCTGCTGGACAAGCTCGGTCTGACTGAAGACACCAACTATGCAAAACAAAATGAGGTGAATGCCTGGCCGCGGCTGCATGAGCGCTTCTCCGTACTATTC
This sequence comes from Noviherbaspirillum saxi, assembly GCF_003591035.1. Classification (NCBI taxonomy): domain Bacteria; kingdom Pseudomonadati; phylum Pseudomonadota; class Betaproteobacteria; order Burkholderiales; family Oxalobacteraceae; genus Noviherbaspirillum; species Noviherbaspirillum saxi. Next base: position 1,037,450 of record NZ_QYUO01000002.1, read on the forward strand.
TCAACGCGGACCCGTGACGAGTGGTGCGCGTTGCTGGAAGGTACCGACGCCTGCTTTGCACCGGTATTGAATCCGGACGAGGCGGCATTGCATCCGCACATGGTTGCCCGCAATGTCTACAGCACCATTGATGGCGTATTGCAGGCGAATCCGGCACCTCGTTTCTCCGGTACGCCGTTGTCGCAGCCTCGCCCCATCCCGCAGCGCGGCCAGGACGCCGATGCAGTGCTGAACGCTTGGTTGAAAGACCGCTGATGACGGCATCGGAGAGTCGCTTGCATTACCAATCAATTTTCAAGCCCGAGTTGTTTGACGGGAAGGTCGTCATCGTGACGGGGGGCGGCAGCGGCATCGGCCGTTGCGCTGCACATGAGCTCGCATGGCTGGGAGCGCACGTTGTTATCGTTGGCCGCAATCCCGACAAGTTGGCAAAGGTGAAAGCAGAGATCGAGGCCGAAGGTCGTCTCGTTTCCTCTCATGCATGCGATATTCGCGACGAGGTTGCGGTGGGCACCGTTGTCGAAGCGGTACTGGCAGCACAAGGTCGCATCGATGGCCTGGTCAACAATGCCGGAGGGCAGTTTTTTTCGCCACTTAAGGACATCTCGACCAAGGGATTCGAAGCGGTAGTGCGCAACAATCTTGTCGGCGGTTTCATCTTCATGCGGGAGGTCTACACGCGTTGGATGGAACAGCATGGCGGGTCGATCGTGAACATCACTGCCGACATGTGGAACGGCTTGCCCGGCGTTGCCCACTCGGGCTCGGCCCGGGCCGGCATGACTTCGCTGACTGAAAGCGCAGCCTGCGAGTGGGCAGCCTCTGGTGTGCGCGTGAACAGCGTGGCACCAGGAATGATCGCTTCCAGCGGCTTCGATAACTATACCGGCGAAGCCGTTTCAAAGATTCTCGATTTTCCCAAGGCAGTGCCGGTACAACGCTACGGCACCGTGGCCGAGGTATCGGCGGCCATCGTGTTCTTGCTGTCACCGGCGGCGGCGTTCATCACCGGTAGTTGCATCCGTGTCGATGGCGGCGGGCCGAACGCGCGAAGCTCCTGGAAACTGCAGGTGCACGACAAAAGCGTGCCGTTTGACGGCTTTCACCTGGACGCGTTGCCGGACTTGCTGAAGAACGACCGCTAATGAATACTGGTTTTACGTAGTGAATTCTTCGACGAGGCGGCAAGTACAATGAAGCCGCGCAGCTGAATTGCTCGATGCCGAAGAATCATAAGAGGAGACGATCATGAACGACAATATGAACGACAATAAGTTGGGCACTTTGGTTCACTGCTTCCTGCACTGGGAGCGGACCCAGCCTGATGCAATTTATCTCACCGAACCCATGCCTGACGGGCGGGTCGTGGACTATACCTGGAAGGAAGTCGGCGACCAGGCGCGACGCATGGCGGCCTATCTGCAATCTCTCGATCTGCCGCCGCAAAGCGCCATCTCGATCGTCGGCAAGAACAGCGCGCACTGGATGATTGCCGATATCGCGATCTGGATGGCCGGGCATATCTCGGTGCCGCTGTATCCGACCGTAAATGCCGACACCGCGCAATACGTTTTCGAGCACGCCAATACGCGCCTGGTGATTATCGGCAAGCTCGATGGCAAGACGGACGGCTGGAACGAAATCCAGAAGGTGGTGCCGCCGAACGTGCCGATGATCGGCCTGCCGCTATCTCCCTCCTTGCCGAATGTACGGCAATGGGAGGCCCTCGCTGCCGAGGTACAGCCGCTGCAAGCGGTGCATTTGCCGGCACCGGATCAACTTGCCACCATCATCTACACCTCGGGCAGCACCGGCCGGCCCAAGGGTGTCATGCACAGCTTCCGCACGATATTGGCCTACGCGACGAGGTCAGGGGAGTTTTGCGGATTCACCCCGAGCGATCGCGTGCTGTCCTATCTGCCGCTGGCGCACACGGCTGAACGTTCCTTCGTCGAATCGAATTCCTTGTGCCACGGCTTTCGTGTCTACTTCAACGACAGCCTGGCGACCTTCCCGCAGGACTTGCAGCGCGCACGTCCCACGGTCTTCATCTCGATGCCGCGCTTGTGGACCAAGTTTTACCAGGGCGTCTGCGCCAAACTGCCGCCCGCACAGCAGGAACTGCTCTTCACCCAGTCGCCGCAAGCCGACGCCATGAAGAAGCAAATTCTGACCATGTTGGGACTGGACGCAACCAGGATTGCCTTTACCGGATCGGCGCCGCTGCCGCAGGAAATTACCAACTGGTATCGCACCCTGGGCCTTGAGCTGTTGGACGTGTATGGCATGACGGAGAACTTCTCGTATTCCCATTACAGCCGCCCGGGCCAGGTCCGGCTGGGCTATTCCGGACAGGCGATGCCGGGGGTGGAATGCCGCATCGCGGACAATGGCGAGATTCTGATCAAGGCTCCCACGATGATGCTGGGCTATTACAAGCAGGCCGAACTGACGGTGGAAAGCATGACGGAAGACGGCTTCTTCAAGACCGGCGACCGGGGAGAACTGGACGAGATCGGCCGCTTGAAGATCACCGGTCGGGTCAAGGAAATCTTCAAGACCAGCAAGGGCAAGTATGTCGCGCCCGCGCCTATCGAAAACAAGCTCGGCCATCCGAAAGTCGAGGCGGTATGCGTGACCGGGCCGGCATTGCCGCAGCCATTTGCTTTGTTGATGCTGGGCCTTGATGCACGCAAGGAGCTGCAAGATCCCAAGACCCGCGAAAAGCTGCACACGGAATTACAGGGCATGCTTGAACGCGTGAACGCCCTGTCGGAAGACCATGAAAAGCTGGCCTTCGTGGTCGTGGTGAAAGACTTCTGGACAACCGACAACGGCTTCCTGACCCCCACCATGAAGATCAAGCGCAGTGTCATCGAAGAATGCTATCTGCCCAAGGCGCAGGGCTGGTCGGATCTCGGCCAGACCGTGATCGTCGAAGCGGACTAATACTACTGCGTCATGAATCGACGCTGAACGGTTCCCTCCCCATGCAGGGGGAGGGTTAGGGTGGGGGTAGTGCGCTCGAGTCATCGACATAGATTGCTCAACCTCACTACCCCCATCCCAACCTTCCCCCTGCAAGGGGGAAGGAGTCGTTCAGCGGTAGCTTGTGACGCAGTAGTGCTAATACGCTGCGCCTGTGCGCACCGGAGTCCTTGCTACTGCAAAGGTGCGCGCAGCGCACTCTGCCTTCAACACCAAGAAATATAACGGAGACAAGCGATGAAAATAAACTTCACACAGGTAATGAGCCAAGTTGCGATGCGCCATGCTGACAAAGAGGCGCTAGTCAACATCGAGCGCAAGCGCCGCTTTACGTATCGCGAGTTGCATCTATTTACGAATCGCGTCGTGAACATGATGCGCGAGCGCCTGCAGTTGCGCCGCGGCGACACGTACCTGTGCATCCTCGAGAACGACAACCTCTCCCTGCTGCACACCTGGACTGTGCTCAAGGGCGAAGCGGGTGCAGTCTGGACCAATTTCCGCGACTCTATCGATGAACACCGCTGGCAGGTGGGGTTCATCAAACCTAAAGTGGTGTTCCTGGAGAATGCACTGCTGGATCGCTATTTCGACATGCTGCACGAGCGCGGCGTGACGGTAGTCTGTATGGATCCGCCAACGATCGCACGCGACGGATTGCACTACTTTTATGATTTGCTCGAAGGCGTCCCCGATGCCGATCCCGGCGTTGAAAGCGACTCTACCCGCGACATCCTGATCTACCGCTTCACCGGCGGTACCACCGGCAAAAGCAAGTGCGCGCAGTACACGATGGACAATTGGCTGGCCTGTCGGGATGCCTACTATGCGGAGAACGAAACGGTATTCGATGCCGATTCGCGCTACTTGCACATGGCCCCCATCAGCCACGGTTCGGGCTTCGGCATGCTGCCGACCTTGTTCAAGGGAGGCTGTACGGTAACGCAGAACGTGGCGGACCTGAAGCAATGGTGCCGCAATTTGGAGGCGGAGAAAGTCACGATTTCAGGGCTCGTGCCAACGCTGTTGTACTGGCTCCTCGATTTGCCGGAGGCAAGCAGTCATGACCTCTCGGCGCTGCGTACCGTCTACTATGGTGCCGCGCCGATGAGCCCGAGCAAACTCAGGCAACTGCAGGATCGTTTCGGCAACATCTTCCTGCAGATCTACGGTTCGACCGAATGCCTGCAGCCGGCGGCCACGCTGTGCAAGGCCGACCACCTTGGCGCCGATCCCAAGCTTCTCGCATCGGCTGGAAGGGTATCCCCCACCGTCGAACTGCGCGTCATGGACGAAGCCGGCAATTCGGTTCCGGCAGGGGCGACGGGAGAAGTCTGGATTCGCTCTCGCGCCACTATCTCAGGGTACTTCAATAATCACGAAGGAACGGCGGCCGAATTTTGCAACGGCTTCTGGAAGTCGGGCGACCTTGGCTATCTCGATGAACAAGGCTTTCTCTATATCGTCGATCGCAAGAAGGACATGATCATCAGCGGCGGCTTCAACGTCTATGCGGTCGAGGTGGAGGCAGCGCTCAATTCCCATCCGGCGGTCGCCATGTCGGCGGTGGTGGGCGTGCCGCATGAGGAATGGGGCGAAGCCGTGCATGCCGAAATCGTGCTGAAGGCGGGTGCATCGGCACTTGTGGAGGATTTGATTGATCACGTGAAGGGCAGCATTGGCCGGTTCAAGGCGCCCAAGACAATCAGCTTCGTTGAAGCATTGCCACTCAGTGTCGTTGGCAAGGTACTGCGCCGGCAAGTGCGTGAGAAGTACTGGAAGGACCAGAAAAGGCAAGTCGGCTAATCATTAGAATGAGTGTAAACATGGATTTCGAATTGATCCTGGTTGAAGTGACGGACGGGCTGGCGGTGCTGACGCTGAACCAGCCGGCAATACACAATGGCCTGGACGAGCACGTCTGCCTTGAAATCATGACAGCGCTTGATCAGTTGATCTTGCGCGATGACGTTCGCGCTTTGATTCTGACGGGGGCAGGCAAGTCCTTTTGCGCCGGCGCCAAGCTGGGCGATCCAGCCAAGCTGGCCGGGAGCGATGCATCCTTCGGTCAGCGCGGCGCACAGATGATGGAGGAACGGTACAACGCCGTCGTCCTTGCTCTGCAACGATTCCCGTTCCCCATCGTCGCTGCACTCAACGGCGCAGCGGCTGGGGCCGGTATCAGCCTTGCCTTGGCTGCCGATATCGTGCTTGCCGCACGGTCCGCCTACTTACTTGCACCTTTCCTGCCGCGCTTGGGCCTCGTACCCGATATGGGCGCGACCTGGTACTTGCCGCAGCATGTCGGACGCGCACGCGCAATGGGCTTGATGTTGCTGGGCGATCGTCTTCCTGCGGAAAAAGCCGTTGATTGGGGATTGATCTGGTCTTGCGTTGACGACGAGGCGCTGATGCATGAAGCGAGAAGCATTGCGCACCGGCTGGCAAAGGCACCCGCACACAGCGCACTCGAATCCCGTCGCGCGCTCGATACCGCTGCCGAACAAAGCCTTGCCGCGCAACTCGATTACGAAAAGGAACGGCAGCGCGAATTGCTTGATTTGCCTTCCTTCCAGGAGGGCCTACAGGCATTTCTTGAGAAGCGAGAGCCGATTTTCAAAAGATAAGGGCACATTGTGTGCCTAAGTGCGACGAACGCTCCCAGATCGTGCCGGCATCGGCCAAAACAAGCCGGTCCGGCACAGGAAACCGGACGGGCTTATTCATCGTCGCTTTTACATCAAGCCGCGTCTTGCACTGCATCCCTTCTGGTCCGAACGCGACCCCTACGCTGACCCGCAATCCGCTCTAGAGCAGTTTCACCCTGACTTGCCAGTCGAGGCCGAGACGATTTGCCTGTGGAACAAGGCGCGGCGACGCGACATGGCGAGCCATGGCAAGGAGCCGCAACGCAGTGCCGCGGGCAAATCGCCCGGCATCGACGGTACAGTCAGGGTGAAACTGCTCTAAGCTTATCTGCTTAACGCACCATGCAAGGTTTCTTGTTATCGAACTTCCAGCCGGGAATCAGGTATTGCATGGCCACCGCATCATCGCGCGCCCCCAGTCCCATTTCACGGTAACGCTGGTGGGCAAGCTCGACCTGCCCCATATCGAGTTCGATGCCGAGCCCCGGCTTCTGCGGCACGGCCACCATGCCGCCCGCAATCTGCAGCGGCTCGCGGGTCAGACGCTGGCCATCCTGCCAGATCCAGTGGGTGTCGATCGCGGTGATCTTGCCCGGCGCTGCAGCGGCAACATGCGTGAACATCGCCAGCGAAATGTCGAAGTGATTGTTGGAATGCGAGCCCCAGGTCAGGCCCCATTCATTGCACATCTGCGCCACCCGCACCGAACCCTGCATGGTCCAGAAATGCGGATCGGCCAACGGGATATCCACCGATTGCAACTGGATCGCATGGCCCATTTCGCGCCAGTCGGTCGCAATCATGTTGGTGGCGGTGGGCAAGCCGGTGGCACGACGGAATTCGGCCATGACTTCGCGTCCCGAAAAGCCGTTCTCCGCACCGCAGGGATCTTCCGCATACGCCAGTACCTCATGCTTGTCGCGACACAGGCGAATCGCGTCCTTGAGCAGCCAGCCGCCATTCGGATCCAGCGTGATGCGCGCCTGCGGAAAGCGCTCGGACAAGGCGGTGACGGCGTCCATTTCGTCTTCACCGCGCAGCACCCCGCCCTTGAGCTTGAAGTCGTTGAAACCGTAACGCTGGTAGGCCGCTTCGGCAAGACGCACGATGGCGTCAGGCGTCATGGCTTTTTCATGGCGCAGGCGGAACCAGTCGTTGTCGGCCTCCGCTTCGCTCGGATAGGGCAGATCGGTCAGTGTGCGATCGCCGATATAAAACAGGTAACCAAGCATTTCGACCTTGTCGCGTTGCTGTCCTTCGCCGAGCAATGCCGCCACCGGGACCTCAAGGAATTGTCCGAGCAAGTCGAGCATGGCCGCTTCCAGCGCGGTGACTGCATGGATCGTGATGCGCAGGTCGAAGGTTTGCAAGCCGCGCCCCGCGGCATCGCGGTCGGCAAAACTCTGGCGCACGCTGTTGAGTACGCCGTGATACGCGCCGATCGATTTGCCGACCACCAGGTCGCGCGCATCTTCGAGCGTCTGGCGAATGCGTTCACCGCCCGGCACTTCACCCACGCCGGTATGGCCGGCGCTGTCGGTGAGGATCACGATATTGCGCGTGAAGAAAGGGCCGTGGGCGCCGCTCAGGTTCAGCAGCATGGAATCGCGTCCGGCGACTGGGATGACGCGCATCTGAGTGACAACGGGGGCGCCAGGCGCAACTTGTAATTTGTTTGCTGTATTCATTATTGCCTTTCCTATAGAAATCTGTTGAAGCGATGCCAGCGGCAAAAGCCGTGGCCAAGTCATTGTCTTTTGTCATTTAAGAAACGTGAGTGCATTAAGGCAAACGTTTGACTAAAATTATTATGATAAGCGCTCGTTTGAAATGCAATAGAAAGTTTAAAGATCGTTTCATAGCAGCTTTTCTAATATCTAAGCACTATTAACCAGGCGCTATAAAAAGGCAGTTGCGAGGGAAGTCAGGCAGAAAAGGCAATTTCCCTGTCCCTTTGGCATCACGTGAAAAATTTTCTTGCTGAATCATCCATCACGCTGGCATACTAAGTTAAACGCTTACCTAAATTGCGTTAATAACGCCTTGTCCGAACCGAGATTCGAGCAAGGAATTTTCATGGAGAAAGAGGATGACGAAAACAATGCGCCTACGCTCAAAGCGACGGCTTGATTTTTTTATTTCCCAGGCATTCGAGCGGAAACAGTCCAACCGGCAAAAGGATTTTCCGGTTGCCAAATCTAGCAGGTTGGGTATGGGGACAGTGCTTGGCGGCGCGATATTGTCCCTGACCGCCTGCGGGGGCGGTTCCAGCGACAGTCAAAGTGCAAGCCAGGCAGCGGTGCAGCCGAAGCTCGAGGTAAGGTCAAAAGTAGTCCTGTCCGTTGATAATCTGCAGTTCAAGGACTTGAACAGCAATCAGAGGCTTGACCCCTATGAAGACTGGCGCCGGCCGGTTGACGAGCGCGTCAACGACCTTGTGGGTCAGATGACTCTGGAGGAAAAAGCCGGGTTGATGCTGATTGACACCCTCAATGCCGATTGTAAAGGCGCAGTTCCGCAGACAGGTGTCGACTTTGTTAACACACAGAGGATGGCGCGTTTCATTTTCCGCAATGTCGTCACCGGTAGCCCTGCATGTACGACGGCGCCCGCAGGGCGCGGCGGCCAGCCTGTGACGCCTGAAGAAGCCGCGAATTTCATGAACTCCGTGCAAGCCTTGCGCGAAGCTACCCGTCTTGGCATCCCGGCCCTGTTCAAGTCGAACGCACGCAATCACTATGAAAAGGATGCCCGCGTCGGCATCAATGAAGCGGCCGGCGCGTTTACGGAATTCCCCAAGGAAGGCGGGATTGCCGCAGCGGCGCTTGGCACAGGCGACATGTCCCTGATCAAGGAATTTTCGCAGGTCATGGGCGAAGAATGGAAATCCATTGGATTGCGCGGCATGTACGGTTACATGGCTGATCTTGCCACTGAGCCGCGCTGGTATCGCGTGCATGAAACTTTCACGGAGGATGCCGACCTCGCCGCGAACATCATGAAAACGCTGGTCGAGAATCTGCAAGGCGGCCCGCTCAACAAGGATTCCGCGGTAGCATTGACGATGAAGCACTTTCCCGGCGGCGGCCCGCAGGAGCAGGGCTTCGACCCGCACTATGCGTTCGGCAAGGATCAGGTCTACCCGGGCAACAACTTTGGCTATCATTTGAAGCCGTTCATGGCGGCGATCAATGCCGGTGTGTCTTCCGTCATGCCTTACTACGGCGTGCCGATCAAGGTCACCTATGAAGGCGTGACTTACGACCAGATCGGTATGGCGTTTTCGAAGCAGATCGTGACCGATCTTCTGCGCGGCAAGCTCGGCTTCAACGGGTATGTCAATTCGGATACCGGCATCATTAACGATCGTGCCTGGGGCCTCGAAAGCAAAACCGTGCCGGAGCGCGTGGCGGCTGCGATCAATGGCGGGACAGATACCTTATCCGGCTTTAACGTCAACAAGACCATCACTGATCTCGTTCAAGCGAAACTGGTGACTGAAGAGCGGGTGAACGAAGCTGCGAAGCGTCTTCTGAAAGCGCAGTTCCAGATGGGGCTGTTCGAAAACCCCTATGTCGATGCGAAACTAGCCAACGGTACCGTCGGCAAGCAGACGAATCGCGAAAAGGGACTGGATATTCAGCGCAAATCGATCGTGCTGCTGAAGAACCAGGAACAGACCATTGCAACAAAGACGCTGCCGTTGAGAGCGGGTGCGAAAGTGTACACATTGGGGATTGCCAAGTCGGATGCCGATAAATATGGTTATGTCGTCACGGATGGGGAGGCACGGCCGAATGGCGTGCGGCCGAGTGCGGCAGGCCACGATTATGCGGTGATTCGTGTCGAGGTGTCGAATCCGACAGCAGTGACCGGCACATACACCAGTAACGGAGCAACGACCGGTGCAAATCCAGCCTTCATCGATCCGGAGACCGGCAAGACCTATGGTGCGCAAGACCGTTGCGTAACGAACCCAGGGCAGGCGTGCACGGACAATGGACTGACGTTCGGCGGTTCCTTCCCATGGGAAGGGAACAACCTGTCGTTCACCAAGATGGCGGAGTCCCAGTCCTGGAGAATTTCTCCCTCGCTTGCCGAAATCAAGGCGGTAATGGGTGAAGTGGGTGCAAGCAAAACCGTGCTGAGCATTTATTTCCGACAGCCTTACGTTCTGGATGACGCAAGCGGCTTAAAGAATGCGGGTGCAATTGTGGCTGGTTTTGGCGTAAGCAATACCGCTCTTCTTGATGTCCTGAGCGGCAAGTCCAAGCCACAAGGCAAGCTGCCATTTGCATTGGCAAACAACTTGCAAGCAGTGATCGACAACCAGCCGGACGTCCCCGGATATCCAGCAAAAGATACGCTGTATCCGTTCGGATTCGGACTGGGCTACTAACCGATCTTCTGCCACTCTTTGCCTGCATTGGAATTTCAATGCAGGCAAAGTCATTGGTGGTCTGGCGTTAGAGTGATGAAGATTTATCGCAAATTTTCATTCACTTGACGTCCTCGAGTGCAATAGCGGACTGCCCCTTCCCCTACGCCGGGCGCCCCTACGCCAGGTGCCCCTGCAAGGGGGAGGGAGCGGTCCGAAGTTGCCGGAGATGCACGCGAAGAAAGAACGTTGTCTTGACAGAATTCGCACCTGTAAAGGGGTGCCTGTTAGGGCTCGCCTGCTTCAGCGCCGCAACATCGGGCGCTGTCAGGCATGGCGCTTTCTGCCGCTGGTGGACTCGCGCAGCACAAGCTGCGGATCAAGAACCGTGTACTCTTCCGTCGGTCTTCCGGCAAGGAGGTCCAGCATCTTCTTCATTGCCAGCTCGCCCATGCCTTCGCTTTGCAGATTGACCGAGGTAAGAGACGGCGAGACGTATTCGGCATAAGGAACGTTATCGAATCCCGCTACCGCGACATCATGTGGAATTTTGAATCCAAGCGACTGCGCTTCCTTCATGAATCCGATTGCGAGCAAATCGTTATAGCAGATCACTGCGTCCGGATGGTCCTTGCCCAACATGATCAGCGAGCAGAGGCGCTCCCCTTCGGAGGCAAAGGGCGCCTGCGCGTCGTAAGCTTTTAGCGACAAACCATGGCTCTCCAGGCATTCGCCGACTCCTGCAATGCGGTCGCGGTCCCAGCGCGATTTCGAGAATCCGAGATAAACGATGTTTTTGCACCCTTGGTTAACGAGGTGCTGGGCTAGCATATAGCCGCCCTGTTGTCCGGCGCTGCAAATGCTGACCAGCTTTGCTGTTTCCAGTTGCCCGAAGAAGACGAGTGGTTTTCCGAAATCAATTACCGTCTTGATGTCCGTTTCCGACATGCGTGAGCTGATTATCAATCCATCAACCCGGCGGCTTAAGGTATCCAGCAATTGCAGTTCTCTCTTCTGGTTTTCTTCAGTATCGACGAACAGCAAGGTATAGCCAGCATCAATGGCAACCCGGTTGGCGCCTTTTACAACAGCGGTGAAGTGCGGATTATTGATGTCCAGGATGGCAACGCCGATGGTCTTCGTCTCACCGGTGATCATTGAACGTGCCAGTTCATTGGAGCGATAGCCGATTTGCGCTACGACAGAATTGATTGTGGCTTCGACGGCAGGTGAGAAGCGCTGAGCGCCATTCAGGAATTTGGAAACCGTTGCGGTCGAAACGCCTGCAGCCTTGGCAACGTCGTGGAGTGTTGGAGCATTTCTTTTCATTGGTAGGTGAGCCAGATAGAACAGTCCAAAGCACGGAGCTGACATGCAATTTTAATCCATCAACCCATCGTTTCCCTTCTATACACCTTGAACAATGGGGGGCGCATTGCGATAAGGCATCGAAACCTCTTTGAATAGGCTATTTCAATTTCGCCGAAAGGACGCTAAACTAAACTAGCCGGTTCAAATAAAAGGATTGACATGCGAACAAAAAGCGAGACAAGACGACAGGCGATTCTCAAAGCCGCTTCCGAAATATTCCGGGAAACCGGCTTCGAACGTACCTCGATGGAGACCATCTGCAAGCATGTGGGATACTCGAAGGCTACCTTGTACAGCTACTTTCCTTCAAAGGAAGAGTTGTTTCTCGAAGTGGTGATGGAAGCCACCGAGGCGGAATTCCAGGCCAACCATGCGGCGCTTGACCCGACGACGCAAGATATCAAACAGGCATTGAACAATTTCGGAATACGTCTGCTGACCTTGCTGTATTCGCCCCAAGTCCAGGCGGTGCGCCGTCTGGTGGTATCCGAGGCAGGTCGATCGGACTTGGGGAAGAAGTGCTTTGAACTTGGCCCCGTTCGCAGCCAGGCGGCAGTCGCCGAATTCCTGCACCAGGCGATGGAGAAAGGGCAGTTGCGGCGGGCCAATCCGCACGTCGCCTCCCTGCACCTGAAGGGGCTGCTGGAAGCGGAGTGGCTCGACCGTTTCATATTCCAGATGCTTGGAGCGTTGACGGCCAAGGAGATCACCGAATCAGTCGATCGCGCCATCTCGGTCTTTATGGCGGCTTACGGCGTGTTGGACGACGCGAGCAAACAAGCTCGAACGAAGGGAGCTGGCCGTGGATGAGATCACCATGCAATCTATTCTTGATTCGAAATGGCTGGTTTTCATGAAGGTGGCCGAGCTCGGAAGTTTGACGAAGGCGGCCACGGTCTTCGATGTACCGCAGTCAATGATCAGCCGGAATGTCAGTGTGCTGGAGCGGCAATGCGGCGCACGCCTGTTCCGCCGCACGGGACGCGGCGTTGTATTGACGGAATTCGGCGAGCAGCTCTATCCGCGTCTCCAGGCACTCATGCAGCAAGCCGATCGCCTGGCCGACGACATCCGGAGTTCTGGCGGCGTGGCTGCCGGAGAGGTCAGGGTAGGAATGTTGCCCTCATCCGTGCCTATGCTGGCCAGCAAGCTGTACAGCCTGGTGAAGGAAAAGTTCCCGCGGGTCAGACTTCACCTGAGCGATGGCCCAAGCACGCAGTTGGAGGAATGGCTGCGCGAGGGGCGAATGGACATGGCGCTGCTGCTGCGGGAAGGGCCGGTTTCGGATAGTGGCGAATCGGTCCTGGCCCAGATTTCCTTACGCTTGATCGGGCCGCGCAATGATCCGCTGCTTCAGGAGCCGACAGTGGATTTGAGCGCCCTGCAAGGGCGTCCTTTGGTGGTACCAAGCCACCCGCATCCTCTTCGGGCTCGTTTGGACACCCTCGCCGAGGCGCGCGGGATCAACCTGAACATCGCAGCCGAGGCGGACTCGATCAGGCTGCAGCACGAAATTGTCGCGGCCGGAGGAGGCTATGCCATTACATCAGGCTTGTTCGAGATGGATAGCGATAGCCGGCTGGCCAGCGCCCGCATCGTCAAGCCCGAGTTGTTGCGCAGCGTTGTCCTGAGCACCAGCCCGCGCCGCCCACATACCCTCGCCACCCGCGAGGTGCTTCGCCTGATCGTGCAGGTGGTGCCGGAACTGCTTCAGACGAGGCACTAGGGCCTGTTAATAATTGATTTGGGAGATGCGTTCAAGCCACAACGTGTGCTGGCGGTGGCGCGTGGCGACGCAAAGGGCGGGCCCTTTGCTAGCCATGCAACGCCGGTAGCGCACGTTGTGGCTTGAACCCGAAGGGAGCGGGTCGTATGCGTCGCATGCCGTTGTTGCGGCTCCTTGCCGTAGCACGGGGGCGCCGAGCCCGCTACGACGCGTCGCCGCGCCTAGCCCTGCAACGCATACGACCCGTTCGCACTCCCAAATCAATTGTTAACAGGCCCTAAGGCTTGGAAAGAAAGTCGTGGATCAGGGTATTCACAATGTCCGGCGCCTCGTGATTACAGATGTGACCGCTGCCCGGAATGACATTGAGTGTTGCATGCGGAATCTGCTCGGCCATCTCGCGCATTGCCGGCACCGGCCCGCCGCCGTGGTCGTGCTCCGCAGCGAGCAACAAGGTCGGTGCCGTCAACTCCGGCAGCCGTGATGTGAAGTCCATTTCGATGAACGCGCCCACGGCGGCGAGGTAACCCTCGAGCGTCGTGCGTTTCATCATATCCCTCAGTTGCTTGTCCACCTCCGGATGCTGCTTCCGAAATTCAGTACTCAGCCAGCGGTCCACGGTGGCATCCGCCAGGACTTCCATTCCCTGTGCCGAGGCTGCCGCCTGTCGTGCGCGCCAGAAGCCCCTGCGTTCATCCGGTTGCCGCGGGCGGCAACAGCACGCAATGACGCGATCCACACGCGACGGAAGGTCGATGGCAAACCGCAGTCCGAGGGAACCGCCGAATCCCAATCCGACCACGCTTGAGCGTTCAATGCCAAGCTGATCCCAGAGCTGTACCACACCATGCCAGATGTCATCGAAACCGCACTCCGGCGGTGGCGGCGGACTGCTGCCGTGACCCCAGGGATCGAACATCAGAATGCGAAAGTCATGTGCCAGGGCATCGGCCTGGGATTGCCAGAACGTTGCATCGTTGCCGATGCCGGGGATGAAGGTCACCCAAGGCCGATCGGGTTGATCGATGAGCGTGTAGTTCAAGGATGGAAGAGCTTGCATAAGATAAAAAATGGAAAGGGATTCTCGTCATACTGCTGCGGGAAATAGCCGCCTGTGAAAATCATTCTGGAAGCGAATGGCCAATAGCCATAGTGTCGCTCGATTTTCTAGTTGGGCGATAGTGCCGCCATTAGATATCTGAATATCGGAAAGCTGATATCCCTGATAGGCAGAGCCAGTTCGTTGACATGCCAGACATCGAAAAATAATAATGGTCTCACTTCAGGAATGCGATGCGCCAGCATGCGCAAAGCGCGGAGATGATGTGAGCAGGCGCATTGCGCTGTGATGCCAGCAAGCACAATCCATCTAAGCGACGAACCGACCAGTTGCTCCCTTAACCATTCATCACAGACACACTATGACATCTGCAAACCGGTTTACGATCGATGGTGTCGATCGCATTAAATTCGCGGTCGAAAAACTTGACGATGCATGCCGATTCGCCACCGACTGGGGCTTGACCCGGATAGACTCAGGCGATGCATCGAGCAAGCTGTTCCGCACGGCCGACGGCTCCGAAGTCGAAATCGTCGAGACCGACCTGTCCGTCTCGGGCCGTCGTCCCATCATCAACGCCAGCGGCCTCTGCGAGATTACCTGGGGCGTGACCGACCCGGATGGCTTGGCGAGGCTTGGCGACATGCTGAGCAAGGACCGCGAGGTGTCGGTCGATGCGGCAGGCGGGTTGCATACGGTGGATGACCTGGGGATTCCCATTGCATTCCGCATGACTCGGCGCCACACCGTGGTCCTGGAGCCAACTCGCTTCAACAGCCCAGGAAGGCCCGACAGGATCAATTCCCGCGCGCCGCGCTACGAGGCTGCACAGCCCACCGAGATCAGCCACATGGCGATCGGCGTTGACAACGCAGGCGATGCATCGCGCTTCTATATCGAGCGCCTGGGCTTCATCGTCTCCGATCATTATGCCAATCGCGGCATGTTCTTGCGCTGCGCACCACGGGGCAACCATCACCACCTGTTCTTCATGAACGGCAAGGCTCCCGGCACGCGATTCAATCACTTGGCCTTCAAGGTGCGCGACATTCATGAAGTCATCGGCGGCGGCCAGCGTCTGGATGGATTGGGATGGAAGACTTTCGCCGGTCCGGGTCGGCACACGGTCTCGTCCGCATGCTTCTGGTATTTCAACACTCCTCTCGGTTGTGCCTGGGAATACGCAGCGGATGAGGACATCGTCACCGAGACCTGGGAGACCAAGGATTTCGCGGCGACCGCCGACATTTTTTCGGAGTGGACATTCGGCCTGGAAAAATCCGATGGACGCCTGCGTGGGCCGATTGCCCATAGCAAGGATGCGCCGATCGAGAAAACCAAGAGCTAATACCAATCCCAACCCATAACGTGACATGAAACCGCGTCTTTTTCCGGGGGCGCCGAGCCGCCTGCCTGCGTTGCACTCGTCGTCAATAGCCCGCTATTGACTCCTCCTGCGCCTTGCCAGTCGAAAAAATCCATCGATTTCATTTGTCACGTTACAGGTTGGGATTGGTATAAGGCACCGCCTACACCTTACGCAAAATCCACGGAAACCTAATCCATGTCGAATTCGATGTCATCCAAGCCGCCCAGTTACTGGATTGAATTGCTGCAGGCCCAGGTCCGCGTAGTTCACGGGCGTTTTCGTACCCGGATCGTCGAGGCCGGCGCAGGGCCTGCGCTTATACTGCTGCACGGCACTGGCGGCCACGTCGAGAACTACGCCCGGAACATCATTCCGCTGGCCAGACACTTCCACGTCATTGCGCTGGATTTCCTCTGGCACGGACGGTCGCAGACTGAAGGCTACGATCCGGAGATCATTCCGCTCCTGGTCGACCAGGTGGTCGATGTAATGGAAGTCTTGAATCTGGACCAAGCTCATGTGGAAGGCCAGTCGCTCGGTGGCTGGGTGGCGATGCAATTGGCGTTGCGGCATCCCGGCCGGGTCAAGCGGTTGGTGCTGACAACGACGCAGGGCTACGCGCCCGATACCGGCGCCATCCCGGGTTATGAAGAGCCGGACTGGGCATCCAACTTGCAAAGTTCCCTTGAGGTACTGCGCAATCCGACCTATGAGAACGTGCAGACGCGCATGGCGCGGATTTTGGCCGATCCATCCCAACTAACCGACGAGGCAATCGGCGTGCGTCAGGCGCTGTACCGGCAGCCGGCGCTTGCTGCGGTTCAGCAGCAGTTCATTTCGGAGTACCTGGCCGGCGACATCATCCGCAAGCACATCATCACCGACGCAATGGCCCGGACGATTTCCCAGCCCACGCTGGTCTACTGGGGCGACAAGAACCGCACGCCGCCGTCATTGGGAATGCGGCTGTCGCAGCAGGTACAGCAGGGTTGCTTCCATTGCGCGGCGAATACGGGCCATTGGGCGCAATTCGAAAGTGCGCCGGAACATAACCGGGTGGTGGCGGAGTTTCTCCAGGCCGCTTCTGCCTAGCTCATTTCATAGGAATAACGATGTCGACCACAAACGAATTATGGGGACGATGGCTCGTCGTCTCATGGGAACAGCAATATGCGGACGGTAGGGTGGAGCGGCCGATGGGCGATCAACTGGAAGGCTTCATTGACTACACCAGCGACGGCAACATGACTTGCATGATCAGCCGCAAGGATCGCGCCCGTTTCGAAAAGGGTGGTCAATGGAATGCTCCTGATGAGGAAAAGGCGCGCGCTTACGACTCCATGCTGTTTTATGCCGGCCGCTACCGTGTGGATGGCCAGACCATTGTCCACATGGTGGATATCAGCCTGTTCCCGAACTGGAAGGGCGGCGAGCAAAAGCGCGAGTTCCAGTTCCAGCCCGACGGCACCCTCGCGCTGCTTGCCCGTCTGGAGCAGGGTACGCCCGAGGCACGGGTCTCCCGTCTTGTCTGGCGCCGTCATGAATCGAATGAGAAAGGTAACGCAGCATGAGCAATCCGGAAATCGGCAAGACAATACAGTGCGGGGACGTGACGACGAACTACCACGATCTGGGCGAGGGCGACGCAGTCCTGATGTTGCACGGCTCGGGCCCCGGCGTCAGCGCCTGGGCCAACTGGCGCCTGGTGCTGCAACGCCTGCAAAGCGATTTCCGTTTGCTGGCGCCGGACCTCGCGGGCTTCGGCTATACGCAGACGCCGTCCGACATGCCGCTCACCCGGCAAAACTGGCTCGATCAGATGGTGCGCTTCCTCGACGCGATGAAGATCGAACGTGCCCATGTGATCGGCAATTCCTTCGGCGGTTCAATGGCGCTCGCGCTGGCGATCGCCCACCCGGACCGTGTGAACAAGATGGTGTTGATGGGCAGCGTCGGCGTGCCATTCGAGCTGACGCCGGGTCTTGATGCGGTCTGGGGCTACACGCCATCCGTGGAAAACATGCAGGCGATCATGAAGATCTTTGCCTACGACCAGAACCTGATCGGCGATGCCCTCGTGCGCATGCGTTATGAGGCCTCCATGCGTCCAGGAATCCAGGACGCGTATGCCAGCATGTTCCCGGCCCCGCGTCAGCGCTGGGTCGAGGCGATGTCCCATTCCGAAGCAAGCATTCGCGCGCTTGCGCACGAGACGCTGATCGTCCATGGGCGCGAGGACAAGGTGATCCCTCTGTCCAATTCGCTCACGCTGCATCAGTGGATTCTCAACAGCCAGCTGCACGTATTCGGCAAGTGCGGCCACTGGACCCAGATCGAGCACGAAGCTGCATTCTCGCGCCTGGTCTCGGATTTTTTTCATGAGCAGCGCTGAACGGCGCATATCGAGGAACCATCATGAGTGTTAATCGCCACGCCAATGCGGCGGAAGCTCTGCGCGCCGCCGCGGAATCCGGCCAGTACATCAAACCCTTGACGGAACAGTATCCGGATTTAGCTCTTGAGGATGCCTATGCCATTCAACGGATCAATACCGAATATTGTCTTGCCGCAGGTCGCAGACGGGTTGGCTGCAAGATCGGCCTGACTTCCCCCGCGGTGCAACGGCAGCTCGGGGTGGACCAGCCAGATTTCGGCATCCTGTTCGATGACATGGGCTTTGACGAAGGCTTGCCGATTCCCTTCTCCAAACTGCATCAGCCCAAGATCGAAGCCGAAGTTGCATTCGTGCTTGGCCGTGACCTGGACATGGAAGAACCGGGACTGGTGGATGTGATGCGTGCGATCGAGTTCGCCTTGCCTGCACTGGAAATCGTCGGCAGCCGGATTCTCGACTGGAAGATCCGTCTGGTTGACACGGTGGCAGACAATGCATCCTCATCAGGCTACGTGCTGGGCAGTTCGCCCCGCACCCTCGCGCAACTCGACCTTCGCAACTGCACGATGGCGCTGCAGCGCAACGGTGAGATCGCCTCTTCCGGTAACGGCAGCGCCTGTATGGGTAATCCCTTGAATGCGGTGGTGTGGCTGGCGCGGACCATGGCGCGCATGGGCGCACCCTTGAAGGCCGGCGAGCTGGTGTTGTCGGGAGCGCTGGGGCCCATGCTGGAGGTACGCCTCGGCGATGCCTTTGTCGCGGAAATCCAGGGCCTCGGGTCCGTGTCGGCCTTGTTCGACACCGTGCCGGAAGCGCGTTGACCAGTTAAGGAAATCTTTGTGATGGTTAAAAAAATCAAAGCAGCAATCATCGGCAGCGGCAACATCGGCACGGATCTGATGATCAAGATTCTCCGCCATGGCCGCAATATCGACATAGCGGCCATGGTCGGTATCGATCCGGCCTCGGACGGCCTTGCTCGTGCCGCGCGCATGAATGTGGCGATTACGCCGGAAGGCGTCGAGGGCCTGGCCAGGATGCCGGAGTTCAAGGACATTGGCATCGTGTTCGACGCGACCAGTGCATCGGCCCATGTCCGGAACGATGCATTCCTGCGCGGACTGAAGCCGGAAATCCGCATGGTCGATCTGACGCCGGCGGCCATCGGCCCGTACTGCATTCCGGTGGTGAACGGCGATGCACATCTCGACGCAATGAACGTCAACATGGTCACCTGCGGCGGACAGGCCACGATTCCGATGGTCGCGGCCGTGTCGCGGGTCGCCAAGGTCAAATATGGCGAGATCGTCGCCAGCATTTCCAGCCGCAGCGCGGGGCTGGGAACGCGCGCCAACATCGACGAGTTCACGGAAACCACATCGAAGGCAATCGAGGTGATCGGAGGCGCGGAACGCGGCAAGGCCATCATCATCATGAATCCCGCCGAGCCGCCGCTGATCATGCGCGACACGGTCTACACCCTTAGCGAATTCGCCGACGAAGCGGCGATCGCCGAATCGGTGGAGAAGATGGCGGCAGCGGTCCAGGCGTATGTGCCCGGTTACCGGCTCAAGCAGCGCGTGCAGTTCGACCGTATCGAGCAGGACCGTCCGATTCGCATTCCCGGGGTGGGCGACCGCCTGGCCGGCTTGAAGACATCGATCTTTCTCGAGGTCGAAGGCGCTGCCCATTACCTGCCTGCGTACGCGGGCAATCTCGACATCATGACCAGCGCGGCGCTGCAAACGGCCGAGCGCATGGCCGAGCGTCTGCTTCTCGCGGAAGCGGCATAAGGATTTCAGATGAACAAAAAGCTCTACATTTCCGACGTGACGCTGCGCGATGGCAGCCATGCGGTACGCCATCAGTACAGCGTCGAACAGGCCATGGTCATTGCCAAAGCGCTTGACGAGGCCAAGGTCGATTCGATCGAAGTCGCCCACGGCGATGGACTGCAAGGAGGCAGCTTCAACTACGGCTTTGGCGCGCACACCGATCTCGAATGGATCGAGGCCGTGGCCAGCGTCGTCAAGCATGCCAAGATTGCCACGCTGCTGTTGCCGGGCATCGGCACAGTACACGATCTGAAGGCTGCCTATGAGGCCGGCGCGCGCGTCGTCCGCGTGGCCACGCACTGCACCGAAGCCGATATCTCGAAGCAGCACATCGAATACGCACGCCACCTCGGCATGGAAGCTGTCGGCTTCCTGATGATGAGCCACATGCAGACGCCGCAGGGTCTGGCCCAGCAGGCCAAGCTGATGGAGAGTTACGGGGCGACCTGCTGCTATGTGGTCGATTCCGGCGGCGCGCTGAACATGAACGATGTGCGGGATCGCTTCAAGGCCTTCAAGGACGTGTTGAAACCCGAGACCCAAACCGGGATGCATGCGCACCACAATCTCAGTCTTGGCGTGGCCAACAGCATCGTTGCGGTCGAGGAAGGGTGTGACCGCATCGACGCCAGCCTGGCCGGCATGGGTGCGGGCGCGGGCAACGCGCCGCTGGAAGTGTTCATCGCCGCCGCCGCGCGCATGGGCTGGAATCATGGATGCGATCTGTACAAGTTGATGGATGCGGCCGATGACATCGTGCGTCCGCTGCAGGACCGTCCGGTTCGCGTCGATCGCGAAACGCTCGCGCTGGGCTACGCCGGGGTGTACAGCAGCTTCCTGCGTCACGCCGAAGCAGCGGCTGGGAAATACGGATTGAAAGCCGTGGACATACTGGTCGAACTGGGCCGCCGTCGCATGGTCGGCGGGCAGGAAGACATGATCGTGGACGTGGCCCTCGACCTCCTGAAGACGCGCGAGCAAGAGCGCGTGCACGGCAGTTCCGTTGCAAGTGCAGCCGCGTGAACTTTCGCACGGTGAAATAGAGATAACAAGGAGGAATGACACATGACTGCAAAGCTGGATACGGCATCCATGAAGGTGCTGATCGTTGGCGGCGGCACGGGAGGACAATCCTGCGCGCTGGCCCTCCGCCGGCTCGGAGTGGATGTCGAACTGATCGACATCAATACCAAATGGGGCGCCTCGGGTGCCGGGATCACGATCACTGGACCAACCCTGCGCGCGCTGCGTGACCTTGGCGTCTATGACGATGTCGCCGCCGAGGCGTATGTCGGCGAAGGCATTCGGGTGTGTGACGTGAACGGCAACGTCTTGCGCGAACTGGCCACACCGATGCCTCCGGGCGTCGGTGTGCCGGGCAGCGGTGGAGTGACCCGCCCGACCCTGCACGGGATTCTGGCGCGCCGCATCAAGGCCGCTGACGTAAAGATTCGCCTGGGCATCACTGTCGATGGCCTGACTGAGGAGGCCGATGGCGTGCGCGTCAAGTTCAGCGATGGCAATGTCGGCAAATACGATCTGGTGATCGGCGCGGATGGCCTGTTCTCCCGCGTGCGCGAACTCATCATGCCGGATGCCCCCAAGCCAGAATTCACCGGTCAGAACTCCTGGCGCGTGACGGTCGACCGCCCGGCCTCGATCGAACGGCGCACCTACTACCTTGGCGGTCCGTACAAGGCCGGCTTCACTCCCGTGTCAGCGACCAAGATGTACATGTTCGTGCTGGACAAGTCGCCTCAGATGTATCGCCCGCCCGAAACCCTGCACACGGAACTCGCAATCATGCTGAAGGACTACGGCGGCGAGGTCGGCAAGGTGCGCGATGGACTCAATCCGGATTCGGAAATCGTGTACCGTCCACTCGAAGCCTTCTACCTGCCGGCTCCGTGGTATCGCGGCCGCGTGCTGCTGGTAGGCGACGCTGCCCACCCGACCACACCGCAACTGGCGTCCGGCGCCGGGATGGCTGTTGAAGACGGCCTGGTGCTGGCCGAAGAATTGTCCAATGCTACCAACGTGTACGAAGCGTTGTTCATGTTCATGCGTCGGCGTTTCGAGCGCTGCCGGCTGGTCACCGAGAGCTCGCTGGAAATCGGCCGCCTGGAACAGGCGCGCGCGCCCGTCGAAAAGCAGACGGCGGTGGTCGAACGCGCCTTGCTCGCGCTGAGCGAGCCGGCCTGATCGCTCCGGCGGGGCGGTCGAGTTAACAACACAGAAGCCAACACAGAAGCACAGAGACAGTAATGAAACTAATCGTTCAATCCGTGACGCCGCGGGCGGAAGGCATCGTCGAACTGGAATTGCGGTCGCCCGAGGGCACGCCGCTGCCGGCTTTTACCGCCGGCGCCCATATCGATCTTCATCTCGATAACGGCATTACCCGATGCTATTCCCTGGTCAACTCACCGCACGACGTCGAGCGTTACGTCGTCGCCGTCAACAAGGATCCGGCCAGCAAGGGCGGCTCGCGCTACGTGCACGAGGTCTTGCGGCCCGGCATGTTGCTGCAGGTCGGCGAGCCGAGGAACAATTTCCCCCTGGTCGAAGATGCGCCGATGGTCGTGTTTTTTGCAGGCGGTATCGGCGTCACCCCGCTATGGTGCATGATCCAGCGTCTGGAAAGCCTGGGACGCCCATGGATGCTGGTGTACGGTGCGCGCAGCAGAAAGCATTGCGCCTACATGGACGAGATTGGCGCATTGGGCGAACGGCTTCCCGGGCGTATCCGGTTTCATTTCAATGACGAGCACGGCGGTCAGCCAATGGACCTGAATGCGCTGATCCTGGAAGTACCGGCCGATGCCCATCTGTATTGCTGCGGTCCGACACCGATGCTGGAGGCCTTTGAGCAGGCAACCGCATCGCGGCCGGCCGGCACCGCGCACGTGGAGTACTTCGCCGCCAAGCATGCCGCGGCAGTCGGCGGCGGCTACAAGGTGACGCTGGCGCGCCGCAACCGCACGCTTGAGGTCGCGCAAGGCAAGTCCATCCTTGACGTCCTGCTCGAATCGGGTGTCGATGTGCCTCATGCCTGCAAGGAAGGGATTTGCGGCGCGTGCCAGACCACGGTACTGAAGGGCACACCGGATCATCGCGATTCTTATCTGTCGCCCGGCGAAATGAAGAGTGGCAAGACCATCATGATCTGCTGCTCGGGCAGCAAGTGCGAAGAATTGGTGCTGGATCTCTGAGCGGGAAACTGTATTGGCAGGAATGCCGGCGTGCTCTGGAACAAATTGCAGAAGCCGAGCGCGCAATTGCCGAAATATCGCTCTCACCGCTCTCTACGACGTTGAATTGACTTCCTTTCCTTGAAGAAAATATATTTATAGACAATGGGGTAAGAATTGTATTAGCCCTTCATGAGTCTAATTCCTCCTATTGCCATTGGAGTCGGCACGATGGGAAGGAAAGGATATCAATTCAGCTCGCAGCGAATTGCCGGCATAACAGCTGGAATCTACTTTATCGTCGGAATCCTCTGGATTTTGCTCAGCGATCGAGCGGCCTTACTGCTTGTCACCGATGTCCAGCGCTTGACGACGCTGCAACATTACAAGGGTTGGATATTCGTAGCGCTGACAACGGTGCTTTTGCATGGGATTGTTACTCGCCTGCTTCGCTCGGTCCAACAAGTCAATAAGCGATTGGTAATCAGCGAAGAGCGATTTCGCCTGCTTAGCGAGGCCAGTCCCGACGGGATGCTGGTAGCACGTGACGGCTGCCTCGTCTATGCCAATCCGGCAGCGGCCGGTTTACTTGGCGCTGACAGTCCAAAGACGCTGGTCGGCCGAAAAACCGTTGATTTCATCACACCGGAATCTCTTGATGCCGTCATGGAGGTTCGGTCGCAGCTCGTCGAACTCGGTCAAAAAACTCCCTTGCACGAAATACAGATGCGACGTCTTGACGGCATGCTGATTCCGGTTCAGGTGACCTGTGTCAAGTCTGTGTGGGAGGGCGAACCTGCCGTTCAGCTCATGTTGAGGGATATTTCCGAAATACGGCAAGCAGAGAAAAAGTTGCGACGCCTGAGCGAGCGCCTGCAACTGGCAATCGAGGGAACCGGCGAGGGGATATGGGACTGGGACATAGGACGTAACGAGTACACCTTATCAGGGGGCATTTCACATGTACTCAGCAAAGACGCGGTCCTGCAAGGCAAAGGCAGCGACTGGACAAGTCTGATCCATCCCGACGATCGGGTGCGGGTATCCAAGGAATTCAAGTCAACACTGAGCGGAAGTTCGCCCATGTTTGGATGCGAGTATCGTCTGCGCATGCATGATGGCAACTGGAAATGGGTCTGGGTGAGAGGCGTGGTTGTCGACCGCGATCCGGATGGCAAAGCTCTGATGGCGACCGGCACCTTGACCGACATTTCGGTGCGCAAGGATTCGGATGAAATGGTGTGGCGCCACGCCAATCTCGATGCACTCACCACACTCCCGAATCGCCGCCTGTTCCTCGAACGTCTTGATCTCGAATTGCAAAAGAACAGGCGCACCGCTAATCGCCTGGCGTTATTGTTCATCGATCTGGATGGCTTCAAGCAAGTCAACGACATGTTCGGACATGATGCAGGTGATCTGCTCCTTATGGAGGCGGGGCGTCGGTTAAAAGGAGGTACGCGGAATACCGACCTGGTTGCCCGATTAGGTGGCGATGAATTTGCTGTCATGCTGACTGAGCTGCATGACTCGGATCATCTGGAAATCGTCTGCCAGCATATATTGGCGAGCCTTGCAGAGCCCTTTCAATTAAGTCATGAGATCGGCTACGTCACAGGCAGCATTGGCATTAGCATGTCCCCGCTTGATGCCCTTGGAGCAGAGGAATTGATTCGTAAGGCAGACCAGGCCATGTATGCAGCCAAGCGTGCCGGGAAAAATCAATTTCGATACTTTACCCAAGAGATGGATCAGCGTGCCCATCTGCGCCTGCAGATTAGCAATGACTTGCGCTATGCAATGCGTAATCGGCAACTGAGCATTTATTACCAGCCGGTTGTCGATCTTAGCGATGGCCGGATTGTGAAGGCTGAAGCACTACTGCGCTGGTTCCATCCCACCCTTGGCAGTATTGAGCCAGCCAGTTTTGTTCCTATTGCAGAGGAATCGGGGTTGATCCAGCCCATTGGGAACTGGGTGTTCAGGGAGGCAGCGCAGTACGGTCAACGATGCTGCGATCAGCTACACATGCCATTTCAGATAAGTATCAACAAATCCCCGGTTCAATTCATGTCGGCAGAAGGTGACGGTGATTGGCTTGCCTATTTGACAGTGCATGGCATTCCGGCAAACCTGATTGCAATCGAGATCACTGAAGGCGTCTTGCTGCAGGCAGCATCCACGGTCACGGACATGTTGCATGCATATCGTAAAGCTGGCATCCAGATGGCGCTGGATGATTTCGGCACTGGCTATGCTTCATTGTCCTATTTGCAGAAGTTTCAAATTGACCTGGTAAAGATCGATCAGTCCTTTGTGCAGAATATGACGGTCGATCCCAGTAGCCGGACTATCGCGGAAACCATCATCGTCATGGCGCATAAACTCGGCAAGCGAGTCGTCGCCGAGGGAATCGAGACGAAGGACCAACTGCAATGTCTCATGGCGGCCGGCTGTGACTACGGCCAGGGATATTTATTCTCAGGTCCATTGCCGGCGGAAGATTTCACGCGCATGCTGGCTCGGTCGTCATGTGTGCGGATTCATTAAAGCGACAGGCCTCGTTCCATGGTGGCCGATCTTCGTTACAAGCACTTAACACATCACGACATCAATTGCATTTCCTTCGCGAGTAAAAAAAATACCTTGCTTAAACCCTGCGAATTTTGACAGGGGCCGGCTTTGTTTAATCTCAAACGCGACAAGCCACAGGAGCATAAATTGTGAACACCGCGCGCGTAACCAGAAGTTAAAACTCTCCTTTACGTGAGGAAGCCATGAATGCGAAGTACGTCGTGTTAAGAAACAACCGCTTACTGACAAGCGATCCGTTTGCGCGGGCATTTGGAATGGCCGAGGCAACGCCTGCAGGGACAGCTGTCCCTAGCGGCTTTTCAATCGAGGTTAGTGATCTAAGGAAAAAGGACTTAGTTGCAAAAAACCGCGAGGCCGATGTGGAAATCATTGCTCCGGTAATGCGCATGAAGCTGATAGAACCGCATGCCACGACCAACGAAGAACGTGTGCAAGCGGCGTCGCCCAATGTTGCGTGGGGCATAGAGGCCATTGGCGCGGACACTTCACCTTTTACAGGAGAGGATATTGTTGTCGCAGTGCTCGATACCGGCATCGATGCCGGACATCCCGCATTTGCCGGCGTACAAATTATCGAGAAGGACTTCACTGGTGAAGGGAACGGTGACCAGAACGGCCATGGAACCCATTGCGCCGGAACCATTTTTGGCCGTGACATAAACGGCAAGCGTATCGGTGTTGCAAGAGGAGTTAAAAAGGCATTGATCGGCAAGGTCTTGGGAGAGAGAGGCGGGGGATCCACTGAAGGAATTTGTGAGGCAATTCAATGGGCGATCCAGAACGGTGCCAACGTCATATCCATGTCCCTGGGTATGGACTTCCCTGGTTGGGTTGCGCAGTTAAAAGCGGGGGGAATTCCTGAAAATGTTGCAGTATCGATGGCCTTGGAAGACTACCGTAAGAACGTAATGCTTTTCGAAAGGCTGGCGTCATTTATAAAGGCCAATGGTGCGTTTTCGCAGACCGCGTTGATTGTTGCCGCAGCTGGCAATGAAAGTGGCCGCAGACCGCCCAAGCCTTGGGAGATTTCGGTGTCGCCGCCGGCGGTCGCAGACGGGATTGTGTCGGTCGGCGCATTGGGGGTAGCTGCAAATGGATTTGCGGTGGCACCGTTCTCTAATACCGGGCCAAATATATCAGGCCCCGGCGTCGACGTATTCTCAGCCTGGAAGAATGGCGATACGAAATCATTGTCCGGAACCAGCATGGCGACGCCGCATATTGCTGGAGCGGCAGCACTCTGGGCTGACAAGCTGAAGAAAGCAGGCAACTTCACAGCCGTTCAATTAGCGGCAAGCTTGATAGGATCCGGATCGACCAATAAATTTATAGATGAATTCGATCCGACCGATGTAGGCGCTGGAATGGTTCAATGCCCGCAAGATTAGGCTGATGGCAGCAGCACAAAGTTTGTGCCTAAGCATCAATGACATGGTTAGTACGTTCCGCCGAGCTGCACCGGTTTCAGCTCGGCGGTTTGTTTCAGTCATTGCTCATGCTGAAGAAAGAGGAAGGTCAAGGAAACGATCAAAAGAGAAAGGTAAGGGCAACGAAGTAGCGTGGTGAGGGAGAACATGTGCGAATTAACCCAGCTGTGTTAATGGGGATTTTTATGAGCTTCTCGTTTCTGCCTATGGGTCCGGCGCGTGCCGAATCCGAATCCGGAACGCTAAAGGCGTTCTTCTTTTACGCAACAGAGGAAATCCCGACAGGTCTCGCGGACAAATGTCCTCCACGACCGGAAGTCGAGATGCCGGTTGCTGTTGCAGGCATCGTCACCGATATTGCCGTGAGCCTGATTGGCAAGGCGGCGGAAAGCCTTGTCGACGCCGTGGCGGCCCGAACGCAGGCCGAGGCGACGACTCTCGATGTCACCCTGCCGATCGAGGGCTTCTTTACCGAGAAGGGTTCGGTCGCAGTTACTGGCGGGTGTTTATTGTTCCACAACGGGAATAACGCCGACGCGAGCGATGCGAGTCTGTTGATGTCTCTTGCGCTGGTTCCTTCATTCGACGGATCGGCCTTCCGCTTCAACGTCTTTCAGTGGCGCTTCAACCGGTTCCTGAACCCGAACCCGTCGCATTTCTTTCAGAATTCCAGGCTACGCGATGTCGTCCTCAAGATCGAATTCCTGACTCCTAGTTCAGCAGGACTCGGAACGAGGGCCGTGTTCGTTGAACATGTATTTCAGGGAGTCGACCAGAAAGCTGTGGAAAACGCCTTTCTCACCAATCAGCGTTTGCCGTGGTTCGCGTCTCCATCGAAACCGACGCTTCCCTCCAGCACGCCTCCAGGCAGGTACGGCCCGTTGAATGTCCGCATCACCATCATCGAGACCACGCGACCGAATCAGTTCGCGCGGTGGGTTCAGGATATCGCCAAGGAAAAGAGGACCGATATTGCGAATGCCGCAAAAGGTGCATTGCGTCAATCGCTTGATTCCAACTTCGCGGCGACTGAACAAATGAAATTGAACGATGCCGCCGCCACGGCATATACCGGCTACAAGACGGCATGGGACGATGCGATAACTTACCGCGGACAGAAACCGAAGAAGCTCGATGCCGCGGCAGATCAAGCCGCGAAGGAAAAGTACAGCGCGGACTTGCTTGCCTGGCAAAGTAATCTGACTGTGAAGAGCCAAAACGTGAGCGCCAAGAGAACGCTCGCGAGATCCGCTTTTGAGGCGGCCGATCTGAGCTGGCCGGGCGATCTGCCGGCGGTGAATATCGATTAGCGAACATGCCTTCTCCGCAACTGAAAGGAGTGCTTTATGGACAGCAATGACGATATCGATGATCGTCTTGATCTCACCGCCCACTTTGAGACCGACGGCAAATCGCCGCAGATCTTGCGCGAGGTGTTGAAATCCCGCGGTGTCGTGCTGGTTGACAGCCTTTGCGGCTGATCTGGAAGCACCATGCTGCCCATCGAAAACATAGCCGCTTCGATTTTCGCGTCGCGCTCGTCGTTCGGCCGGCTGTTCCTGCAGGTGCAGGTGGATCATGTCGCCGATCCTGCGCTTCGCACTGCCTTCGAGGCGGTCGGACTGTCCGGAGTGGATAGAGAGGCATACAAATCCGCGCTGGAATATGCACAGGCGAACGGATGGCTGGAACCGCTGGTGCATGCGTTGGTCGAGGAGAATCTGGAGGATGGCGAGATTGCAGGATCTCTCGTCGAGAGCGCTAGTGCTTCGGGCGAGAGACGTGCCAAATTGCAAGCCATGACCAATCTCGCGCGAGGATTCGACAATCCCGCGCTCATCTATCGCGGCATCGCGAGCGGCATGCGCTGGACGGTGAAAGTGATCGTGAATGGAGAGGTGAAAGGCACCGGCATTCTTATCGGTCCGCATCTGGTTCTGACTGCATGGCATGTCGTGAGTGCACTTTTCTCGCATGGTGTTAGTGGCGGTTATGAGCCGGTCGCGACCGCTGGGTCGAAACTCCGGGTCGAGTTCGACGATTTTCTTGCCTTGGTTAGTTCTGGAGCATTCGCGCCGCGCTCAACCTTAACAGTGCCGGCGCACAAGGAATGGTGTGTCATCTTCAGCCACTGTCATGCGGCTGAGTTAAATGACACACTTCCAGACGACCTGAACGAGCTCGACGGGCTGTGGGATTACGCGGTGATTCGTCTTGCGGAATGCCCGGGTATCGAGCGACGTTGGGCATCGCTCGATGCGCGAGCTGTAGTTCCCAGAGCCAATTCAAGAATCATCGTGTTTCAACATCCCGCCACACAGCCACTCAAAACCGATCAAGCCGATATTGTGGTAGCGGAGGCGGCTACGGCCGCTGCCATTCCGCGTTTGCGTTTTCTTCATGCAGCGAATGCGACTGGCGGATCGTCGGGCGGTCCTTGCTTTGATAAGACGTTCATGCTGTTCGGTTTGCATCAGGGGGTATGGACGCAGTCAACTGCCAACCGCACGATCAACCGTGGCGTGCCTATTCAGCGTGTGATCGAAGACTACAAGGAGAAGATAAAAGATCTTCCCGTTCCCGATCCGTCCGACAGTCCAATCTGGCGTGTAGCAGATTTAAGCGCGCCGGTGATCGGCTGCGATGTTTTCCAGACTATGGTCTGGCGATCCGCGATCGCCGGCATGCCGCGAGTGATTTCCATTCAGGGTGAAGCCTTCACGGGGAAGACGTTTCGTCTCGCTGTGCTTTCCGCCATGCTTTCAGATGGCAGCCATCTGAAAATCGAGCTTGACGCAACGACAATTTCCAAATTGAACGCAGTAGAGTTGGCGCAGGAAATCTGTAAGGCTGCGGGGGTAGCGGATCATCCCATTTTTGCGCCGGTCACAGAATTTGCTTCGACTCCCGCGGCTTGGCTGCGCGGCGAAGTGCTGCCTAAGCTGATGGCAGCCCTTGATGCCGCGCGGGCCGGCCGCCTTGTGTGGCTGACTATCGCCGAGCTCAACAAGACCGACATCCAGGGTGAGAATGCTTCGGCATTGCTGCTTTCGATCTATGGACAGACTCGCTCCTCCGAATGGTTACGCATCGTGCTCGACGGCATGAAGGGCGATTTGCCCGCCGCCATTCACCCGCTATCCGATCGCGATGACGTTATGCCGCTCGACGTGGACGACATAAAAGTCTATGTGAGGCGGGCAATTGTGGGAATGGAACTTCAAGTGCCGAACGAATTTCTGGTCAGCGTGCTCGCCGAGATGACGATGACGGACTACCGCAAGTGGCGCATCGGAGATCCGTCAAGTGCTCTGAGTCTTCTTGCCGAGCGCGTGAGTTTCATCGTCCGGATTTACCTCAAAGATGCCGCTGCCGGAGGCTACTCATAATGACGATGCGCAATCAGAATGCCGTTGATTTCGCGGCAAGCGTGGAGCGAGCTCTGCGTGCCAGACGGGGCGAAACCGAACCGGTTACCGTTTCCAGCGATGACTCGATACGTACACCGGTTAGTGCGGTGTTGTTTTGCGAGGTCGAAGCGCGTGCTGCCTTGTCGGGTCATTTCGAACCCGGCAGTATCCTTGGCCCTGATTTGACGAAAGGCGAACGGATTGCGGTCCTGAGTCGCCTTGCCCCTTTATGCGTGGTGCGCACTGACCAATCCGCCACGCGGTGGCTCATGCAGGCAAAGGAACGAACCAGAGTGTTGCAGCAGCTCGCCGCGCATCGCCAGTTGCAGACGCGGCTCGCAGAGCCGCTACCCGAGACCGACCGCTTCGGTGAGATTCTTCGGGAAATGCTCAAGACAGGTTCGGTGTCGGATCTCGACAGATTGTCGCGTTCCGATCTGCTCGCGACGGCCTCTGCCTGGGAGATCCTGTCCAGCCTGAACCTCGTGACACTGGACGAAAGCAAACTCCGGCGCTTGATCACGCAGGCAGAGTTTTTGGCTGATTACGATGCGCTCCTGGAGGATGGCTTCCTTGGACGCGAAGAGCAGTTGAATTCGTTGCGCGACTTTCTTGGTGGGGCTACTGACAACACAAACCCGTCTCGCCTGAACAGCATGATCCTGACCGGCCTCGGCGGCGCGGGAAAGTCGACGCTGCTCGCAAAGTTCGCGCGCGAGATCACTAGTTTTGGCACTGCCACCCTGGTGGTTCTCGACTTCGATCGCCCGGCCATCGATGCCGGCGACACCTATTGGCTGGAAATGGAAATTGCCCGCCAGGTAGGCTGCCAGTATCCCGATCTGGATGAGAGCTTGCGCCATGTTCGCGAAACTATTCGTCACTTCAAGGGCGATACGGAAAAAGGCACAGCATCCTTTACTCCCGAGTACGCGTCGTTAGAGCGCGGTTTTCGCAGCGTCATCGATGGCGTTCGTGATGCATTACGATCCGTCTCAGGGCATCACCGTCCCATCTTGCTGATTCTCGATACCTTTGAAGAAGTTGCGCAACGTGATCTGATCGACAGAATGATCAATTGGTTACGCGAGATTGCAGACCGATTTTTTCCCATTCCACTGAAAGTAATTTTTTCAGGACGGCTGTTCGACAGAGCGCTTGCGAGGCTCAAGGATCACGGTACGGGGGAGTCTTTGAACGTTGATGCACTGGATCCCATACTTGCCGAGCAACTGCTGAAGCAGCTCGATGTGCCGGATACCTGGGCTCGGCGTCTAGCCTATTCCGAGGTGCTGCCGCGCCGGCCGCTAGAGCTCAAGTTGCTCGCACGCCTCATTAAATCGAGCGGTGATGAGTCCATCGACACGCTCGAAGAAGAAATTCGCAATGGCGGGCCGGCGGCAAGCGAGCTCTTCGCAGGACTGGTGTATCGCCGCGTGCTGCTTCGCGTCAGCGAAGAGGCTCGCTCGCTTGCCTTTCCGGGACTGGTGTTGCGATACCTGACGAAGGAACTGATTCAGAATGTTCTTGTGCCGGCATTGGATCTGACTCCCATCGACGAGGAAAGTGCGGGCAAGGCGCTGGATGCTCTCGCCGGATACGAATGGCTCGCGTATCGCCAAGGGGATGAAGTCTGGCACCGCAAGGACCTCCGGCGCTCGATGCTGAAAGCAATGGTTGCGAAAGAACGTGAACGGGCAAGAAAAATCAACCGGCAAGCGGTCATCCACTTCAGCGAAGAATCCGACGGCCGATCACGCTCGGAGGCGATATACCACCGCTTGATGCTGGCGGATTCAGCGGACACGCTCGAGAATCTTGAGCACGGAGAACTGGCTAGAGCGAATGAGCACATAGGGGGAGACATTGTCGATCTGCCACCTGCCGCGCAAGCGCTCCTGCGCTTTGCGGCTGGCATGGAGGTGCGGATGGATGATGTGCCGCTGCTGCCGCAGAAATACCGGTACGAGGCATACAGTAGCCTGGGAAGCCGGAACACCGGCGATCGTGAATTCGGGCTTGCGCTGAGACTGATCCGTACAGCTCGCGACTCCCAAGCGCAGCTCTTGCCATGGGAACGTGAGACTTTGTTCGCAACCGGATCGTGGGACGAACTGTGCAAGTGGCCACCGAAACTTGAACCGGGCGGCTTTCGCAGGCTGGCCTACGCGTTCTATCCGGCTGCGATCGTCGCACCGGAAGTGCTGGATCCGGTCATGCGGGAGAGGATGCTTGTCGAGACGCCCCGACCATCCCGGTTCAATCTGTTGACGTCCGAGCGGCAGACGCTGTTGGAACGCTTCGCTCTTGGTGTGGTGCTTGCCAATGACTATAGAGCTTTGAGGCGTCACGAACATGATGCGCTAAGCAAACTGATGAGCGCCATCGATCAGGACGAAAAGAACTTTCCTGCTTCGCCGTCGACACAACGACGATTCTTTCTCCTGGACTTGATTTGCGGCTCGACGAACCGGGAGCGCATGGTGGCCCTTACACCATTCCATGTGAAGCTCGATCCGCGATGGCTTCGGCGCGCCTCCGAAATCACAAAGCGTTTGGCCGATTCCACTGCGCGTAACGATATGGAAGCGTTCATTGCACGTGTGCATTCGGTTCTAGCTTCCTCTGAAAATGTCTCAGCCCGCGCGATGCTGGGCGCCGTTTCCGCACTTGCCACAGCGGAAAAACAACTTGCCGAAGTCTGGTTTCCGCTTACGGGGCTGGACGCGCCCGATGTTCTCGAACTGTTGCAGGGGCCGGACCCTGAATTCAGAAACCCATGCCGCTTTGCGCTCTTGAATGCATTCTCGGGATCAGCCGACTATGCGGTACTGAGCAAGATTTTCGCAACGTCTTTTCCGCTGCCAGTGGCCGATGTCCAGACCGATATCTTTCAGAGTACGGTCTCGACAGACCCCGAACATGGTCTTGAAGCTTTCGTCGAGCTTGCCGACCGCAGCGGTACGCTGTGCCAAGTGATGCAGCTTGCCTGCCGTGCCAAACCACAATCGAAGCAGCTTGCAGAAGTCGCCAGCGCGCACGAACGTTGGAGGATGGCTGTCCGCCGTCTCTTAACCAAATCCCGGGAAACTCGCATTCTTCACAACCGCAAGGAGAGCTTTATGGACAGCGATGACGAGATCGATGATCGTGTGGATCTCACCGCCCACTTCCTGACTACGCTGAGAAGCGGTCCGCGTAAGGCAGCCGGCCTTGAAATAGTGAGCGATACCGGCGAGGTCGACTTATCCGACTCCGCTATCAAGAATCGGCTCGGTGAAACGGAGGCGGAACTGGGGCGCATTATCAAGGATTATCTGAACGACCGGCCCGAGCTCTATCGTGTTGCCGATGAGATCCTGAAGACGGGCGACACCGCGCTTCGGATGCTGCGTGACGGAGACGATCAAGCACTACGACGAGATCGACGTATCTTGGCGAGCCTGGAAACCATCGTTCGTGTCGACGGCTCTCGCCCTTCGTTTCTCGTCCGAAAGGGTGAGGTAGATCGCAAGTCGAGTCCGCTCGGCAGCTGGGGAAACACGCTGGACGCCAGCGAGAGTCTGCTCACGGACGCATTTTCCTGCGTCGGCCGGATCGACGATCCGGCTGCGGAACAAGGATTTCAAGGAACAGGCTTTCTGGTTGCAGAGAATCTCATTGTTACCAACCGCCATGTCTTGCAAATGATTGCAGCGCGTGATGCCCATGGGGTCTGGCAAATCAGTCCCCAGGTAAGGATCGACTTCGGCCATGAGTTCCGCGGTAACGAAAGTGTGACACCGCGTGCGCTCAAGTCGGTTGTCTTCGCCCGGCCTGAGGCGATTGCGAGCGCTGCGCCGATCGACCACGCCAAGCTCGATCTGGTCCTGATCGAACTTGCACCTGCCGCCACCGCCGACCGGCCGCGGACCGTTCTGTCGGTCGATATCGCGCGCGACTGGGCGCAACCGATGCTGACGACATTCGTTGTAGGTTACGCGGGAAATCCCGGTTTCGATGCCTTCACGCCCACGCTGCTGGAGCAACTCTTTAAATCGACATTCGGGTTCAAGCGTGTGGCACCGGGACTCACCATGGCATCGCAAGCTTCGGTACAGCCCTGGACGTTTGCGCATGATGCAACGACCCTGGGCGGCAACTCTGGCTCGGTGGTTTTGGTGGCGGGCCGCGAGACAATTGCGGCCGGTCTTCACTATGGCGGCAGGCGAGCCGATCCGCGAGAAAACTGGGGACATGTGCTCGGGTTGACGCTTGATCAGACCGACGGAAAATCACCGCAGACCTTGCGTGAGGTGTTGAAGTCGCGCGACGTTGTGCTGGTGGACAGTCTTGGCGGCTGACCTGGAAGCGCCATGCTACCCATCGCGCCGGCAGCATGAACGTTGGAGGACAGCCGTCCACCGCCTATTAGGCAAATGGTAACTACGTCAATTTCACCATCAGGAGAATAGAAATGACCGCTGATCTGACCCGCCAGGCGACGCTCAAAGACATGATCCGGATCGGTCCGGATCCATTCGAAGACCTGGAGAGGGCTGGCAGGGAACCGACGACTTCCGCCGACGAATTCCATGGCCGATCCGGTTATGAACCCGAGTTCCTGAGCGGCTGGCAGATACTGCTGCCGCAGCCATCGGATGACGTACGTGAGCTGCGTCGTGGCGGACCCGGCATCGAGCTTAAGTACCAGAACTTTTCTGTGATCATGTCTGCATCGCGTCGCCTGCCGATCATCACTGCGGCGAACATTGACGGCTCGCAGTCGCGGCGCGTGCCACGCATCAGCACCTGGAGCTTCGATGGCCGCCTTGACAAGGAAGACCAGTGGGGCGACGCGCTCTACGACGGTAACGCTCTCGATCG
This sequence comes from Noviherbaspirillum saxi, assembly GCF_003591035.1. Classification (NCBI taxonomy): domain Bacteria; kingdom Pseudomonadati; phylum Pseudomonadota; class Betaproteobacteria; order Burkholderiales; family Oxalobacteraceae; genus Noviherbaspirillum; species Noviherbaspirillum saxi. The sequence continues at coordinate 1,072,709 of NZ_QYUO01000002.1, forward strand.
CGGCCACATGGTCAGGCGTGAAGACCCGATATGGGGCAGCCGCGCAGAAGCAAATACCGCCAATGCGGATACGTTCCACTTCACGAATAGCTGCCCCCAGATGGCCGGCGTCAATCAAAAGGTCTGGCTCGGCCTCGAAGATTATGTGTTGCAGCATGCCAGGGTCGACCGGATGAGGGTGTCTGTATTTACCGGCCCCTTCTTTGGAAAGAATGACCTGGCGTATCGCAGTGCCCTGGTCCCCAAGGCATTCTGGAAAGTCGTCGCGATCGTCACCGAGGATGGCAGACCGTCGGCGACCGCATACAAAGTCGATCAGGTAAAGGAACTGGAAGAGCTCGAATTCGTCTACTCGGCGTACAAGACCTTCCAGATCAGTATCAATCAGGTGATGAAGGCAACAAAGATAGACTTCAGCGGGTTGGTGCCGTTTGATGGATTCTCGCAACATGAAAATGCCACGGGAACCGACCTGATCGAACGGCTCGATTCGCTCGAGAGCGTTCGGGTATAGTCTCCGGCCCGGCGCATCCCTCGCTTGAAACCTTGGATTGCAGGAAGATTATTCAGCCCCGGCTATGCAAGACAGGCCGATTCAGGAGTCCCTGATCGGCCACGACGGTCTGACCGGTCATGATCTTGTTGTAGCGCGACGCGAGGAACGCGTAGATCGGTCCATGGTCTTCGGGCGTAGGCAAGTCCTGCAGCAGACTCAGCGACCTGAACATCGACAGGAAGGCATCCTTCGGGATGTCGGACTGCTTCTGCTCATCGAGACCAAGGGAGCGTGGGCCCCTGAGCTGGCTGTTGGCGATACCGGCCGGAGCCACACCGTTCACGCGCACGTCGGGGGCGAACTCGAAGGCCAGCTGGTTCACCAGACTGCGCACCGCGCCTTTCGTTGCGGTATAGACGACTCCGCCTCCGTCGGCCGCATAGGCAGCCGTCGAGGTCGTCAGCACCATCGCGCCGTTGTTCGCTTGAAGCAGGTCGAAGAAGATACGTGCGGACAGTAAATAGCCCTTGACGTTGACATGGAAAATCTCATCGAACAGTCCGTCCATGCGGTCCACGGGTGTCTGCAAGAGAGGGACATTCCCATCGAAAATGCCCTGTGCGCCAATCAACGCATTGAGCTTGCCGTGGCGCTCGAGAATGGCCGCGCGACATGCCTGCAAATCGTCCACCTTGGTCACATCGCCCTGCATGACGAGCACTTCGGGACCGAGTTCTTCTTTAAGTTGCCGTACCTTTTCCGTGGAAACATCGAGAATGACAATTTCGGCGCCTTCAGCCCGGCAGTGCCTTGCAACACCCAGCCCCAGTCCCGAACCGCCGCCGGTCACGAGAACAACATCGCCATTCAGTAATTGCATGAACTTCTCCAAATAGTGGGTTGGGAATTAAACAGGCTGGGCGAGCGCCAGAAACGACTCGCGCATGATGCGTGTGTGTTCTGCCTTGTCGCCTCCGCTGATTTCGATTTCCCCCAGTCGTGCGGAGTTTTGCACAACCATCCTGCACCGTTCCCATCGTCGATGTTGAAAGCGCTGCAGCGCAGCGTCCAGCTCAGATGCGCGTGACAGCTCGTCGGCTAATACGATCGCGTCCTCGATGCCAATGCAGGCTCCGGAAGCGAGATGCGGCGTGGTTGCATGCACGGTGTCACCGATCAGCACGACACGTCCACGGTACCAGGGCTGCGGCACAAGTAAGCCTTCCAGCGGCCGGAAGACGACCAGTGATTGCTCATTCAGCTGTTCACTCGCCGTTCGAACGGTCGGCGCGGAGAAGGGCGCGAGCAACTGCCGTAGCAGAGGCAGGAAGCGCTCCGGCGGCACAAATTCGTTCACCGGGCGATCCTCGTTGACGAACAAGTACATCTCACGCTCCGATACCGGATTCAGGCCAACTTTCACCCTCTCGCCAACCCAAAGCATCGTACGCACGACGTTCTCACGACGGGGCAAAACGGCCCGCCATACACCCTGCCCACTGTAGTGCGGCTTCGGCGCATCCGGCATGAGCTTCTCGCGCATGGCCGAATACAGTCCATCAGCACCAATCACCAGATCGTAGCGGCTGGAACTGCCATCGGTGAAATCCACATCGACGCCTTCGGAGTCTTGTCTCAATGCCGCCACCGTACAGCCGAGACGAATGAGGGTGCCGGCCGCGCAGCTTGCATCAGCAAGAATCTTCGCCAGTACCGGCCGCATGACCGCGCCGTTACCGGGCACGTCGTCGCCGGCGATGCGCGGTGTCGGTAGGTGAGTCAAGAGCCTGCCTTCAGTCGAAAATATGTCGACGCCGTCACAGGCATATCCCTCGCCCAGGAAGCGATCGAGAATGCCAAGCGTGCGAAAGGCGCGCAACGTGGCGCCCCCGATACTGATGCCGGCGCCGTAACTGCCCCAATCCTCCGAGATCTCGACAAGATCGACGGCAACGCCGCGCTTGCGCAGTTCGATTGCCGCCGACATGCCAGAAAAACCACCGCCTACGATCAGTGCGTTGCGAATTAGTGTGTCCAAACTTCTCCTCCATTCTATTTATTGACTGATATATATCTGCAAGGCAGTGCAAGCATGTGCCCCATTGTTCAGTCAGTGTAAAAGCCGTGCCTCGACCACGCCAGCCATGAAGCTGGAAATCAGTTTTCCAGTTTTCGGATATCAGTTCCGCTCCGCGCCAACGCCGGTCTTCACAAATGAAAGATATCCATTTAATGGATATCTGCTTTCACCGCCTTGGTCTGGCTCCCCGCCGTGGTGCCTTGTATCGTGAGCACCACTAACGATGGAGCACAAGAATGAGTGACAACCCAGAGACATCAACAAAGCAAATCTCCCCCGTATTCGTCACGGATGACGCGGTGACGGCTGTGGCCGACTGGCGTGCGGCCGTCGCCGTGCTCCGTGACGCATATTCCAGACCGATGGCGCCCGAGATGGTGCCTCCACGCACGATGGCCCGGGGACAGGGCTTTTGGCTGCGCGGCCTCTGTGCAATCTCGCCATCCGGCGAGTACATGGGCTGCAAGCTGATTGCCGCGTCGCCCAAGATTCATCGCGCAAGTTACCTGATTTCCCTGTTCGACCAGCGGACCATGGATCTGGCTGCTCTGGTGGACGGAAACCGTGTCACTGGAATCCGTACCGCTGCCACATCGGCCGTGGCAGTTGACTTGCTGGCGCCCCAGCGTCCCCTGCGGATCGCGATCATCGGTTCTGGCTTTGAAGCCAAAGGCTTGCTGGAAGCCGTCCTGTCGATCCGCGAGGTGGCGGAGGCTCGGGTCTTTAGCCCGACCCCGGCCAGCCGGACCCGGTTCGCCGATAGTTTCCGGCAACAGGCCGGGCTCAACATCACGGCAGCCGATTCGGCGGAACAGGCAGTTCGCAATGCCGACGTAGTGTTATGCGCGGCACGCAGCCGGGATGAAACCCCGGTGATGCGCGGCGAATGGCTGAGCCAGGGCGCGACGGTGGTGTCGATTGGCTCCACGCTGCCGGAACAGCGTGAAGTCGACGAGACGACTCTCGGCCGCGCGCACCGGATCGTCGCCGACATGCCCGAGGAAGTTGCGCATGACACGGGCGATGCGCTGGCAGCCAAGGCCGCCGGCATCGATGTGGAGGGCAAGATGGTCTCGCTCGCCGATGTCGCAAGCGGTCGTGTACAGGGACGCACGTTCGACTCGGAGATCGTGATTTACAAATCCGTCGGCTCTGCCCTGCAGGACGTGGTGATCGCGGAGATGTTGCTCAAGCGGGCTAGTCAGGAACGCCTGACGACGGCCATGCCGGCAACTGTTCTGACGATCGACAAGTGATTTCAACCCTATCAAGCAATAGAGGATTCATGGCCAAATATCAACGCAAGGATGCCCGTTCCTGGGCAAAGGACTACCTGGTCGGTTGCTCGTCGGTGACCATTCCCAGCTATAGCGCCGACCTGAAACGGCTCAACGAGCGCGGCATCCGCCACGATGTCCAGCGCGTCGTCGACCTCGGGTTCAAGTACACGCTACTGTGCACCGAAGTGGCGATCACTCCGGAAGAAAACGCTCGGTTCACGGCCTTGGCCCGCGACACTGCGGGTGAGCGCATGGGCTTGTTCTTCCACGCCGGCTTCGGCACGCTGCAGGAAAACATCGAAGCCGTGAAGCTGGCCGAAAAGGCGGGTGCCGACGTCGTGTTGCTGTCCTACCCGTCGAACTTCTGGCCGACCACCGAGCAGGAAATCTACGACTACACCAAGGCGTTCTGTGACGCCACCGAGCTGGCCGTGATGCTGTTCCCGATACCTCTGTGGGGTTTCGAGCGTGTCCACCCGGCCGGCATGTCCAACGAACTGGTCCGCCGCCTGCTCGACGACTGCCCGAACATTGTCGCGATCAAGGCCGAGCAAGGTTTCCCCCATATCGGCGGCCTGATCGAGTCCTACCATCTGTTCCGTGAAGAAGTGATCATCAGCTGCCCCATCGAGAGCGACATCATTCCGCTGATGAGCCTGATGAAGGTGCAGTTCTCCGGCACCAGCTACACCCAGTGGATGGGTGACTATTTCCCGAAGGCTTTCGATCTGGCCCGCAACGGCAAGTGGGAAGAAGCAATGAAGCTGTACTGGCAGGTTCAACCCGCACGTCAAGCAGTTGGAGTCGCCACCGGATCCTATATGCCTGGCGCCAATTTCATCAACCGCACGCACTGGAAATACATGGACTGGCTCGCCGGCTTCAACGGCGGCCCGCTGCGCGCGCCCTCTCAGCGTATCCCCGATCGCTGGATGAAGACACTGCGCCAGGGCCTCGTAGCCTCGAAGCTGGAAGTCACGTCGGACGCCGATAGCGAATTCCTGGTCGGTCGATTCCCTTGCTGAGGTGACCCATGAGTAAGCATTTGCTGCAAGACCAAGGGCTTTGGCGTGAAGGTGCGCTGATCAACGGCGAATGGGTGACCGAGACTGCGCACGGCACCTATGATGTGCGCAATCCAGCCAACGGTGAACTGCTGGCCAGGCTGCCGCGTTGCCAGAAAGAAGAAACCGTCAGGGCGATCGAGAGCGCTGATGCCGCCTTCCGCAAGTGGCGCCACACCACGGCAAAGCAACGTGCCGAGATCATCAACCGCTGGTACCAACTCATGGTGCAGCACAAGGAAGACCTTGCGAAGATTATCACGCTGGAAGAGGGCAAGCCGCTGTCCGAAGCACGTGGTGAGATGGACTACGCCTCTTCCTTCGTGCAATGGTTTGCCGAAGAAGCCAAGCGTGTGCGCGGAGACGTTATCCCGGCACCCAAGGTCACACAACACATCGTGGCGCTCAAGCAGCCCGTGGGCGTGTGCGCGGCCATCACGCCCTGGAATTTCCCCGCGGCCATGATCACGCGCAAGGCGGCCCCCGCGCTGGCCGCGGGTTGCTCCATCGTGGTCAAGCCTGCAAGCCAGACACCCATGACCGCTTTTGCCCTGGGCGAGTTGGCGATTCGCGCCGGTATTCCGGCCGGCGTGTTCAACGTCCTCAGCGGTAATGACACGCGGATCATCGGAGGCTTGTTGACCTCGCATCAATTGGTACGCAAAGTCACTTTCACCGGCTCCACCGAAGTGGGTCGTGTGCTGCTGCGCCAATCGGCTGAAACCATCAAAAAATGCTCGATGGAGTTGGGTGGAAATGCGCCGTGCATCGTGTTCGACGATGCCAACCTCGACCTCGCCGTCGAAGGTGTGTTGGCGGCCAAGTACCGCAACACAGGTCAGTCCTGCATCGCCGCCAACCGCGTGCTGGTGCAAGACAATATCTACGATGCCCTGGCGGAGCGCCTGGCCGAACGTACCCGTGCCTTCAAGGTGGGCAATGGGTTGGAAGAGGGCGTGCAGATTGGCCCGATGATCGATGAGGCAGCGGTGGCCAAAGTGGAGGAACACCTGGCAAACGCAATAGCAGGCGGCGCCAAAATCCTCGCCGGTGGTCGTCGGCACGCCTTGGGAGGAGCCTTCTTCGAGCCGACGGTGGTGGCTGGCGTGTCCCGCGACATGACGATCGCACGCGAGGAAACTTTCGGCCCGGTCATGCCGCTGATCCGCTTCAAGACCGATGCCGAAGCGATCGAGATGGCCAACGACACCGAGTTCGGCCTCGCATCCTACCTGTACAGCGAGAACGCGTCGCGTATCTGGCGCACTGCCGAGGCGCTGGAGTCTGGCATGGTCGGCATTAACACCGGGCTGATCTCGACGGAAGTGGCGCCGTTCGGCGGCGTCAAGCAGAGCGGCCTGGGCCGGGAAGGATCCCATTACGGCATCGATGAATTCCTCGAAATTAAGTACATGTGCTGGGACGGGTTGCGTCCGGCAGGAGCGCTCTGAGCCGATGGCTGCCGTTTTATTGAAGTAAGGAAGCAAGAAGAGAGACACACGGACCGGGGCAGAAACGTTCGCCGGCCCCGCGACACTCGACAGAAAAAAACAATGTGAGCAACACCTGTCGGATGTCGCGGTTCAATCAATTAGAGGAGACCAAGCATGACCAAATGCGTTAATCGCACGGGTATCCGTACGGTTCCGCGCGCCATTGCAATGGCGGCGCTGATGACAACCCTGCCCGTAACACACGCGGTGGAGTTGTCCGGGCCGGATGATGATGTTTCTGTGACGTGGAACAACACCATCCGTTACGGAATGGCCTTTCGCGTCAAGGGCCAATCGCCCGCCCTGACCGCCAATCCGAATGCCGACGACGGCGACCGCAATTTCGACAAGGGCCTGATTTCCAATCGCGTGGAATTGCTTACCGAGTTCGACGTCAAGTCCAACCGTGGCTTCGGTGCACGCGTCAGCGCACAGGGCTGGTACGACTCGGTCTACAACAGCAGCAACGACAATCCCGGCTTTGCCGGCGGCGCGGTACCGAACAATACATCGGTGGCGCCGAATGAATTCAACCCCACCACGCGCCGTCTCCATGGCCGTGATCTTCAGCTGCGCGATGCCTTCGCGTTCTTCAATTCGGACGTGGACGGCAGGCCGGTCACGCTGCGTCTTGGTCAGCATGCGCTGGTCTGGGGTGAATCCTTATTCTTCGCGGGCAACGGCATCGCCGGGGCGCAAAACCGCTTTGACATTGCGCGTCTCCAGGCAGACCCGACGGCGCAGGCAAAGGAATTCGTATTGCCGGTGCCCCAGCTTTCCGGACAGGTTCAGGTCACGCCGGAAGTGACCATTGGCGCTTATTACCAGCCGAGATGGGAGCCGAATCGCTTCCCGGCAGTGGGCAGCTATTTCTCCGTTGGCGACCTGTTTGGCCCGGGTGCCGAAAACATGTGGACCGGGCCGTTTTCTTCAGCGCCCCGCCTGGCCGACATGAAGGCCAAGAACTCGGGGCAGGGCGGGGTTCAGTTGCGCTGGCGCGCCGACGAAACCGACTACGGCGTGTACCTGATGCAGTTCCACGACAAGACACCGCAGATCGTTACTCAGGTCGGGCCAAGAGGTCCCACCGGCTTCTATCACGCCTATCACGAAAACACCAAGCTGTTGGGTGCAAGTGCGAGCCGTACCTTTGGCGATGCCAACGTTGCGCTCGAAGCGTCGGTCCGCCGCAATCAGGCGCTGGCTTCGTCCGGCGGCACGGTCGATGTGACACCGCTGTTGCGGGCATTGCCGTTCCCGGTACCGATTCCGACCGTGGACAACGCGGACAACCCTGCGTATGCCGTCGGTAATACGGCGCATGTGAACCTGTCGACCATCTGGTCGCTGCCGCCGAATGGGCTGTTCCGCGAATCAACCCTGGTTGGCGAAATCGCCTGGAATCGCATGCTGAGCTGCAAGAAACACTGCGTACCCGGCGCACCGGGCGTACCTGCGGCGCTGGATCCGAACGGCAAGCGCGATGCCATCGGCATGCGTATGGTGTTTACCCCGACCTACCGCCAGGTATTGCCTGGCATGGATCTGTCCATTCCGGTCGGCTTGAGCTATGCCCCGAAGGGTTCACGTTCGCTGGCGCTCGGCCCGGGCGTGCTGCCTCCTAACAATGGTGGCGACTTCACGCTTGGAATGAGCGTGGTGTACGACGCGACCTGGTATTTCGATGCGGCCTACACCCATTTTTACGGAAAGGCCGACACCCTCCTGAGTTCCGATCCGACCAGAGCCACGGCGCCGCCCTTTACCTACGGCCAGAGCCTGAGGGATCGCAACTTCCTGACCCTGACGCTGCGGCGGACCTTCTGACATCAAATTCTGGAGACAATGAAAATGAAGCGAAGCAAACTGATACCTGGCCTGCTCGTAGTGGGCGCGCTGCTGACCTCGATGCATGCGCTGGCCGAGACCAGCCCGGCCGAAGCGGCCAAGCTGAAAAGCGAACTGACCCCGTTCGGCGCCGAAAAGGCCGGCAACAAGGACGGCACCATACCCGCATGGAATGGCGGCTTCACCACCCCGATCGCGGGCGATCGTCCCGGCGGTCGCCGCGGCGATCCGTTCAAGGATGAGAAGCCGCTGTTCAGCATCACGTCCAAGAATGCGGACCAGTATGCGGACAAGCTGACCGACGGCGTCAAGGCCATGTTGAAGAAGTACCCGGACAGCTACCGCGTCGACGTGTACAAGACCCACCGCACCGCGGCGGCGCCGCAGTGGGTGTATGACAACACCTTCAAGAACGCCACCCGCGCCAAGATCGTCGACGGCGTTCCGCGCGGCACCTACGGCGGCATTCCGTTCCCGGTTCCGAAGAACGGCGAGGAAGTGATGTGGAATCACATCCTGCGCTGGGGCGGCGAGTCCGTGAAGTATCTGGGCAACTGGTACGTGCTGTCGTCGGATGGCCGTTCGATCCTGGTCTCCGATACGGTCAACGATCAGCAGTTCCCGTACTACTACAAGGATGGCACGCAGGAGCAGTTCGAGAAGGGTGACGGCAATTACTGGCTGGTGCGCATCACCAGCATCGGCCCGGCGATCCGCAAGGGTGAAGCGCTCCTGGCCCACGAGAACGTAGAGCCGAACAAGCTGTCGACCTGGGTCTACATGACCGGCCAGCGCCGTGTGCGCAAGCTGCCCAATGCCTGCTGCGATGCGCCGACACCGGCGGCGTCAGGCGTGATGACTTTCGACGAGATCGATACCTGGACCGGCCGCCTGGACCGCTTCGACTGGAAGGTGATCGGCAAGAAGGAAATGATCATTCCGTATAACGGCAACCGTTTCCTGCAGCCGAAGACCGACGAGGAAGTGCTCTCCAAGCATCACTACAATCCGGATCACATGCGCTGGGAATTGCACCGCGTCTGGGTGGTGGAAGCCAACCTGAAAGCAGGCCAGCGCCATCAGGCTCCGAAGAGCCGCTACTACTGCGATGAAGATACCTGGATCTGCGTGCTGGCGGACCGCTGGGATGCCAATGGCCAGCTCTGGAAGACCTTGTGGACGCAGGTCATTGTCGCCCCCGACCTGCCGGGACTGCTGCTCGGCTCGTTCGGCTTTAACGACCTGCTGGCAGGTACAGGCTTTGCAGGCGTGATCATGAACAGCAAGTCGAGCCACGTTGCGGTCCAGACGCGTCGTCCGGACAGCCATTTCACGCCGGATGCACTGGCCGGCGAAAGCCTTCGTTGAGTTGAGCATGGCCATCAAGTCATTTCAAGCAAAGCGCCGGGCCCTGCTGGGCCTGGTCATGATGTGCGGTGCGCTGGACGCCAGCGCACTGGGCGCGGTGGGCGAAGCGCTTGTCCGCCCGGCACTGAATGCACGCCGGCCTGATCAAGCCGTTCTGCTGGGTGCTGCAAAAGCCGGCACCCGGCTGGTAGCGGTAGGCGAACGGGGACTGGTTCTGTTGTCCGATGACCAGGGCAAATCCTGGCGTCAGGCGCCGACCCCGGTCAGCGTGACGCTGACTGCGGTCCGCTTCCATGATGCGGCCCACGGCGTGGCGGTCGGCCATGGCGGCGTCGTTCTGACATCGAGCGACGGCGGACAGCGTTGGACGCCACGCCTTGATGGACGCAAGGCGGCCGCGCTCGTGCTCGATGCAGCACGCGCCTCGCGTCAAGAGTCGGCCATCGAGGACGCCGAAAGGCTGGTTGCGGATGGACCGGACAAACCCTTCTTCGACGTCCTGATGCTTGATACCAAGCACTTGATGGCGGTGGGCGCCTACGGCCTTGCGCTGGAATCGCGTGATGGCGGCGAGACCTGGCGTGCCTGGATGAACCGTCTCGACAATCCGAAGGGCTTGCACTACTACGCAATGCGCCGGCATGGCGATACCTTCCTTATCGCCGGCGAGCAGGGGATGGTGCAGCTGTCCACTGACGCAGGGCGCTCATTCAGGCGGATCGAGACGCCGTACAAGGGCAGCTTCTTCACCGCGGAACTGCTGAACGGGCAGGAACTGTTCGTGGCCGGCCTGCGCGGCAATGTCTGGCGCAGTCGCGACGGCGGGCAGAATTGGGTGAAGCTGCCCGCCCCGGTGGCCGCATCGATCACTGCGTCGGCGCTGCTGCCCGGCGGCAAACTGGTCCTGTGCAATCAGGCCGGCATGCTGCTTGCGCCGGACGGCGACCGGCTCCAGGCGATCAAAGCCGCGCCGCTACCGTCCTTGAACGGTCTGCTTGTGCTCGATGACCACAGCATGCTCGCGCTCAGCGCCCAAGGGGCAGTCATTATGGATTCCATTACTGTAAAGCAGGCGTCAAATTGAACGTATCAAAGACCACTTCCGATGGGCAGGTCACCGGCGGCGCGGATTTCGATTCGCAATCCGGCTCGCTGGTTGAGCGCCTGTTGTTCAACAACCGTATCGTCGTCGTGATTCTGTGCGTGTTGATGACGGCCTTCATGGCCTTCCAGGCCAGCCGTGTCGAACTCAACGCGAGCTTCGAAAAGACCATCCCGCAGCATCATCCGTATATCAAGAATTATGTTGCGCATCAGGCGGACCTGGTAGGACTGGGCAATGCGGTGCGGATCGCGGTGGCCAATCCAAAGGGCACGATTTACGACGCAGCCTATCTGGAGTCGCTGCGCCGGCTGAGCGAAGAGATCTTTCTTGCGCCGGGCGTCAACCGGGTCCAGATGAAATCCTTGTGGACACCGTCCACCCGCTGGGTCGGTGTGACGGAAGACGGGCTCGAAGGCGGTCCCGTGGTCCCTGACGGCTACGACGGCTCGGCACGCAGCCTGCAGCAGATGGAAGCCAATATCGCCCGCTCCGGCGAGATCGGCCAGCTGGTGGCATTGGATCGGCGTTCCAGCGTGATTTATGTGCCGCTGCTTGCCAAGGATGCGGACGGACAGGCGCTGAACTACGCCGAGTTCGCGCAACGTCTGGAAACCTTGCGGACGAAATACGAGCAGGAGGGCGTGCAGATCCATATCACGGGTTTTGCCAAGATCGTCGGTGACCTGATCGAAGGGGTACGTGCGGTCCTGTTGTTTTTCGGCCTGGCTGTTGTGATCGCGACCGCGTTCGTGTTCTGGTACACGCGCTGCGCCCGCTCGACCGGCCTGGTGGTCGCGGTCTCGCTGGTTGCGGTCATCTGGCAACTGGGGATGCTGCCGACCCTGGGCTATGCGCTTGATCCTTACTCAATCCTGGTGCCCTTCCTTGTGTTTGCGATCGGGATGAGCCATGGCGCCCAGAAAATGAACGGCATCATGCAGGACGTTGGGCGCGGCATGCACAAGCTGGTAGCTGCCCGCTTCACCTTCCGACGCCTGTTCCTGGCCGGCCTGACGGCTCTGGTAGCGGACGCGGTCGGTTTCGCCGTGCTGCTGGTGATCGACATTCAGGCGATCCGTGAATTGGCGATTGCCGCTTCGGTCGGCGTGGCGATGCTGATTTTCACCAACCTCATCTTGTTGCCGATTTTGCTCAGCTATACCGGGGTCAGTGCAGCGGCCGCAAGTCGCAGCCTGCGCGATGAAGTCGCGGATACGGCGAGTGGCGAAAAGCAAAAGCTCTGGGCCTGGCTGGATGAGTTTACGCAGCGGCGCTGGGCGGCGATCGCGGTCTTCATCGCCGTCAACCTGGCGGCGGCGGGCTTTATCGCCTCGACCCACCTCAAGATCGGCGACCTCGATCCCGGTGCCCCCGAGCTGCGTGCGGACAGCCGCTACAACCAGGACGTCGCCTTCCTCAACGAGGCTTATGGCGCTTCCAGCGATGTGCTGGCGGTGATGGTGAAAACCCCTGAGGGACAGTGTTCCCAGTATGCGACGCTGAACAAGGTGGATGCGCTGGAGTGGCAGTTGCGCCAGCTGGACGGCGTCGAGAGTACCAGCACTCTGGCCCTATTGAATCGGCGCGTGCTGACAGGGGTGAACGAAGGCAATCCGAAGTGGTACGAGTTCCTGCCCAATCAGGACATGCTGAACATGGTGACGGCCGGAGCGCCGCGCGGACTGTATAACGACAGCTGCTCCCTGCTCACGATCTACGTCTACCTGCGCGACCACAAAGCAGTGACGCTCAATCGGGTGGTGGAACTGGTCGATCAATTTGCAAGCGTCAACGACACTAAGGATGTCAAATTCTTGCTGGCCGCCGGCTCGGCTGGCATCGATGCCGCGACCAATATCGTGGTGCGTGACGCGTGGCGCCAGATGTTGTTCCTGGTCTACGGCGCCGTAGTGGTGTTGTGCTTTGTCACATTCCGGAGCTGGCGCGCTGTAATGGTGGCGATCCTTCCCCTGGTGCTCACCTCGATTCTGTCCGAGGCGCTGATGGTCGCCCTTGGCATCGGGGTAAAGGTGGCGACGCTGCCGGTCATCGCGCTGGGCGTCGGTATCGGCGTGGACTATGCGCTGTACATCCTCTCGGTGACGCTGGCGCAGATGCGCGAGGGAAAGAGCCTGTCCGAGGGGTACTACCACGCGCTGCTATTCACCGGCAAGGTGGTGATGCTGACTGGTATCACCTTAGCCATCGGCGTCATCACCTGGGTGGCCAGCCCGATCAAGTTTCAGGCCGACATGGGCTTGCTCCTCGCCTTCATGTTCCTCTGGAATATGCTCGGAGCCTTAATCCTGCTGCCCGCGCTGGCCCATTTCCTCCTTAAAACCAAAGCAGCGCCGGCCCCGGAAGCGGAAGCGTTCGGCGAGGCAACGACCAAATTTAACCACGCATAAAACCGGCTGACTGAACGCAATGTCACGAATAAACCCAGGAAGGAGAAACAAGCGATGAACATCATAGGACCCGATGCGCTGATTTTTGCCGTCGACGATATCGAAGGCACGACGAAGTATTTAACCGACTATGGCCTGACGGCGGTCAATGCAGGCGCTGGCGGCGGCCGGTTCGAAACGCAGGATGGCACGGCGATCGTCATTGCCGCGATGGATGATCCGTCCCTGCCGCCGCCGCTGCCCTCGGGCAGTTCGGTCCGGAAGATGGTCTACGGGGTCGACACTGCCGAGACCGTGGAGGCCATCGCCGCCGAACTGGGCAAGGACCGCGAGGTGCGTCGCTTGGCCGATGGCGCGATCGAAGCGAAGGACGACAACGGCTTCACCATCGGCTTTCAGGTCACCATCCGCCGTCCTCTGGATCTGCCGGCCGAACCGATCAATGCGCCCGGCGCCAAGCCGCAGCGCGGTCCCAACCAACTCGGTGTGGATGTGCAAGCCTCGCCCAAGCCGAGGTCCCTGTCGCATTTCGCCGCCTTTACGCCGGATGCGGCCAAGGACGAAGCTTTTTACGTGAACCGCCTCGGCTTCCGCGTGACCGACCGCTTGCTGGGCGCGGGCATGTTCCTGCAACCGGCCGGCACCCTGGAGCATCACGCACTGTTTCTGATCAACACGCCGCCGCACATGCAGGGGATCGAGCACATCGCATTCCACCTCGGCGGACCCAATGACGTGATGGTGGCCGGGACCCGCTTCCTGAAGCTTGGCTATCAGAGCTTCTGGGGCCCGGGCCGCCATACTTTCGGGTCCAACTGGTTCTGGTACTTCAACAGTCCGCTGGGTTGCCGCTTCGAGTATGACGCGGATATGGACCTTCACGACAAGAACTGGGTACCCCGGGAAGTCCAGGCATCGGCGGATGCGACCCAGGTCTATCTGTTCCAGCATCGTGAGAAGTGGGCACCTGTCGGCGGCCCGCCGCCCGGTAAGGATGGTCACTAGTCCAGATTGCGGCGAGACATATTCGATGAACAGCACAGCGACGCTTTGCCGGCTAGAGGATATCCCCGATGGGGAGGCTCGCGGCTTTGATCCGGCCGGGGTGGGCAGGGACACGCTGTTCATCGTCCGACAAGGCCAAGGGCTGCATGGCTGGTATGACCGCTGCCCTCACGAAGGGGATACGCCATTGCCGTGGCGTCGCCACGGCTACCTGAATAAAAAGCGGACCCGGATCGTGTGTTTTGCCCATGGCGCCCAGTTCGAGATTGCATCGGGAATGTGCATTCTCGGGCCTTGCCTGGGTGAACGGCTCGATCCGGTGCAACTCGTTATCCATCCTGATGGCGAAGTGGTAATGATGGCCGTCCCGCCAATGCCTGCTGCACCGTGTCCCGGTCCAGGCTCTGATATGAGGTGCAAGAACGTATGACCAGACTCGTCCAGAACGTATTGATTGTCGGAGGCGGGGTTTCCGGATTGACGACTGCAATTGCGCTGTGCAAGCACGGCATTGCCGTCGAGGTTGTCGAACTGGAGCCGGACTGGCTGACTGACGGGATAGGCATCAGCCTGGTCGGCGCCGCGTTACGGGTGTTTCGAAGCCTGGGCATCCTGGATGCCTTTCTCGCGCACGGGCATGCCAGCGATGGAATCGACCTGTTGACGCCTGACGGAAGCTTGCTGGCGCAGTTGTCGACACCCCGGGTCGCCGGTCCTGAAGTACCCGGGGGAGGAGCGATCAAGCGGCGGAACCTCGCCAGGATTCTTGGCGACGAGGCGCTCAACCTGGGTGCGAATGTCCGCCTCGGAAGCACCTTCCGCGCGTTGCGCCAGGATGGCCGGTCCGTCGAGGTGGAATTCGCGGACGGCCATTGCCGTCGCTACGACCTGGTGATCGGTGCGGACGGCATCCGCTCCAAGGTGCGGGAGGCAGTGCTGCCCGAGGTCTACCAACCTGAATACTGCGGCCAGGGGTGTTGGCGGGCACTGCTTCCGAGAGCGCCGGAAATCGAGCGGACCACTTTGTGGGTCGGAGGTAAGGTAAAGGCCGGTGTATGCCCGGTCTCGGATACCGAGATGTACCTGTTCATCAACGAGCATCGTCATTCAGCCGCCCACGTGTCAGATGCAAAACTCCTGCCGATGGCCAAGAGGCTGTTGGCGGAGATGCCCAACAAGACCTTGCAGATGATCGGCGAACAGATCAATGCGCGGTCCTGCCTGGTGTTTCGTCCGATGGAAAGTCTGCTCGTACCCCTGTCCTGGCATCAAGGCCGGGTGGTCCTGATCGGCGACGCTGTCCACGCGTCGACGCCGCATCTGGCCGCCGGCACTTGCCTTGGTGTCGAGGATGCGGTCGTCCTGGCAGAGGTGCTGAACAGCGCGGCATCCGTTCCCGAGGCCCTTCAGCAGTTCGAACAACGGCGCTGGGAACGCTGCCGGACGGTCGTCGAGAATGCGCGCCGGCTGAGCCAGATCGAAATCGAGGGCGAGGGCGGTTCCGCCCATGTGGGCCTGATGGAAGCGTCGTTCGCACGCATGCTGGATGAAATCTGACATTGGAACGGCGCCGCATGAAGCCGGACTCCGGTTGTTCGATGTCTTTCCAATTTGATCGGTCGTGCCGATATGGCGCGATGTTGAAAGTGTCCGCGAGAGCAGGATGCAATGAGAAGAGGAGCAGGAGATGTATAAATTCGATTCTGTCGCTTCGGGCGGAGAAAATGAGGGCCTGAACAAGCTGTTCGGGCGGGTGGAAGGGGCGCTCGAGCAAGGCCTGTTGCCGGTCGAGGTGTTTTGCGACGACAAGGTGTTCCGCGCCGAGATGGACCGGATTTTCACGCGCAACTGGGTATTCGTCGCGCACGACTCGGAAATTCCGACCAAGGGTGATTTCGTCCAGCGCCGGATCGGGCTGGACCAGGTCATCGTGATCCGCGACGAAACGGGGAAGGTCAACGTGCTGCTGAACCATTGCAGCCACCGCGGGAGCGAGGTGTGTCACGAGGACCAGGGGAACGCCAAGCACTTCAAGTGCCCGTACCACGGCTGGGTCTACAAGATCAACGGCGACTTTGCCGGCGCGCCCCACTTCAACGATGCCTACGCTGGCTCCCTCGATGCGAAAAAATGGGGCCTGCGCCGCGCACCGAAAGTGGAAAGCTATCACGGCTTTATCTTCGCCTGCCTGGACGAGAACGCGGTCAGCCTGAAGGAATACCTGGGCGAGGCAACCTGGGCGCTGGATGCGATCTTCGGCCTGCATCCGCAAGGAATGAAAGTGATGGCACCGCCCGAGCGCTTCATCGTCAAGGCCGACTGGAAGAGCGGCGCGGAAAACTTCTGCGGCGACGCCTATCACGTCAGCACTGCCCACATCGCGGCTGAATTGTCCGAGTTCATTCCCGGCATTCGCGAGGTCAGCACGATAGCCCGCGGTTATGACTTCGGCAACGGCAACAGTTTCATCGGACATGAACTGACCCAGTGGGGGCCAACATTTGAAATGTGGGCCTATCCGCCGGAGACACGCGCGCAATTCGATCTATCCGGGTTCGATCCCGTTCAGGTGGACATGATCAAGAATACGCCGCCGACGATCGGGACCATTTTTCCGAACTTCAGCTACCTGCGCTTCCCGCAGCCGGCCACGCCCGGCGGGAAGCCGGTGCCGTTCACCAATATCCGGATGTGGCAGCCTGTTTCGCCAGGCGTCATGGAAATGTGGACCTGGGAATTCGAATATGCCTTCCTGTCCGACGAAGACAGAAAAGAAGCCTATCTCGCCGGCCAGTTCGGCTTTGGCTCCGGCGGTATTTTTGAAATGGACGACACGGCGGTCTGGGAAGGTATCGCCAAGATGGCGGCCAGCCCGTGGAGTCGCCGCGCCGGTGCGATGCTGAACTACCAGCAGAAGCGTGGCGGTCCCGATCCGGAATGGAAGGGGCCAGGCCAATTCCACAAGTCGATTTACGGAGAATATCTGCAGCAAGGTTTCTGGCGCCGCTGGCTGAGGGAGATGAGGGAAGGCGATGCTGCCAGGGAAGGGAGCAAGCAATGAGTCAAGTGAACAGCACCGCCTACAAACCGGCGACGCCGGAGCAATTCGCCATCGCCCAGCAATTCCTTTCGTGGGAAGCCAAGCTGCTGGATGAACGACGTTACTGGGAATGGTTCGACCTGATCGATGACAGCATCGAATACCTCGTGCCGCTCCGCGTCGCCAAGGCCAACTACGCGGACGAGACACCGGCGGGCGCCTTCCGCATCTTTGACAGCAAGGACTTGATCAAGGTCCGCATCAAGCGCCTGGATTCCGGTGCGGCCTGGGCCGAAACACCTCCCTCGCGTACTTTGCGCGTGGTCGGAAGTCTGCTGGTGCAGCAGACCGAACAGGCCGACGTCCTGGCCGTCGAAAGCGCGCTGATCATCTATCGTCAGCGCGGTCACGATGAACGGGGCGACATTATCCCGGTCCGTCGCCAGGACCAGCTTCGCCTGACAGACAACGGCGCGCGGCTGCTCAAGCGCAACGCGCTCGTCACCGAAGTAGTGCTTAACACGCCAAACCTCGGCGTGTTCCTGTAAAGATCGGCGTCCCGCGGATGGCGCGGGACGCCGCTGCGCAACTGCATACAAACCTGAAGGCACGGAGTACATCAATGAGCAACAACCCCCTGAATTTCCTGGCTCGAAGCTTCGACCAGATCTGCTTTGTCGTGGAAGACCTCGACGAGGCCGTCGAATTCTGGCGCAAGACCAACGGTATCGATGCCTGGAACATCGCTGAGAACCTGGCGAAGGAACAAACGGAAAAGGAATACCGCGGCAAGCCGGGCGATTTCCAGTTCAGCTGCGCCTATGGCTTCGCCGGCGACACGCTGATCGAACTCGCCCGCCATGATGGCGGCAGCAGCGTGTACAAGGACTGGCTCGATACCAATGGAAAGGGACCGCACCATGTCGGCTTCCGCCTGGCGAACGCGGAAGAATACGCACAGGCCGAGCACCACTACCTGGATTGCGGCATCGAAAAGTCCATGGCGGGTTTCTTCCAGGGACCGTTCGGGAATTGCCGCTGGTCTTATTTCGATACACGCGAGACGATCGGCTGCTACACGGAACTGTATTACGTGGACGGCGAGCTGGTCGAACGCCTGATGCGCTTGAAGAGCGGCGAGGTGGTCAGCATTACGTCGTAAGGCGCGGTGCCTAAGCCAACTCCCGGATGGAATGGAAACTATCCGGGATTTCGCCGCCTGCGTCCGGTTGCGGATTGGGCCAGGCAAAGCAAGGGAGGCAAGGGAGGCAAGGGAGGATAGGTATGAATGCAGCGACGGTAGCGGAAATTGATTTCCCATGGACCGATCAATATCTGCTCGGCTTCTCGCCGATGGACGCACACCATCGCGAGTTTGTCGACACCTTGAATGCGCTGGCCACGGCCGCGCAGGACGACGTGTTGACGATGCTGGACAAGTTCATCGAGGCGACGGAAGAACATTTCCACCAAGAGAACGACTGGATGGTGAAGCATGCCTTTCCGCCGCGCGACTGTCATATGGCCGAGCACCAGGCAGTGCTGCGTACCCTGTATGAAGCACGGGGCATGGTCGTGATGGGAAGGACGGATTTTTTGCTCGGCATGATCAAGGCATTGACGGAGTGGTTCCCCGGGCATGCGGATCACCTCGATTCGGCGCTGGCGCAATGGATGACCAAGAAGACGCATGGAGGCATCCCGGTGGTGCTGAAACGGCTTGCGCGCGAACAGACCGCTGAATAGCAGCGGCGCTTCGCGGTTCCGAAGGGCGGTGCTCGGCATATTGTTCCTGCGCTTGCGCGCCTTTGTCCCGCCACGCTCAACGCATTTTTCAACATCCCTAGACAGTTCAATCAACCGCAATACAACGAGAGATCAACAGATGGATGTCATTCAGCTGTGCAATTGGCGTTACGCCACCAAAAAAATGGTTCCCGGGAGAGCAGTCCCGCAGGAGAAGCTTGACCGGATCCTCGAAGCGGCCCGGCTCGCTCCATCGTCGAGCGGCTTGTAGCCTTATGAAATTCTGGTGATCTCCGATTCCGCACTGCGCCGGCGAACAGGGCAGGGGTTTTGGCGTGGTGGCCAGCGAAGTGCGCGGTCTCGCGCAACGTTCGGCCAGTGCGGCAAAGGAAATCAAGTCGCTGATCACGGACTCGGTCAGTGAAGTACGCGCCGGTAGCGAATTGGTCGGCGATGCCGGGCGCACCATGCAAGAGATCATGGAACGCGTGCGGCGCGTGACGGACCTGATGAGCGAGATCAGTGCCGCCACGGCTGAACAAAGCAGCGGCATCGACCTGATCAATCAGGCGGCAGGAGAAATCGAAGGGGTTACCCGCCAAAATGCCCGGCTGGTGAAGGAAACGGCCGACTCGGCAAACAGCCTGCAGCAGCAATCGCAGCAACTTGCGGAGCTGGTTTCGGTTTTCAAGGTGGCGGCGCCGGAAGCCGTCACGGCCGGGATGCCTGTACCCGGCATCGAAATGCCCCGGACATTGCGGTTACCTGGATGATGAGTATTGTCGATGGTGCAAACGCGCCTGCCGATGGAGCCACGTTCTGCCCGGTGACCCCAAATTTACTATTCATCAGTTCGTTTCTATACTGAAGGCGTCCCTGTTATGCATCGAAGGAGAGCGTCCCGGCTCGGCATAGTTCACTCAACAACTACATTGAAGATTGACAATCATGATTTCATCGGCAGGCCGTCGCGCCTTACTGGTTACCATTCTGGCTACCGCTTCGGGCCTGGCATCGGCCACGGAACGAACGTATCTGAAGATCGTCGTGCCGTTCAGCGCGGGCGGCATAACGGACCAGACGGCACGCATGCTCGCCGACAAGATGGCGTCGCAGTTAGGTCAAGCCATCATCATCGAAAACAGGCCGGGCGGCGGCAGCCGGATAGGCATTGAGGCAGTTGCCAAGGCCGCTCCCGATGGTATGACGCTGCTGTTCACCAATATCAGTTACAGCATCCTGCCTGTGATCGAGCCGAACGTTCCATTCGACCCGATGACCGGCCTCACACCGGTGACGACGGCAGCAGTCTATGGCTTGGGGATAGTGACCAACAATAACGTACCTGCCAAGTCGCTCCCCGAATTCATTCAGTACGCCAGGAAGCATCCCGGAAAACTGAACTACGGCAGCGCCGGCCCCGGTAGCGGTGCACATTTTGCGGGAGAATTTTTCAAGTCGCTCAGCGGGACCGATCTCGTACATGTTCCCTATCGCTCGACTTCGCAGGCGCTCGCCGATGTGGCGGCTGGCGTACTGGAGCTTGCATTTGATGCCTCGGTGAAGCCTTATGTTGACGCGGGCAAGGTCAAACTGCTGGCGGTAACCGGTTCAGAGCGCGATCCGCGCTTCCCGAATGTACCGACTGCAGTGGAAAGCGGGCTGCCGAACTTTGTCCAGGTATCCTGGCTGGGATTTCTCGCGCCGCCCGCGACATCGCCTTCAGTAGTCGAACGGATTGGCAAGGCCGCCAATCTTGCTCTGAGAGATGTCGCATTGCGCACGCGCATGCAGAGCATGGGACTGACGCCGCAAAGCAGTACCCCGGAACAGTTCAGCCAACAGATTCGCAGCGATATTGCGACCTACCGAAAGATTGCCGCCGAGTCGAAATTGAAATTTGAATGACAATGGCGGGCGTTCCTGCTGTTTCCCGCATCCCAAATCGGCAAGGGCTATCAGTCCAGGCAGCCTGTCATCCGTTTTCAATCATATAGCGAGTCACCAACGGTGCGGCATCGCCTATATGAAACGCAAGCTTTCGTTCTCGCAGCGCAACGTCCGACGCCGTCACCCGATCGAAACGGCGCAAATGTTCCGTCCATGATTCGTCCACTATCTGTTCGATATAGCGACCGGGCTGCGCGATGTCGTGAAGCAAGTCCCATTTCAACGCACCTTGTCGCAGGCGACTGCGGCGGCTCTCTTGCATAAGTTGTTGAAATTCGGTCGCATGCCTGGGATCGATGACATATTCGATCGTGACCACGACATTGCTTTTTTGAATCGGCAGATCCAGGACTGGCGCTTTCAGTTGACGGGATGGGGTCAAATCCTCTTCGATATCCCGGTCCACCGCGAACCGTTCGGCGGCAAGCATGGCCACCGTCCCTGTTACCGCGGCGATGGCCAAACTGATCTGTACGGTCTGCAGCGTCGCCACCTGTCCCCAAACGGCAGCGCCGGTGGCGCTTGCCCCCATGATTGCCATTTGATACATGGACATGCCGCGTGCACGTACCCAATCCGGTAGACCTAGCTGGGCTGAAACGCTCAGTGAATTGGCCGTGGTGATCCAGGCCATACCTGCAAAGAACATGGCGGCTACAGCGACATAGACATTCGGGGCAAAGGCAACGACCAACGTCGACGCCGATTGCAGTGTGGCGCCACGGACCACGAGCGCATCCCGAGACATCAGCCGGCGCAAGCGCGGCAGAAACATGGCTGCAACGATCGCACCGGATCCCATGGATGCGAGGAGGACGGTGAACGTACCGGCGTCGCCGCCTTGCAGTCCGCGCGCGACGAGGGGTAATAGTGCGAGTAACGCGGTCGAATGAAAAAAGAAAAGGAAGATCCTTAACAATACCGCTTTCAGCCTGGACGACTGCCTTACAAACTGTATTCCGACCCGCATTGCACTGATCAATCGCTCCCGCTCCAGCGTACTGGGAACGCGCTCGTAGCGCCACCGCATGATCACAAATCCGCAGATCAGGGACATGAGGGCATTCAGAATAAACACATACGCGCTGCCGGCACTGGCAATGATTGCGCCCGCAATCAGCGGTCCGACAATACGGGATGCGTTCATCGCTATGCCGTTGAGAGCGAGGGCGGCAGGCAGTTCCGGGCGCGGTACCAGATCAGGAACGATGGCGGCAAAAACAGGCCAGCGCATCGCAAGGCCGATACCATTGGCAAACGTCAATGCCAGCAATAGCCACGGGGTCATCAAGTCGGCCAGGACCGCGACGGACAGAATGATGGCAACTGCGGCGACCCAGAACTGTGTCAGGATGAAATAGCGGCGTCGGTCGAGAATGTC
This sequence comes from Noviherbaspirillum saxi, assembly GCF_003591035.1. Lineage (NCBI taxonomy): Bacteria > Pseudomonadati > Pseudomonadota > Betaproteobacteria > Burkholderiales > Oxalobacteraceae > Noviherbaspirillum > Noviherbaspirillum saxi. The sequence continues at coordinate 1,094,973 of NZ_QYUO01000002.1, forward strand.
CGCAAACGCGCCGCTTGGCAGCCCAAGCAGGAACACGGGCAGAGTGGAGGCCGTTTGGACCAGTGCCACCCATATCGGCGATGCAGTCATTGACGTCATCATCCACGCGGACGCGACGTCGTTCATCCACATAGCGATATTGGCGGTCAGCCATACGCTCCATAACATGCGGAAGACCGGACGCTTGAGCGGCAAAAATGGCGAAAGCGACTCTGGTCCTGAACGGGGAGGCTGACTTGACAAAACAGGTTCGGGAAGTGGCTCGATTGGCATGGAAGTGAATAGCTGATGCAGTTAACCACAATATTTCATGTAATGCCAAAAACAGTTCAGGCCTTCGCAAAGAAGTCAGCTTTATTAACAGCGCCTGGCCGTATTGCTGCAAAGGATGAGCAATGGTAACAGGTTTGCCATTGCCCAAAATAGGGATAAGGTGCGATCACAGTGAACTGGTTTGCTTGCCGTCTCTGTGCCGAGATCAGCAGACCACCATATCCTATCGCGGCGAGTATGCGCGAACTCCGGTTGGCAAGCCTTCCGAGTCGAACGCCCTGGCAATCTGAACCTCGCGAACGCCAATCGCAATCAAGCCGTCTGCGCGATCAGCGATGGCGCTTTCCATGGTCTCCGCTTGGTTTGCCGGTCCATCGACGTTGCCGATCAAGGTGCCCGTAGACCTCGCATGCAAGCTTATCCGTAACACCGATTCATCATTCAATACCATGGGCCCGATAATCGCCCTGGCTTCATCCGGACCCGTCTCGTGCAATTCCAGCGTACCTTGAACTTCCGATAGCAGACGGAGTACTTCCATTTCCGCCAATGCCGCGTCCTTCCCGCCAAAGAACAAGTCCTGATACAGGAAGTCGATCTGCATGTCACGCCCGTCGGTGACGAGACAGCGTCGCAGCAATGGCGTCGCCTGCTTCGACCATTGTCGAAAGCGCTCGGCACGCTCGTCGAAGTAGCGGTCGGCCGCCGCTTCTTTTTCCGGCACATGGTAGAACGCATCGTCCATGGCTTTCAGCGCAAAGCCCAACAGGAAACGCAGTTCCAGCGCATGATCGTCCGGCGCGAAGTGAGACGGCGGCCATCCGCGCATGCTGCCAACGATCGCATCGGCGGCAACAAGCTTCTTGCGTGTCATCGCGCCGGTCGCTTCATGGACCATCGCATTTAACTGGCAATAGGCGATATGCCTGATTTCGTCAGGATGATAGGCATGGCTCACCAGCATCACACTAGCTTTACGGCTTTCCAGGCCACTGTCGATAATACTTTCCCGGAGCCGGTTGAATGCGTCTTCGTCCTGAAAGCACTGTTCGCTGTTCAGGCCACCCGTCGTATGGATGAAGAGAGGAATCACGAAGGCATTCACTTCCAGTGCGGCCTTGTCATCGCGGTGGAGCAGTGCAGTGCCGGCCAGGTCTTCTATGTTTTCGCGTAATACATGATGGGCCTTGGCATCTTCCTCGTAGCTATAGTCAAGTGCATCCGCAAGCACTTGTTCGCGCTGTTGCAGCAGGCATTTCCTGACTACTTTGCGCAGATCGGCCTGCGTTTTGCGCTCAGCTTCGCCGAGTACCGCGTAAGCGTCGGATTCCCGTAGACTGTTTGCCAATGCAAGCAGTCGGTCCGCTAGCTCTTCGTCCGGTTCCTCTACCGCTGAACTGGCTTTCGTGGCGGACGGATATTTTGTCTTCTTCATGGCTTGGTCGTTAAACTATGTTTGTTAAGCAGGAATTGTAGCGACGTGTCGCTCCTTGCTGTCTGGCACGGGTTAAGGCCAAGATGTTAAGGCAAATATGATTGCACAGACAGGAAAAGATGGTTGCAACCGCGTGATAAGGTCTTCCAATTTCTCGGAAAGAATCGGCGCCGAAAAGGGTGAATCGCAGCCGGTTGAGGCCAGGAACGGATTTTATGCCAATCTCAAGCCATCACTTGATCACTTGATATCCAGCAATCGTCATCCTGCTTTCTCAAAACCTGGCAAGCATAATTAGTTTGAAAGACCCCTATGCGCATCTACAATCAACTCATTGCGCTTGCCGTCAATTCGATTGATCAGATGCAATGTTCTTGTGTAGCACGAATGCCGGCCCCAATGGAGGTAGGTCATGATTTTCGAACAGATCACTACAGGCGGTTGCCAGTCCTATCTGGTCGGATGCGCTGACACCTGTGCGGCGGTGGTCATCGATCCGGAAAAGAGTCAGATCGACCGTTATCTAGCCCTTGCGATGCGCCACGGATTGCGTATCCGTTACCTGCTTGACACACATACGCATGCCGACCATTTTTCCGCGAGCCGGCAACTGGCTCGGCAGCTGGACGCGCCCCTGGTGATGCATCGCGCAAGCCCGGCGCCCTTCGTGGACATGCGCCTGGACGACGGCGAAATGCTGGCGGTCGGCAGGCTGCGCCTGCAGGCGCTGCACACGCCCGGCCACACGATGGATTCCATGTGCCTGATTGCGGAAGACCGGATATTCAGCGGCGATACCCTGCTCATTGGCGCCACCGGGCGGAGCGACCTGCCCAGCGGCGATCCGGAAGCGCTGTACGACAGCCTGTTCAATCATATCCTGCATCTGGACCCGGCCCTCAAGGTATATCCGGCCCACGAGTACAAAGGCCGCAGCCATTCCACGATTGGTCAGGAAATCACTGACAATCCTCGGCTGCAGAAGCGTGATCGCGCCGAGTTCGTCGAAATGATGCGCAGTCTTAACCTGACCATGCCGACGCATATTACCGAGGCCTTGCGCACCAATATGAGCGGCGGCAAGACCGTCGCCGATTTGCTTTCCGAGGCTGCCGAGAGGGTTCCTTTCATGTCGTTGGGCGAACTGAAGTCGCGGGTCGACGCCGGAGACGACGAGTTGATCATCCTGGACATTCGCGAGCGTGAGGCTTATCTCACCGCGCATATTCCGGGCGCCCGTTTGCTGCCACGCGGCCAGCTCGAGCTGCGCGTCAATCAGGAGTTGCCCGATCCTACGCGCCACATTTTGACGTGTTGCGAGTTGGGTCTCATTTCCACACTCGCGGCTTCGACGCTGCGAACCATGGGTTATCAGCGCGCTGTTGCCTTGGATGGCGGCATGAAGGCGTGGCGGGCCGCCAGCTATCCGGTCGAACACGGGCCTGCGCAGTAAGGCGTCGCGCAGGAATAACTTGCACAATTTTGTTGGCCGTAGCGGGCGCGCTGCGGCGTTGTTCGTCATCGCCATAGCTCGCTATGACTCCTCCTCTCGCCTTGCATCGCCTCCCGCGACGCCCGCCAAATTGCACAAGTTATTCCTGCGCGGCGCCTAAGCTTCTATCGCGAGCCGGTACTGCGGCGCGGTGTTCGGCGTTCACGCGGCACCCGAATGACCTTGTACGGGTGTCCGCTGTAGCCGCCTGATAAAATGTTTGAGCGCGTTCATTCTGACAGCCGCGTTAAAGGCAGCACCTTGGTTCAACTAAAGCAGGGGTTCTTATTGACTCGACACTGGCGTGATACGGCCAGTGGTACGGAAGTCGACTTTTGGCTGGCGACCGATGAGGGGCCGCGCCATATCCGGCTTGGACCTCAGCGATCGGTAGCCTTCATTCCCGCCGAACAGCGCGAGCAGGCAGAGTCGCTGCTATCCGGTGAACGTTCGTTCGAACTGCGTCCCCTCGCTCTGAACGATTTCCGGCAACGCGCGGTGCTGGGCCTGTATTGCCGGCAGTATCGCCACTTGCTCAAACTGGAAAAGCGTTTGCGCGAAAACGGCATCGATGTCTACGAAGCCGATGTACGGCCGCCGGAACGCTATCTGATGGAACGTTTCATCACAGGGCCGGTATGGTTCGACGGCCAGCCTGATCCAGGTGGCAATGGTCTGCTGCTTGACAGCAGGATGAAAGCAGCGCCTGGTTACCGCCCCCAACTGAAAGTGGTATCGCTGGATATCGAAACCAGCATCCACGGCGAACTGTACTCAATCGCACTGGAGGGTTGCGGCCAGCGCCAGGTGTACATGCTGGGTCCCCCGAACGGCGGCGATGATCGGCCGGACTTCGATCTGGAATACTGCGACAACCGTTCGCAGATGCTGGAGCAACTGAATCGATGGGTGGAACGGCACGATCCCGACGCCATCATCGGCTGGAATCTGGTGCAGTTCGACCTGCGTGTGCTGCAACGACACGCGGAGCTCTATCATATTCCGTTGCGCTTTGGGCGCGACCGCAGCGTAATGGAATGGCGCGAACACGGCGGCAAGCAACAGCACTACTTTGCAGCCATCGCCGGACGCCTGGTCATCGACGGTATCGAAGCACTCAAATCGGCGACCTGGAGTTTTCCCTCATTTAGCCTGGAACATGTCGCGCAAACATTGCTGGGCGAAGGCAAGTCCATCGACAATCCTTACGCGCGGATGGCGGAAATCGACCGTCGATTTGCCGAAGACAAGCCTGCCCTTGCGCGCTATAACCTGAAAGACTGTGAACTGGTCACGCGCATCTTTGCCAAGACCGAACTGTTGACCTTCCTGCTGGAACGTGCCAGCGTCACAGGTCTGGCCATTGATCGCAGCGGTGGTTCGGTAGCCGCCTTCGAGCATCTGTACATGCCGATGATGCATCGCCAGGGTTACGTGGCGCCCAACCTCGGCGACGTAGCAGGAGAAAACAGCCCCGGCGGCTTTGTGATGGATTCTCGATCCGGATTGTACGATTCGGTGCTGGTTCTCGATTACAAAAGCCTTTATCCGTCGATTATCCGCACGTTTCTGATTGACCCGGTCGGCCTGGTGGAAGGCGCGCACAACATCGACCCCAATGCAACGGTGCCGGGTTTTCGCGGGGCGCGCTTTTCTCGCGACAAGCATTGTCTTCCTGCTATCGTCAGGCAAATCTGGCAGGGGCGTGAAGCGGCCAAGCGCGAGCGCAACAATCCGCTGTCGCAGGCACTGAAAATCATCATGAACGCGTTGTATGGCGTGCTGGGATCGAGCGGCTGCCGTTTTTTCGATCCTCGCCTTGCATCCTCGATCACATTGCGCGGTCACGAGATCATGCACCGCACGCGTGAACTGATCGAAGGCCAGGGTTTTAAAGTCATCTACGGCGATACCGACTCCACCTTTGTCTGGCTAACAAGCGCGCATACGGAAGAGCAGGCGGTCGAGATCGGCCGCGTGCTGGTCGATCATGTCAATCAATGGTGGGATCGGCACTTGCGGCTGGAATTCGGGCTCGACAACGCACTCGAACTTGAGTTCGACACGCATTACCGCCGTTTTTTGATGCCGACCATTCGCGGTTCGGAGCAGGGCAGCAAAAAGCGCTACGCGGGTTTGATCGTCAAGCCCGACGGTAGCGAGGAAATGGTGTTCAAGGGAATGGAAACGGTGCGTACCGACTGGACGCCGCTGGCGCAGCAATTCCAGCAGGCGCTGTACCTGCGCATTTTCAAGGCCGAAGCGTATCGGGACTATGTACGCGACTATGTCCAGCGCACGGTCAGCGGCGAGTTCGATGCGCTGCTGGTATACCGCAAGCGCTTGCGCCGGCCGCTGGACGAGTATCAGCGCAACGTGCCGCCGCATGTGCGTGCCGCGCGCATCGCCGACGAATACAACCAGCGTCATGGCCGTCCTGTGCAATATCAGAATGGCGGGTGGATTCGTTATGTCATGACGGTAGCCGGTCCCGAACCGTTGGAGACCCGACGCTCAGCTATCGATTACGAACACTATGTGACACGTCAGCTGCAACCGGTGGCTGACGCCATACTGCCTTTCCTGGGCGATGATTTTGCAACACTGACCAGCCGCCAGCAAGTCTTGTTCTAACGCCGGCCGTCGTGCAACTCCGTGCCGGGAAAATGCATCAAAAATAGAGACTTCCTCTGCCGACCGGGCAGCAGAGGAGCATTCAGCCGACGGGGCGTCGGCATCATCGATAACGCCTTCCATTCGACATCATTCTTTCAACGTCTTCGTTCAACATGGCGACTTCATCGCGCAACTGCTGACGTTCGCTACGGGTGACATAACCGTCGGCTTGAAACGCCGCCTCGTGACGCTGCAGGCGCTGTTCCTTGGCGAACAGTATGTCGGCCTCGCGCCGGGTAATGTCGCCGCTGCGCATGCCCTGTTCTATCCTTGAGCGGATCAGGTATTGCGCATGATCGATGCGGTTTCCACCATCGGTATGAGAGCCGGCGGTGCGGCGATTGAAGATGCTTTCTTCGACTTGCGCGCGCATCTGTTCCAGGTCGTGACGCAGTTGCTCGCGTTCCTGCGGTGTGGCCATGCCATCGCTCTTGATCCTCATTTCATGCATGTGTATTTCCCGCTCGCGCCGATACAACGCCTGGGCCTCTGCCTGGGTGATCTGTCCGGATGAAACACCTTGCTGGATGCGCGCATGGATTTCCTGCTGCGTGGCGTCGATGCCCGGCGTATGCGTATCGCGCGCAAATGCGGACGCCATGGAGACGCCGACCAGTACGGCGGAAGCAACAAGGGAGACGGCGAATGATTTGATCTGCATGATGGATTTTCCTGAAATATGAATCGGACTGCCGAAACTGCTCTAATGCATCAGTAACGATAGGGATTGTTCGGGCGGCGGTCGTACCGGTTCGGCACGCCGTCCCCGTCGCGGTCGCGGCGATAGGAATGGCCGGCGCTTCCGGACCGGACTGTGCCGGATACGTGCACGCCGGCATCGCTGACGGGGACCGCGATGCAACCGGATAAAAGGCCGCAGGCCGCGGCGATGGACAACACCAGTTTCTTCATTATTTCTCCTCTGTGAGTCGGGCTGGTCGCGCTCGCCGAAGCGGCTGCTGCCGGGCGCCGGCTGCGCATTCGACGTAGCTGTATTACAAGCGAGCGCAGGCATTTCGCCTATCAGGAATCGGTAAGGGCGGTTACAGGATGTATGTAGCGAAATGTACCCATGTATCAATCCGTCGAAGCGTCAGGGGCCGGCCGGTATAACCGGTATCAATCCCCCATGCTGGGCATCTTTCCCGATAAATGCGAAAATACCGGCTTGAACTGATGCGACAAGTGCAAATCAGGACAGAAAAACAATATCGCGACAAGTTGAAACGGTGCGGCACCGCACCCGTCTCTTGCGCGGGACCGTCCTGCCAGATGCTGTCGCTCTGCATTTCGGCACTCATGCCATTGGCATTTTTCCATCAGTACGGCGTCGGACGCCGCACACCAATTGCCAGAATGACGTAAGCACGTCGGATTACTCCGGGAAACGATCTTGACCTACAGTGTGAAAGAAATTTTTTATACCTTGCAAGGCGAAGGAACGCATGCGGGTCGGCCTGCGGTGTTTTGCCGCTTTTCGGGCTGCAATCTCTGGTCGGGGCGCGAATCCGACCGTGCATCCGCCGTCTGCAGGTTTTGCGATACCGATTTCGTCGGCACCGACGGCGAACGCGGCGGCAAGTACGATGCGGCACAGCTTGCCGGCATCATCGATTCCTTCTGGCCAGCCGGGTATGCGGATACAAAGTTTGTCGTATTTACCGGCGGCGAACCCTTGCTGCAGCTTGATCGCGCCCTGATCGATGCAATGCACGCCCAAGGTTTCACCATTGCCATCGAAACCAACGGCACCCTGCCGGTGCCCGAGGGAATCGACTGGATCTGCGTCAGTCCCAAGCATGGCGCGCCGCTCAAGGTTGTCAAAGGCAATGAACTGAAGGTGGTGATTCCGCAGCCGGGCCAGCCGCTCGACGAGTACGCGCAGCTCGACTTCGAGCATTTTTACCTGCAGCCGATGGATGGCCCGGAAGCGGAAAACAATACCCGTCTGGCGATAGAACTCTGCAAACAAAAGCCGCGCTGGAAACTCAGCCTGCAAACCCACAAGCTACTGCACATACCCTGATGCTTACGATTACCAGAAAACTCGAATTCGATGCCGGACATCGCATCCCCGACCACAAGAGCCAGTGCCGTAACCTGCACGGCCATCGCTATACGCTGGAAATCACCCTGATCGGCGAAGTGATCGAGGTCGAGGGAAGTTCGGACAATGGCATGATCATGGACTTCTCCGATGTGAAGGCGCTGGCAAAACAGCATCTGGTCGATGTCTGGGACCATGCTTTTCTCGCTTATGAAAAGGACACGGCGGTGCTGGAATTCCTGGCCAGCCTGCCGGGGCACAAGACCGTCATCATCGATCGCATCCCTACCGTCGAGAACCTGGCGCGCACCGCCTTCGACATCCTGCATGCGGTATTTAGCGACCGTTACGGAACCGGTCTCCGGCTGCACAAGCTGGTGCTGCATGAGACGCCCAACTGCTGGGCGGAAATCACGCAGGACTGAGCGGGATGACGCAAGTGACGACGCAAGCAATGGCGCAGCCAATGGCACAAGATACGATCTTCATGCAGCAGGCGCTTTCGCAAGCCCATAACGCGTGGGCGCTTGGCGAAGTGCCGGTGGGTGCGGTGGTGGTGAAAGATGGACAAGTCATTGCGACCGGTTTTAACCAGCCTATCGGCAATCATGATCCGACCGCGCACGCCGAAGTGGTGGCCTTACGGGCGGCCGCCGCCGTACTGGGCAACTACCGTTTGCCGGGATGCGAGCTGTACGTGACGCTGGAGCCCTGCGCAATGTGTTCAGGCGCGATGATGCATGCCCGCCTGTCGCGCGTGGTGTTCGGCGCATCCGATCCCAAGACTGGCGCCTGCGGTTCCGTGGTCAATCTGTTCGCCCAGGAAAAGCTCAACCATCACACCGAGCTGGTTGGCGGTGTGCTGGCCGAGGAATGCGCGGGATTGCTGAAGCAGTTTTTTGCGGAGCGGCGCCGCGCCTTGCAAGATATTGCCAACGCGCAAGTTTAATTCTCTCTTTTTGACGTGACGGGCAGAAAGATTGCCGGTCGTGTACAGTCAACAGGTCAACCGCTCACGCGTCGGCAGATTTTTCCGCCTTGGTATAAATATTACCGGCCACAGCGCGGAACGCATTCTGGACTGACATCGCCCGGATGATCGCAGTGATCAACGTTCAGCCGTCAACTTATGGCACGCCCCTTGCTGGAGTTCCGGCTTGTCGAAGTTTCAGGTCAATGAACAAATGATTCACGCCGTATCTTCAAGCGATATCTCCGGTGCTTGGCAATGGATTGAAAATTGGGAGGTTTGATTGCGTATTATTGAAGCCAACGGTCTACAGCTGGCCTGCGACGACCAGGGCGACCCGAATGGGGAGCCGCTGCTGTTGATCGCCGGCCTCGGACTCCAGTTGATTTCCTGGCCCGACAACTTTTGCAAGACATTGGTAGACCAAGGCTTTCGAGTCATCCGTTTCGATAATCGCGATTGCGGCATGTCGACCAAGCTGAGCCATCTCGGCAAGCCTCACCTGCATCAGGCGTTTTTCCAGTCGCTGTTTCGCATGCCGCTGTTTAGCGGCTACACCCTGTATGACATGGCGAAGGATACGATAGGCTTGCTCGATGCGCTGGAAATCCGCAAGGCGCATATTGTCGGCGCATCGATGGGCGGCATGATTGCGCAAATCATTGCCGCGCGCTATCCGGACCGCACGCATACCCTCACATCGATCATGTCGACCAGCGGTCGCCCCGGTTTGCCGGGGCCAAGCTTTGCTGCAAACAACGCAGTGTTTTCCATGCCCCGCAATCCGCGCGATATCAATGCGGTCGTCGAGCATTTCGTTCATCTGTTCCGCGTCATCGGCAGTCCCGCGTATCCGACGCCGGAGCCGCTGCTGCGCGAGCGCGTGATGGAAAGCGTACGCCGCAACTCGACCATCAATGGCACTTCGCGCCAGATGATGGCGGTAGCCTCGTCCGGCGATCTGGTGGCGCAACTTCGTACGATTCGCCTGCCGGCGCTGGTGATCCACGGCAGCGACGATCCATTGGTGCCGGTTGCCTGCGGACGCGATACCGCACGCTGGATTCCCGGCGCGATCATGCACGAAATCGAAGGCATGGGACATGACATTCCGCCCGCGCTGGAAGAACCGATCGCCAATCTGATTGCCGCGCATGCCCGTCACGAGTTATACCAATCCCAACCCATAACGTGACAAATGAAATCGATGGATTTTTTCGACTGGCAAGGCGCAGGAGGAGTCAATAGCGGGCTATTGACGACGAGTGCAACGCAGGCAGGCGGAAAAAGACGCGATTTCATGGCACGTTATGGGTTGGGATTGGTATTAGCCCCCGAGGCGCGTCACGCCTGATGTGACCTGTCGAATTGCCAATACAGTGTATTAATTAAGTAACCATGTCACACCATCCAGATTTGTCCGGTTTGACCGTCGCCATTGTGGCGGCCAGCGGCTATGCCGCGGATCCACATGCGGTCGGCCGTGCGACTGCTCGTCTCGAAGACCGAGGCTGTCGGGTAAAGAATTTTTATGACGCCGGTGCCCGCCACCAGCGTTTTGGCGGCACCGATGCGGTCCGGCTGCAACAGCTCAATGATGCAATCGTCGATCCGCAGGTCGATATCGTCATCGCGTTGCGCGGCGGCTATGGCTTGTCGCGCCTGCTGCCGATGCTGGAGTGCGAACGCCTGGCCGCCAGCGGCAAGCTGCTTGTCGGCCACAGCGACTTTACCGCGTTGCACATGGCCATGCTGGCGCAGGGCGGCACCATCAGTTTTGCCGGGCCGATGATTTGCGACGATTTTTCGCGCGACGAGCCCAGTGCCTACACGCTAGACAGCTTTTGGAATTGCATGACGCGGAGCGAGCATACGATTGCCTTTGAAGCGCGCGACAATCCTTCTGTCGACGTGTCGGGCATTCTCTGGGGCGGCAACCTGACCATGCTCACGCATCTGGTAGGCACGCCTTATCTGCCGCGTATCGAGGGTGGCATTCTGTTCATTGAAGACGTCAACGAACATCCTTACCGGGTCGAGCGCATGCTGCTGCAGCTTGCGCATGCCGGCTTGTTGCGACAGCAGGCGATCGTCCTTGGCGATTTTTCCGCATATCGTCTGAACGAGTACGACAATGGCTATGATTTCGACGCCATGGTCGGCTATCTGCGCGCAAGGCTTGGCATTCCCATCCTGACCGGTCTTCCCTTCGGACACATCCGCGACAAGGCGACGCTGGCGGTCGGCAGCCAGGCCAGATTGCATTGCAATGGCAGTAATGCGATGCTGACGATGAGCGGCTATCCGACGCTTGCAGCAAGGGTTTGAATCTAATACCAATCCCAACTCATAACATGACATGAAATCGCGTCTTTTTCCGCCTGGCCGCGTTGCACTCGTCGTCAATAGCATGGCTATTGACTCCTCCTGCGCCTTGCCAGTCGAAAAAATCCATCGATTTCATTTGTCACATTATGGGTTGGGATTGGTATAAGCCGTATTCGACGCGGCGCTCACGAGAAACTTCGCACGCAAAGCCAGGCTGTCGCCGTGCCCAAGCACGGCCAGCCCCGGCTGATTCTTCATGTGGAATGCATTGATAGGATGGGTGATAGGCTCGAAGCAGAAATAGTCCAGCCCCGGCGGCCTGTACATCAGGCTATACCCATTACAGTCAGGCATCACCATGGTCAGCGTCAGTGCCCGGTCAGGATAGGAAATGATTGCCTTCCCATTCCAGCCGCTGAAGCAATTGTCGATCATCGGCCCTTCCAGCGGCGACGGCGTGTTGTAATCCCAGGTTTCCGGAAATGCCGTGACATGCTCGACCGGGATAGGATCGTCACCCGACAGCCATACGCCCTCCGCCTTTGCCATCAGGCGCGTATGCGCATTGCGCATGAAATACGGATGCAGTCCCAGACCGTAGGGCAGGGTTTTCTGGCCGAGATGCGTTACCGTCAAATCGATCTGCAAACCATCGGGCAGTAGCAGAAAGGTTTGGCTGCTGCGGTAATGATAGGGATTACCGTCGAAACGGTCGGATTCAAGTGATAACTTGATCCGGCTGTCATTGCGTTCTGCAAGCTGCCACGCCTGTAGCCAGCCATCGCCATGGATGGGATAGGTTTCGCCTTCACGATTGGGACGAATCGGATGGAAAACGCCCTCATGCTCGAAGCCGCCTCCGGTAATCCGGTTGGACCATGGCACCAGGGGAAAGCAGGCCAGGCTGTAACGGTTGCCGGAGACGCTGTCCCATGGCCGAAATAGCGCAGACCATTCCTTGCCGAGCTTCCAGTCCCAGCCGACAACACTGCCGCCGAGTTCGGGTGCAATGCGTAAACGTTGTGTATCGGATTCGAGCGTAATGATGTCGGTTTTCATGGCGGCATGTCACCCACGGAACTGGTTGGCGGGAACCCCGGCAATATCGAGGTCTAGCGCAAATAGACCGCCGGCGAGCGGTTCGCGTTCCAGTTGCTGTGGTGACAGTCCGTCCGCAGCGGTAGTGATGAACATCGTGGTTAGCCCCGGCCCGCCAAACGCGCAACTGGTCACCTGGCTGCAGGGCAGCATGACGGTCCGCGTAATCTTGCCTTCCGGATCATGCCGCGTCACTTTGCTTGCGCCCCAATGCGCGATCCAGAGACCGCCTTCGGCATCGGTTGTCATGCCGTCCGGCGAACCGTCTTCCTTGCTGAATTGCAGAAAGGTCCGCTTGTTCGAGATCTCGCCACGCTCCAGGTCAAAGTCGAACGCATAGACCCGTCCATTGACACTATCGTTGTGATACAGCGTTTTGTAGTCAGCCGACCAGGCAGGGCCGTTGGTCACCGCATACCCGGAATCCATGCGTGTGCAGGTGAGATCGGGGTCGAGGCGATAGAGCGAGCCCGTGGGTTTGGTACAGCCAAAGTCCATCGTGCCGGCCCAGAAGCGGCCAAGGCGGTCGCACTTGCCATCATTGAAGCGATTGTCGGGCATGCCGGTCTCTGCTTGTGTCAGCGGCTGCATTTCTTCGGTGGCGGGATTGAAGCCGGCAAATCCATGGCGGCGCGTCATGACTAGTCCGGGCGCATCCGCGCGCTCCGCGAGCGCCGATACTTCTTGATCGAATTGCCAGGTCCGCTGCCCTTCCGCAGCGGAATACCGGTGCAAGCGATGACCAAGAATATCGACCCAGTACAAGGCCTTTTCCCTGACCGACCATAACGGTCCTTCGCCCAGCGCCGCATGGGCATTCCAGATACATTCAGGAGTGTTCATTCGGCCACCTTTATGTTTGTCTTTTCGTTCTTAGTGCGATTCACGCGGCACCGGCGCGCCGCTGCTGCCGACCAGGAAGTCAAGGTCCGCACCCAGATGCGCCTGCTGCACGTGTTCGACATACAGCTTCACATAGCCGCGCGTAGGCACTTCGGGCGGCACCCATTCCGATTTGCGGCGCGCCAGTTCTTCATCGCTGACTTCCATGTGCAGGCTGCGTTCGCGCACATCGAGCTGAATCATGTCGCCGGTGCGCACCAGCGCCAGCGGCCCGCCTATCGCGGCTTCGGGCGAAGTGTGCAGTACCACGGTGCCGTAGGCAGTGCCGCTCATGCGGGCATCCGAGATGCGCACCATGTCGCTGAAACCCTTTTGCAGCACCTTGCTTGGCAATGGCATATTGCCGACCTCGGCCATGCCGGGATAGCCGCGCGGGCCACAGTTTTTCAGGACCATCACGCAGTTTTCATCGATGTCCAGGGCAGGATCGTCGAGCCGTTCGCGCAAGTCCTCGATCGATTCGAATACCACCGCACGGCCGCGATGTTTGAGCAGATGCTTCGATGCGGCCGACGGTTTGATCACCGCACCATCCGGGGCAAGATTGCCGCGCAAGACCGCGATGCCGGCCTTCTCCATCAAGGGTTGATCGAGAGGCTTGATGACGTCGCGGTTGTAGCAGGGCGCTTCCGCGATGTTCTGTCCTATCGTATTGCCATTGACGGTCAATGCATCGCAGTGCAGCAGATGCTGAATGTCACGCATCACAGCCGGCACGCCGCCCGCATAGTAAAAGTCTTCCATCAGATAATGGCCGGACGGTTGCAGGTTGACCAGACAGGGCATTTCGGCACCGATCCGATCCCAGTCATCCAGTGTCAGTTTAACGCCGATGCGAGCTGCGATTGCCAGCATGTGAATCACCGCATTGGTGGACCCGCCGATCGCGGCATTGACGCGTATTGCATTTTCAAAGGCATGGCGCGTCATGATTTTGTCCATCGTCAGGTCTTCCTCGACCATTTTTACGATACGTCGACCGCTGATTTGCGCGAGCCGGTTGCGTCGCGTATCCGGCGCGGGTATGGCCGCATTGCCCGGCAAGGACATGCCGAGTGCTTCGACCATGCTCGCCATCGTCGATGCCGTTCCCATGGTCATGCAGGTGCCGGTGGAACGGTTCATGCATCCTTCGGCTTCGGTGAATTCTTCCTGCGTCATCTGCCCGCCGCGCACCATTTCCGACATCATCCACACCCCTGTGCCCGAGCCGATATCCTTGCCACGGAATTTGCCGTTCAGCATTGGCCCGCCGGAGACACCTATTGTCGGCAAACCGCAACTCGCCGCGCCCATCATTAATGCCGGTGTTGTCTTGTCGCATCCCATCAGCAAGACCACGCCATCGATAGGATTGCCGCGTATCGATTCTTCGACATCCATGCTGGCCAGATTTCGAAACAGCATCGCCGTTGGGCGGATCTGGGTTTCGCCGGGAGACATGACGGGGAACTCAAGAGGGAATCCGCCTGCCTCAAGTACACCCCGTTTGACGAACTCGGCCAGTTCGCGGAAATGACTGTTGCAAGGTGTTAATTCGGACCAGGTGTTGCAGATGCCGATCACGGGGCGGCCGTCGAACTCATCCGGCGGATGGCCGGCTTTCTGGGTCCAGCTCCGATGCACGAAGCCGTCGCGATCCTGTTTTTCGAACCACGCGCGGCTGCGACGTTTGGGCTTTTCGGTGGTCATAAGTTTCTCGTGGAGCTATTGAACTGTGAAGGAGGGGTTTCGACTTAGCATCAATATTGAGTAGTCATCGTTTCGAAAGTTCAGGAGAAAATCATGGCGGCACAGAGCCAGTTGGCACGGTTCGGAAGTCTTCAGGGCAAACGGGTATTCGTCACCGGCGGCGGCTCAGGCATCGGAGAGAGCATCGTCGAGGCATTCGCCGAGCAGGGGGCCAAGGTGGCGTTCATCGATATCGCCGTCGATGCCAGTCTCTCGCTCTGCGAGAAAATCGCGCTGGCCGGATATGAAAAACCCGTGTTTCGCGAATGTGATATTCGCGATATTCCGGCGCTGCAAGATGTGATGCGTTCGATTGCCGCAGATATCGGCGACTTCGACGTGCTGGTCAATAACGCGGGCAATGATCAGCGCCATACGCCCGAAGAGGTTACGCTCGAGTTCTGGAACGACCGGATTGCGATCAACCAGCGGCCGATGTTTTTCACCTGCCAGGCCGTGATCGAAGGCATGAAGAAAAAAGGCGGCGGCTCCATCATCAATCTCGGCTCGACCAGTTGGCATATCGCCAATGGCGGCTATCCTGTGTATACCACGACCAAGGCATCGGTCAGCGGTCTGACGCGCGGACTGGCACGCGACCTCGGTCCCTATAATATTCGCGTCAACACGGTCACGCCCGGCTGGGTCATGACCGAGCGCCAGTTGCAATTATGGGTGGACGAGGAAGGTGAAAAGCTGATCGACCGCAGCCAGTGTCTGAAGGGCAGGGTGCAACCCTGGCATGTGGCGCGTATGGTGCTGTTCCTTGCGTCCGATGATGGCGCAATGTGCAGCGCACAGGAATTCATTGTCGATGGCGGCTGGGCCTGACGGAAAGCGAAAAAACGATGACTGATCCAGATACAAGCCGGCTTGGCATTGACTGGGGCACGAGCAACCGCCGTGCCTATCTGCTGGATGCGCAAGGCGGCCTTATGCGCCAGCATAGCGACGAAGCAGGCATCCTGCATGTCAACGGCGATTTTGAAGGCTCGCTGCGGCAACTGCTGCAGACCCTCGGGCTGCAGCGCGCAGATATCGTCATGTCCGGCATGGTAGGCAGCCGTAACGGATGGCATGAAGTGCCTTATCTGTCGATGGAGCAGCCGCTGACTGCGCTGCATGACAACCTGATGGAAGTGCGCACATCGCTCCCCGAGGTCCGTTGCCGCATTGCGCCCGGCTATAAATACATCGATGCCAATGGCATTCCCGATGTCATGCGCGGCGAAGAGACGCAGGTGCTGGGAGCCTTGTCGCTTAGTGCGGCGAATGGATGGTTCCTGCTGCCTGGCACGCACAGCAAATGGGTGCGGGTTGAAAACGGCGGCATGATCGAATTCCTGACATTCATGACCGGCGAACTTTTTTCATTAATGTCACAGCACGGTACGCTCTCCAAGGTGATGACCGAGCAGCAATCGGTGCCGGAAGCCTTTGCCGCAGGGGTGCAAGCGGCGCGGCATGGTTCATTTACCCACACCGCATTCTGCTGCCGCGCGCTGGTGGTGACCGACATGATGCCACCCGATCACACGGCGTCATATCTGTCCGGTCTGCTGATCGGCACCGAGGTATACGACATCCTGAAAAGGACAGACGCGCCGCAGCAGTCGGCGGTGCAGGTGGTCGGCAGTCCGGCACTGTCGGCACGCTATCTGAGCGCGCTGGAACTGCTCGGAATAGAAGCGCGCGCATGGCAACCCGACGCGGTTTATCTTGCCGCGCTGCGCGCATTGTTTTCACCTTAAAGGTTCTACCATGGCTAATGATGCATTTCATCCTTTCCCCTGTCCGTTGGTGGCGATCCTGCGCGGCCTGACGCCTGACGAAGCGCCCATGGTCGGGCGCGTGCTGTTTGGAGCCGGATTCCGCATGCTTGAGGTGCCGCTGAACCGGCCGGGCGCAATCGAGGCCATGCGCATATTGATCGAGATGGCGCCGGACGATGCCGTGATCGGAGCAGGCACCGTGCTTACGGTCGCAGACGTGGAGGCTGTCAAGGACGCCGGCGGCACGCTGATCGTTTCGCCCCATTGCGCGGAAGACGTCATTTCGCATGCAGCGCGCAACGGCATGATTGCGCTGCCCGGCGTCGCCACGCCGACCGAAGCCTATCGCGCGCTGGACGCCGGCGCGCGCGGCCTGAAGCTGTTTCCCGCCGAGATGATTCCACCGCCCGCAGTCAAGGCCATGCGCTCCATTCTTCCCGCCGATACGCCGCTGCTGCCGGTCGGCGGCATCCATACCCAGAACATGGCCGCCTATATCGCGGCCGGCGCGACCGGATTCGGCATAGGCGGCCAGTTGTACCAGCCGAAGGTAGAGGAAGCGACATTGAAACGCTCCGCCGACGCCTTCATGGCGGCGCGGGAAAAACTGCTGCAGGGGGCGTGACCGGACGCGCCAGCGATTGCGCTTGCCTCCGCATTGTCAAAACATCCATGCTATTTCCAGTTTGGCGGTGGCCGCCTGGGCTGGCCATATCGCCAAGGCCATAACGTGGCGTCCTCGCGCTCTTCGATTGACTGAAACGGCGTGAGCTTCCAGTTGATGATGCGGCGTGTTTGTGACTTGAATCCGTCCAGGATGGCGCGCACCATCGGCGCGCTGAAAAGGATAGGGCATTCTTTCATGCTAGGATCCTTACAAGGCGATGGAGGTAAAAATGTCCAAACGATATGAATATCGAGGGGTTGGATACGAGATTGGAGCGACTATCGATGGCAATGGCGCTTGGGTCGGAGAATTCATTACTTTCAAGAAATCCTCCGATGGATCTTCCGTTAAGGATTCTCCCTACATACAGGCGCCCGGAGAGTTCGCAAGTGAATCTAAGGCGAGGCTTGCTGCCGACGCAGACGCGAAAAGGTTCATCGATGAGCTGATCTTGAAGAATCAGAGCGCGCAGTAATGCGCATCTGCATGCCGGGCATCCTGGGAAGGTATAGGTGGTGATTGGAGGATCAGGAATCTTTCCCTTGAGCGTACAACTTCTCTCTTGCTGCTAACTGGAGACTGTAAACTCGTGCGGCGATGTGCGCGGCGGTCCGATTCTGCATTTTCCCCAAGGTTGCTTCTACGGAGCCTTTGTAGTTATCGCCATTGTAATCAACGACTGGGTCTTCCTTGGTTAGCTCACCCATAATCCACTCATAGTCCGACTGTAGCTCAGAGGGGAAATCTGCGGTGCGTAAAGTACTGAAACACATGTAAGCGGTAATCAGACGTGATCGCACGTCTCCCTCCCCAACGGCCAGAGCGTGTACCGCAGCACTGAGTTTTTCATTAACGTAATCGAGAGACATACCTCCTCCATTCGCAAATGCAGAAGCTGTTATTTTACGCCTGCCTCTTACTATCGTAGTCGTTTCAATCAATCTACCGTCCCTTATTCATTGGCTAACACCTTCGTCGAATTCGTTTGAAATCCAGTTGTAAGTCATTGATATTCAAGGTTCCATACAGTGATTCATGGTGAGTGTCGTATAATGTCGGATTCCGCTTTAACTCAATGATTTGATTCAGAAAAGAACCAGTTCTCAATGCTTTCCACCGCAAATATCACGATGCAGTTCGGCCCCAAGCCGCTGTTTGAAAACATCTCTGTCAAGTTCGGCGACGGCAATCGTTATGGCCTGATCGGCGCCAACGGCTGCGGCAAGTCAACTTTCATGAAAATCCTCGGCGGCGACCTGGAACCAAGCGCGGGTAACGTCATGCTCGACGTTAACGAGCGACTGGGCAAGCTGCGCCAGGACCAGTTCGCTTACGAGGAAATGCGCGTGCTCGACGTCGTAATGATGGGGCACACCGAAATGTGGGCGGCGATGAGCGAGCGCGATGCGATCTACGCCAACGCGGACGCCACCGATGACGATTACATGAAGGCGGCCGATCTGGAGGCCAAGTTCGCCGAATACGACGGCTATACCGCCGAGGCGCGCGCCGGCGAATTGCTGCTGGGGGTCGGCGTGCCGACCGAACAGCACCAGGGTCCGATGAGCAATGTCGCACCGGGCTGGAAACTGCGGGTCCTGCTGGCGCAGGCGCTGTTTTCCAATCCCGATATCCTGCTGCTGGACGAACCGACCAACAATCTCGACATTAATACCATCCGCTGGCTGGAAGACGTGCTCAACGAGCGCAATTCCACCATGATCATCATTTCCCACGATCGTCACTTCCTGAACCAGGTATGCACGCACATGGCGGACATGGATTACGGCACGCTGAAGGTCTATCCGGGCAATTACGATGACTACATGCTCGCGTCGTCGCAGGCGCGTGCGCAGCAGTTGGCGGTCAATGCGAAAGCCAAGGAACGTGTCGCAGAGCTGCAGGAATTCGTCCGCCGCTTCTCGGCCAACAAATCCAAGGCGCGCCAGGCCACATCGCGCGCCAAGCAGATCGACAAGATCAAGGTGGACGACATCAAGCCGTCGAGCCGGCAGGATCCGTTCGTACGCTTCGAGGGTGAAAAGAAACTGCACCGCCTCGCAGTCGAAGTGCAAAGCTTGTCGAAGGCTTACGACAGGCAGCTTTTCAGGAATCTCAACCTGATGGTCGAAGCCGGCGAAAAGATCGCGATCATCGGCGCCAACGGGGCCGGTAAGACTACGCTGCTGCGCTCGATCGGCAGCATGGATATCTGCGGGCTGCAAGCCGACAGCGGCATCACCAAGTGGGCGGAAAACGCCAACGTCGGCTATATGCCGCAGGATCCGACCGAAGAGTTCGCGGTCGACAAGAACCTGACCGACTGGATGGGTCAATGGACCAAGGAAGGCGATGACGATCAGGCGGTACGCTCGATTCTCGGACGCCTGCTGTTCGGCGGGGACGATGTCAAGAAGTCGGTCAAGGTGCTGTCGGGCGGTGAAAAAGGCCGGATGATGTATGGCAAGCTCATGCTTGGCCGGCACAATGTGCTGTTGATGGACGAGCCGACCAATCACATGGATATGGAATCCATCGAGTCGCTCAATATCGCGCTCGACAAGTATGCGGGCACATTGATTTTCGTATCGCACGACCGCGAATTCGTGTCTTCGCTCGCGACCCGCATCCTTGAGGTGAAGGAAGGCGAGATTATCGATTTCCAGGGCAACTACGAAGACTATCTGACGAGCCAGGGCATCGAATAAGGTGCTTGGTTACGCGGGCAGCATGCCGGCAGCAATTCAGCCGGCATGCGCCGGCGATTGCAACAACGCAGCAGCTTAACCGGCGGTAAGGTCAGCCGTTGATGCCGCTGATGCCGATGATCGTTGTCATCGGCGGTGCCGTTTCATTCAGATACAGAAGCTGATCGAGCCGCTCGCGCAGGCTACGCGCCATTTCCGGCCCCTGCGCCTTCAGTACGCCTTCCAGATAGGCTTGACGTATCTGCCGGAATTCGTCTATCGATGAGGCTTTTTCGACTTTCAGCTGCAAGCCGTAGCCGCGCAATCCAATCGTGCTTTTGATGGTTTCGGTATAAAAGCGGTAGATCGCTTCAAACTGCGACTGGCCTTCCGCAAGCACACTGCTCGGTGTGCCGCCCGCCGAATTTGCTGCTGGCGTTGTGGCCGGCGCTTCCGTAGCAGTTGTCATTGCTGCCGGCACTGCGGCTGGAACTGGAATTGCAGTGTCGGCAACAACTGGTTCCGCCGCTTTCTGAATAAAGCCTTGTTCCAGAAGTTCGTTCAGGTTATCCGCTGTCAGCCCGATTCCGGCTACCTTGTGCAATAAATCTTCGGCGCTGTGCTTTCCGTCAACCATGACGAGTAAGGTACGAAGCCGTGATGCCACATGGTATTTCCGCGTAGCGATCTCTTCACGGCCCTTGTCGGTTTTATCGAACACTGTGCTCATAAGTTTTGCTTCCTTGTGCGGCGCAACATCCTGCTGCACATCCCCAGTTATTTTCCGGCATGGCAAAAAAATGCCAAGGGTTGTCTATCAGTTTCCTGGAATTCTGTCTTGCAGGCAATATTGCCGAATCTTTATTTATAACGAAGTCAGGCAAACAGAGTTTGATATTTGTCAGTCCTAGTATGCTATCGATTAGATCGCCGGTAAATACAATAAAGATCCAACCGGATGCATTGTTGTTTCCAGCGATCAATATTTTGCGGTCTCCGCACTGCCAGAATACCTGTTCCAAGATGTTTTTTGTTTATGCTCAATGACGTGGTATCAGGCATACTCCCGTTTCTGTTTACTGGCATCGACGCCGCCTGGAAATCGACATCATGCAGATCCAACCCATTAAAACGATAGAATTTGAACGCCCACAGATGGATATGGGCACGAGTTGCACCGCAAACGCCTGGGCACGCGTACCCGCAGAGCCATCCCCATCCGAGAAGCTGGCCCTGAAAGCCCGTATACGCCGTCTGTTGCAAGAAAAACAAGCTGTTCTGGTGGCGCACTACTATGTCGACGCCGACCTGCAGGATCTGGCGGAAGAAACCGGCGGTTGCGTATCCGATTCCCTGGAAATGGCCCGTTTCGGCCGCGATCATCCGGCCAAGACCCTGGTGGTTGCCGGCGTCAAGTTCATGGGCGAAACCGCCAAGATCCTCAGCCCTGAAAAAACCGTGCTCATGCCCGACCTGGACGCGACGTGTTCGCTGGACCTGGGTTGTCCGACGGATGAATTCGCCGCCTTCTGCGATGCCCATCCTGACCGCACGGTCGTGGTCTACGCCAACACCAGCGCGGCGGTAAAGGCGCGTGCGGACTGGATGGTCACGTCGTCGATCGGTTTGCAAATCGTCGCGCATCTGCATGCACAAGGCAAAAAAATCCTCTGGGCTCCCGACAAGCATCTGGGCAGCTATATTCAGAAAAAGACCGGCGCCGACATGCTGCTGTGGCAGGGCTCCTGCCTGGTACATGACGAATTCAAGGGAATCGAGCTGGAACTGCTCAAAAAGGAGCATCCTGGCGCAAAAATCCTGGTCCATCCGGAATCGCCGGAAGCGGTCGTGGCGCAAGCCGATGTCGTAGGGTCGACATCCCAGTTGATCGCCGCAGCCCAATCGCTCGATGCGCGCGAATTCATCGTCGCGACCGATAACGGCATCCTGCACAAGATGCGCATGGCGGCGCCCGGCAAGATCTTCATCGATGCGCCGACCGCCGGCAACAGCGCCACCTGCAAGAGCTGCGCGCATTGCCCGTGGATGGCGATGAACGGTTTGCAGAATCTGGCCGATGTGCTGGAATCGGGGCGCAACGAAATCCACGTCGATCCGGAAACCGGCCGCAAGGCTTATGTCTGCATCGACCGCATGCTCGCTTTCGCCGCTGCGCAAAAAGCGAACGTGCGCCCGGCCAGCGATCTGGCAAAAGAACAAACACTGTTTGCAGGAATCGGTCCGGCATGAGTACATTGAAAAATCCCTTCGCCCCTTTTGATGCCGCGTTGACGGCCGCTTTCGAGGCCAACATTCGAGCCGCGCTGGCGGAAGACGTCGGCAGCGGCGACCTTACCGGCAAGCTGGTGCCCGAGCATGAATCGGTAAAGGCGCATGTCATCGTGCGCGAAGCCGCGGTGCTGTGCGGCGCTCCCTGGTTCGAAGCCGTGATGAAGCAACTGGATGCGCGCATTCGCATCGAGTGGCGCTATGCCGAAGGCGCGCACATGGCCGCGGATTCCGAGGTGTGCGCGATCGAGGCTCCGGCGCGTGCGCTGCTGACTGCGGAACGTACCGCGCTGAATTTTCTGCAGCTGTTGTCGGGGGTGGCGACTGCGACGCGCGAGTATGCCGACGTGGTGCAAGGCACTCGCGCATCGATACTCGATACGCGCAAGACATTGCCGGGTCTGCGGCTCGCGCAAAAGTATGCAGTCCGCGTCGGCGGCGGCAAGAACCAGCGCCTCGCGCTATACGATGGCATCCTGATCAAGGAAAACCATATTGCGGCAGCCGGCGGCATTGCACCCGCCATGCGTGCGGCGCAGGCGCTACACGCTGGCGTATCGATACAGATTGAAGTGGAAAACCTCGCCGAACTGCAGGAAGCGCTGGCGGCTGGCGCCGTGTCTATACTGCTCGATAATTTTTCACTCAATATGATGCGCGACGCAGTCAGCCTTACCGAGGGCAGGGCGTTGCTTGAGGCGTCGGGCGGGGTCAATCTGTCGAGCGTGCGTGCGATTGCAGAAACCGGCGTCGATCGTATTTCGATCGGCAGCCTGACCAAGGATGTGAAGGCTACCGATTATTCGTTGCGGGTGATTGGATAAGCAGTTTTGCCGTTGTTACCTTCGGTCGGGCGACAACACCGTCGGCAAAGCCTTTGGCAACGTCTCCGGATAATCCTGGCTGAAATGCAGGCCGCGGCTTTCGCGGCGCGACAATGCGCTTTCAACGATGAGCGAAGCCACGTCAACCAGGTTGCGCAGTTCCAGCAGATCGCGCGTGATCCGGAAATGCGAGTAGTACTCGTAGATTTCTTCGCGCAGCAGACGGATGCGATGCTGCGCGCGTTCCAGGCGCTTGGTGGTGCGCACGATGCCGACATAATTCCACATGAAGCGGCGCAGCTCGTCCCAGTTATGCGCGATCACCACTTCTTCATCGGCATCGGTGACGCGGCTTTCATCCCAGGCAGGCAGGGGCAGCGAGCGCGGCTTGGGTAATTGCTCGATATGCTGTGCGGCTGCACGTCCGAGGACCAGGCATTCGAGCAGGGAATTGCTGGCGAGGCGGTTTGCGCCATGCAGGCCGGTGTAGGCGGTTTCGCCGACTGCATACAAGCCGGGCAGGTCGGTACGGCCGCACATGTCGGTCACGACGCCGCCGCACGTGTAATGCGCAGCCGGCACGACCGGAATCGGCTGGCGGGTGATATCGATGCCCAGTTCCAGGCAGCGCGCATAGATGGTCGGGAAGTGTTCTTTCAAAAATTCAGGAGGCTGGTGGCTGATATCGAGGTCGACATGATCGAGGCCGCGTTTCTTGATTTCAAAGTCGATGGCCCTGGCCACCACATCGCGCGGTGCCAGTTCCGCCCGCTCGTCATGCCATTCCATGAAGCGCTGGCCTGCCGCTACGCCTGCGGCGGCGGGCAGCTTGAGCAGACCACCCTCGCCGCGCACCGCTTCGCTGATCAGGAAGGATTTGGCGTAGGGATGGTACAGGCAGGTCGGATGGAACTGGATGAATTCCATGTTCGCGACCCGGCAGCCGGCACGCCACGCCATTGCGATTCCGTCGCCGGTCGCGGTATCCGGGTTGGTGGTGTACAGATAGACTTTTCCCGCACCGCCGGTTGCCAGCACGGTCTGGTCGGCGGCCAGCGTGCTGACCTTGCCGGTGGCTACATCCTGCACGTACAGGCCCATGCAATACGGGACACCGGTCGTGCCCGGCACCTTGTCGGACTTGATGACATCGATTGCGAAATGGTTTTCCAGGACGGTGATGTTTGGATGCGCGCGCGCTTTCTGTTCAAGCGTCAGTTGCACGGCGTGGCCAGTGGCGTCGGCCGCGTGAATGATGCGGCGCTCGCTGTGGCCGCCTTCGCGGGTGAGGTGATAACCGAGCTCCGCGGTCGGATCACGGGTGAATGGTACGCCCTGTTCAATCAGCCATTCGATCGCGGCGCGGCTGTTTTCGACGATCTCGCGTGTCGCCGTTTCATCGCACAGTCCCGCGCCCGCAACCAGCGTATCGCTTATATGCTTGTCGTGGCTGTCGCCGGAATCGAGCACGGCGGCAATGCCGCCCTGGGCCCAGTTGCTGGCTCCATCCAGCAGGCTGCGTTTGGAAATCACTGCGACCTTGCGGGTTTTGGCAAGATGCAAGGCGACAGACAGGCCGGCAAGCCCGCTTCCGACGATGGCGACGTCAAATTTCATAAGATAAGAATTGGTATGCTGCGATTTCAAGGTCTACTCCACATCTTACCATTTGGCAAAGCTGCCGGTTCCGATAGCGGTTTTTCCTGTGCTACGCTATTCGATTGTGAATCACGATAAGAATGAAAGTATGACAAGAATATTCAGAAAAGTTGCCCTTGCCGGCGCCATACTGGTCGGCGTTACTGCCATCGGGCTGATCGGTGCCGCGCTCTGGTATCGCCAAGCGAGCCAGCCCATGGTGGACGGCAAGGTGCCCCTTTCGGGGTTGAATGCCGCGGTCGAGATCGTGCGCGACGCGGAAGGCATTCCGCACATTTACGCGCAATCCGAAAATGACGCTTACTTCGGGCTCGGCTATGCCCATGCGCAGGATCGCTTGTGGCAGCTTGAAATGAACCGGCGCATCGCTGCCGGTCGTATGGCCGAGGTGCTCGGTCCGAATGCCGTCGATACCGATCGCTTCCTGCGCACGCTTGGCGTCAGGCGCAATGCCGAACGTATCCTTGCCAAACTGTCGCCGCAGACGCGCTCCGCACTGGAAGCCTATGCGCGCGGCGTCAATGCCTGGCTGGCCAATCGCAGCGGCCCGCTTCCGCCGGAATTCATCCTCACCGGCGCGCCGGCTCCCGCGCCCTGGGAGCCGGCCGATTCGATAGGCTGGCAAACCATGATGGCATGGGACCTGGGCGCGAACTGGACGCAGGAACTGCTGCGCATGCGTCTGGCGCAGCGGATGTCGCTGGCCCGCATCAACGAATTCCTCCCTCCCTATCCCGGCGATCCGGTATTGCCGACTCAGGATTACACGGGGCTATATGGAGAATTGACAGGAACCGCCGACCAGCTCGTACGCATCGCGTCGGCTGCGCCGCCATCGTATGTCGATGGGATGGGTTCGAATAACTGGGTCGTTAGCGGGCCTCGTTCCGAGACCGGCAAACCCTTGCTTGCCAACGACCCGCATCTGGGCTTGACCGCGCCCGCGCTCTGGTATTTCGCGCATTTGTCCGCGCCGGGATTCAATGTGATCGGTGCGACCCTGCCGGGCATCCCGAGCGTGGTGCTGGGCCGCAATGACAAGATCGCCTGGGGCTTCACCAATACCGCGCCCGATGTGCAGGACTTGTACATCGAACGCGTAAGTCCAGACAACGGCAAGCAATATCAGACGCCCGAGGGCTGGGCCGACTTTCAGACCCGTACCGAAATCATCAAGGTCAAGGGACAGCCCGATGTTGCACTGGACGTGAAAGAGACGCGCCATGGTCCGGTCATCAGCGGCGCACTGCCGATCATTAACAAGGCTGCGCTCGATACCGGCAAGTATGTCGTTGCTTTTGCCTGGACGGCGTTGCGGGACGACGACATGACGCTGCAGGCCGGCATGAAATTCAACCGCGCGCAAAACTGGGAACAGTTCCTGGACGGTGCGAAAGACTTTAATTCGCCGCAGCAAAGCATGGTGTATGCGGATGTCGATGGCAACATCGGTTTCATCGCGCCGGGCCGGGTGCCTGTCCGCAAGCCGGGCAATGATTTGAAAGGCCTTGCGCCGGCGCCGGGATGGGATGCGCGCTATGACTGGGCCGGCTTTATCCCGTTTGAAGCGCTGCCGCGCGATTTCAATCCGTCTACGCACAAGGTGATGACAGCCAATCACAAGATCGTCGCTTCCGACTATCCCCATTTCCTGACCAGTGAATGGGCGCTGCCCTATCGGGCCAAGCGCATCGACATGCTGCTCGACGCGCAGACGAAGCATGACCTGGACAGCTTTGCAGCCATCCAGAAAGATGCGGTATCGCTGGCCGCCCAGGAAATCCTGCCGGTGTTGCGCAAGGCGGTTCCGCAATCCGATCGGGCACATGCGGCGCTCGCGATGCTGAGCAAGTGGAATGGAGAAATGAAAGTCGACCGGCCGGAACCGCTGATCTACAACGCCTGGATGCGCACCGTGTCGCGCCAGATTTTCGAGGACGAGCTGGGCGAGGCCCTAATGAAAGACTATTGGGAGCAGCGCAACGTGCATCTATCCACGGTCAACGTCCTAAGCAACAAGGAGGGCCAGGCCAGATGGTGTGCGGACATCAAAAAAGCTACGGCACCGGTCGCACAGGATACGGCAAAGCAATGCGCCGATGTCATCTCGTCCTCACTGGAAGCCACACTGGCCGATCTCGCGCAGCGCTATGGCAACGACATGGAAAAATGGCGCTGGGGCGATGCGCATGTGGCGCGCTCCGAACATAAGCCGTTCGGCAAGGTCGATGCCCTTGCACGCTTCTTTGATATCCGGGTACCGTCGCCCGGCGATACCTTTACCGTCAACGCAGGCCGCCATAACCTGCGCGATGACAAGGAACCCTTTGCCAACCGCCATGCAGCGAGCCTGCGTGCGCTGTACGACTTGTCCAATCTGGAAAACTCGCGGTTCATCCATTCCACCGGGCAGTCGGGCAACGTTCTGTCGCCCTTGTACCGTAATCTCAGCCAGCGCTGGACAGAGGCCGCTTACCTGCCGATGAAGACGCGCCGTGAAGACGTGCAGAAGAGCGGACTCGGCACGCTGACACTGGCACCGGCAACGGCAGCGCCGTAGTTCTTTAATGTGAGGAGGTTACCGGCCGCACTTTCGCGGCCGCTTCCTTGGCGCGGATGCGCGCGGTCTCGACATCGCTGGCGGTCGCCAGCGCTACGCCCATGCGCCGCCGTGCAAACGATTCCGGCTTGCCGAACAGTCTGATGTCGATGCCGGGACTTGCGAGCGCATCGGCGACTCCCTCGAAGGCGATTGCTTTCGCTTCATGCCGGCCATAAATGACTGCGGACGCTGCTGGCGCCAGCAGCGTCACGTCGACCGGCAAGCCAAGGATGGCCTTCGCATGCAGCTCGAATTCATTTTGCCGCTGGCTTGCCATGGTCACCATGCCGGTATCGTGCGGGCGTGGACTGACTTCGGAAAACCATACCATGTCGCCCTTCACGAACAACTCGACGCCGAAGATGCCCAGGCCACCGAGTTCATCCGTCACCTTGCGTGCGATGTCGCGCGCCCGATCCAGCGCGGCCGAGGGCATGGCATGCGGTTGCCAGGATTCGATGTAATCGCCTTTTTCCTGCACGTGGCCGATCGGTTCGCAAAAGTGGGTGACGACTTCCTGTTGCGCATTCAATGCACGGACAGTCAGTTGCGTGATTTCATAGTCGAAATCGATAAAGCCTTCGACAATCACGCGACCGGCATCGACTCGGCCTCCTGCCGCTGCGTATTTCCACGCCTGCTCAACGTCAGCCGCGCTGTCCACGCGTGATTGTCCTTTTCCGGAAGACGACATGACCGGCTTGACGACGCAGGGAAAATCGACCGCGTCGCAGGCGACCTTCAGTTCATCAAGACTGTCCGCGAAGCGGTAGGGCGATGTCGGCAGCCCCAATAGTTCGGCCGCGAGCCGGCGTATGCCTTCGCGGTTCATGGTCAGCCAGGCCGCGCGTGCGGTTGGGATGACAGTGGTGCGTCCTTGCCGCTCCAGTTCGACCAGCGCGGGCGTTGCAATGGCTTCGATTTCCGGCACGACCAGATCGGGCTTTTCCTGTTCGATCAGTGCGGTCAATGCTGCGCCATCGGTCATGTCGATCACATGGGCGCGATGCGCTACCTGATGGCCCGGCGCATTCGCATAGCGGTCTACCGCAATCACTTCAACCCCTAGTCGTTGCAGGGCGATGATGACTTCCTTGCCGAGTTCGCCGGAGCCGAGCAGCATGACTTTGAAAGCGGAAGGCGAGAGAGGGGTACCGAGGCGTGCGGGTGTTTTCATGGCAGCAGGAAAGTAAGAATGGGAATAAATGCGGATTGCTGTGACAGTCCGGCGACGATACCAGAATTGGACGTGGACGGCTCGCACGGCAGGGATGAAAAAAAACCGCCTGCAAGCAGGCGGTTTTCACGTCGGGCACACACGTTGCCCGAAACATTGCAACGATCAGTCGTTAGCGTAGATATCCCTGTCCTTGGTTTCACGGACAAACAGCATGCCGATCACGAAGGTGAGCAGGGCGATGATGATCGGATACCAGAGGCCGTAGTAAATATCGCCTTTGAAGGCCACCAGCGCGAAGGCTGTGGTTGGCAGCAAGCCGCCAAACCAGCCGTTACCGATGTGGTACGGCAGGGACATCGATGTATAGCGGATACGGGTTGGGAACATCTCAACCAGCATCGCTGCGATCGGGCCGTACACCATGGTGACGTAGATCACGAGGATAACCAGCAGCAACAAGATCATGCCCTTGTTCATCTGGGCCGGATCTGCCTTGCTTGGATAACCGGCAGCCTTGATGGCATCGCCCATTTCCTTCTTGAACTCCTTGTCTTTTGCGGCGGCTTCCTCTTTCGACAGGCTTGTCGCGTCATAGCCTTGAATGACCTTGTCGCCGATCTTTACCGAAGCGATGGAGCCAGGAGCGCCGTCAACCGTCGTGTAGCTGACCGACGAGCTGGCCAACAGGGTACGAGCGATATCGCAGGAGGAAGTAAATTTCTTCGTGCCTGTCGGGTTAAACAGGAATTGGCACTTTGCCGGATCCGCTGTCACGACCACCGGGGAGGTCTTGATCGCGTTTTCCAGAGCCGGGTTGGCATAGTGGGTCAGCGCACTGAAGATCGGGAAGTAGGTCAATGCAGCGATCAGGCAGCCACCGAGAATGATCGGTTTGCGGCCGATCCTGTCGGATAGCGAGCCGAACACGATGAAGAACGGTGTACCGATCACCAGCGACGCCGCGATCAGCAGGTTGGCCGTTGCGCCGTCAACCTTGAGCGTTTGCGTCAGGAAGAACAGTGCGTAGAACTGACCGGTGTACCAGACCACCGCTTGACCTGCTGTCAGACCGACCAGCGCCAGGATGACGATCTTCAGGTTCTTCCACTCGCCGAAGGATTCGGACAGCGGAGCCTTGGAAGTCTTGCCTTCGGCTTTCATCTTGGCGAATGCCGGGGATTCGTTCATGGCCAGGCGGATCCATACCGAAATTGCCAGCAGGAATACCGAGAGCAGGAACGGGATACGCCAGCCCCAGTCAGCGAATGCCGCTTCGCCGATCGCGGTACGTGTGCCCAGAATCACCATTAGCGACAGGAACAGGCCCAGTGTTGCAGTGGTCTGGATCCAGGCGGTGAAGGCGCCGCGCTTGCCGTGCGGTGCGTGCTCGGCAACATAGGTTGCCGCGCCGCCGTACTCGCCGCCGAGCGCGAGGCCCTGGAGAATACGCAGCGTGATCAGGATGATCGGCGCAGCAATGCCGATCGAAGCATAGTTGGGCAACAGGCCGACAATGAAGGTCGAAATACCCATGATCAGGATCGTCACCAGGAAGGTGTATTTACGTCCGATCATGTCGCCGAGGCGGCCGAACACCAGCGCGCCGAAAGGACGAACGATAAAGCCCGCCGCAAATGCCAGCAGCGCGAAAATGAACGCCGTATTCGGGTCGGTACCGGCAAAGAACTGTTTCGCAATGATCGCGGCCAGTGAGCCGTAAAGATAGAAGTCGTACCACTCGAATACCGTCCCCAGCGATGATGCGAAAATGACTTTCCGCTCTTCCGCTGTCATGCCGCGTGCAGTCGTTTGTACTGTCGCCATGCTTATCTCCTCAAATAATTAATATCCCATGTGCAAAGCTTCTTGCCCATATTGCACGTCTGGAGTGTGCGACTCCAACCTTACGGGATGCTTGCTTCAAACTTACAGAAACTTACAAGCAATACTTTTTTTGAACCGGCAGTTTGGCCCGCGGAGGGCGATCTGCGTGGATTCCAAAAAGTCAAAAAGTTTTACGAACGATCGTGCTAAAACTATGCTATTCTCAAATTTCAGTGAATTTTTTGCTTGTTCAGCATCTCAATGAGACCTGAGCGGCTTTGCCCGATTGCGGGGGTGGCCAGCGGCCGGCCGCGCAGCGGTTTCCCCAAGAAGCAATAAGCTCGAGCACTGATTCGAACATTCATACCTACAATTCAAGGAGCCTCAAATGACTGACGCCGTCATCGTATCCACAGCCCGTACTGGCCTGGCCAAATCCTGGAAAGGCGCATTCAACATGACGCACGGCGCCACGCTGGGTGGCCATGTGCTCAAGGCAGCCATCGAACGCGCCAAGATCGAAGCCGGCGAAGTCGAAGATGTCATCATGGGCTGCGCGACGCCGGAAGGCGCAACCGGCAGCAATATTGCGCGCCAGATCGCCCTGCGCGGCGGCTGCCCGGTGACGACCGCCGGCATGACCATCAACCGTTTCTGCTCCTCGGGCTTGCAAACTATCGCCACTGCTGCCCAGCGCGTGATCGCCGGGGAAGGCGATATCTATGCAGCAGGCGGCGTCGAGTCGATTTCCTGCGTACAGAACGAAGCGAATACGCACATGATGGCCGAAGTCTGGCTCAAGCAGAACAAGCCGGAAATCTACTGGCCGATGCTGCAGACCGCGGAAACGGTTGCCAAGCGCTACAACATCAGCAAGGAACGCCAGGATGAATACGGCGTGCAAAGCCAGCAGCGCGCTGCGGCGGCCCTGGCGGCCGGCAAATTCAATGACGAGATCGTGCCGATGACAACCATCATGGGTGTCGCCGACAAGGAAACCGGCATGCTGGTCACGCGTGAAGTAACGATTTCCGCCGATGAAGGCATTCGTGGCGACACGACGATCGAAGGCGTGTCCAAGATCCGCACCGCAATCCCGGGTGGCGTGATCACTGCCGGCAATGCCAGCCAGTTTTCCGATGGCGCATCGGTAGCCATCGTGATGAACAGCAAGCTCGCCGAACAGAAGGGCTTGCAACCGCTAGGCATCTATCGCGGCTTTGCGATCGCGGGTTGCGAACCGGATGAAATGGGTATCGGTCCGGTCTTTGCCATTCCCAAGCTACTGAAAAAGGCTGGCCTGAAAGTGGAAGACATCGGCCTGTGGGAACTCAATGAAGCGTTCGCGGTGCAGGTCCTGTACTGCCGCGACAAACTCGGCATCCCGGCCGACCGCCTGAATGTCAACGGCGGTGCGATCGCCGTTGGTCATCCCTACGGTGTTTCCGGCGCGCGCCTTACCGGCCATGCGCTGATTGAAGGCAAGCGCCGTGGTGCGAAGTATGTGGTCGTGACCATGTGCATCGGCGGCGGGCAAGGCGCTGCCGGCCTCTTCGAAGTGGTCTAAGCCGTATCAATATCGTGGGCGCTGCGGCGCCCACGAGCGCATCTGGACATTGCCATGTCCGACTCTTTCAACATGCTTATCGTTATGTGCCGCGGTTAATACCACTGGCATGCGGGGCCTATCATGCAATCGAAAATCATTTCCCGGCGCGATCTCGAATTCCTGCTGTATGAATGGCTGGATGCGGAAGCGCTGACCAAGCGCGCGCGCTACTCGGACCATTCGCGCGAAACCTTCAATGCTGCCATGGATACCTGCGAACAGATCGCCACCGACCTGTTCGCGCCGCATAACAAGAAAAACGACCAGGAAGAGCCGCATTTCGATGGCGAGAAAGTGCACATCATTCCTGAAGTGAAGACGGCATTGAAAGCCTTCTGCGATGCCGGCCTGATGGCGGCGGGACAGGATTACGACTTTGGCGGCATGCAGCTGCCATGCGTGATCGAGAAGGCCGGTTTCGGCTACTTCAAGGGCGCCAATGTCGGCACCTCGTCCTATCCTTTCCTTACCATCGGCAATGCCAACACGCTGCTCAAATGCGGCACGCCGGAACAGATCGAGACCTTCGTCAAGCCCATGATGGAAGGCCGTTTCTTCGGCACCATGTGCCTGTCCGAACCGCAGGCCGGGTCCTCGCTATCGGATATCGTGACGCGCGCCGAGCCGCAGGAAGACGGCAGCTACCGGCTCAAGGGCAACAAGATGTGGATTTCCGCCGGCGAGCATGAGCTGTCGGAAAACATCGTGCATCTGGTGCTGGCCAAGGTGCCGGATGAAAACGGCAAGCTCATCCCCGGTGTGAAGGGTATTTCGCTCTTCATCGTTCCGAAGAAGCTGGTCAACAAGGACGGTTCGATCGGCGAGCGCAACGACGTGGTACTGGCCGGCCTGAATCACAAGATGGGTTATCGCGGCGCCACCAATTGCCTGCTCAATTTCGGCGAAGGCAAGTTCAAGCCGGACGGCAAGGCGGGTGCGATCGGTTATCTGGTCGGCGAAAAGCACAAAGGCCTCGCCAACATGTTTCATATGATGAATGAAGCGCGTATCGGTGTTGGCCTCGGCGCGGTCATGCTGGGTTATACCGGCTATCTGCATGCGCTGGAATATGCGCGCGAGCGTCCGCAAGGACGGCATCCGATGGCCAAGGATCCCGCGCAGCCGCAGCTCCCTATCATTCAACATACCGACGTCAAGCGCATGCTGCTGGCGCAAAAGGCCTATGTCGAAGGCGGCCTGGCACTCAACCTGTATTGTGCACGCCTGGTCGATGAAGAGCGCACTGCGGAATCGGAGGAAGTGCGCAAGCAATCGACGCTGCTGCTCGATATCCTCACGCCCATCGCCAAATCCTGGCCCTCGCAATGGTGTCTGGAAGCCAACAGTCTGGCGATCCAGATCCATGGCGGCTATGGTTATACCCGCGAGTACAACGTCGAACAGTTTTATCGCGACAACCGGCTCAATCCCATTCACGAAGGCACGCATGGCATCCAGGGCCTGGACTTGTTGGGGCGCAAGGTATCGATGCAGAACGGCGCGGCCTTCAAGCTGTTGGGCGCGGAAGTGCAGAAAACCATTGCCAAGGCAATGGAAGTGCCGGAACTGAGCGGCTATGCCAAATCGCTGGGTGCGGTATTGCAGCGTATCTACAAGGTCACGCAAGCTTTGTATGCAGCGGGCGACATGAACAAGACGCTGGCCAACGCATCGGTCTACCTGGAAGCTTTCGGACATACTGTAGTTGCATGGATCTGGTTGCAACAGGCATTGCTGTCCGTCGGCAAGTCCGGGCATGACGCCGATTTCTACAAAGGCAAGCTGCAGGCCTGCGCCTATTTCTTCAAATGGGAATTGCCCAAGGTACAGCCGCAGCTTGACCTGCTGGAAAGTATCGACACGACGACGCTTGACATGCAAGATGCATGGTTCTGAAACCTGCATCATCAAGCGACGACTACATTAAAGACATAAGGAGACGACATGCGTACCACACAACAACTTTTTGATTTGACCGGCAAGACCGCGCTGATAACCGGCGGTTCGCGCGGACTGGGCTTGCAGATTGCGGAAGCCCTCGGTGAACAGGGCGCAAAAATCGTGCTGTCCGCGCGCAAGCAGGCCGATCTCGACGAAGCAGTCGCGCATCTGAAAGAACGCGGTATCGAAGCCAGCGCGATTGCTGCCGACCTGTCGCAGGAGTCGGCAGTGGCCCCGCTGGTGGCGGAAGCGATCAAGCGCCTCGGCCATATCGACATCCTGGTCAACAACGCCGGCGCTACCTGGGGCTCGCCGGCCGAGGATCATCCGGTCGAAGCCTGGGACAAGGTGATGAACCTGAATATCCGCAGCATCTTCCTGCTGTCGCAGGCGGTCGGCAAGCAGTCCATGATTCCACGCAAGTATGGCCGCATCATCAATGTCGCGTCGATTGCCGGCCTGTCGGGCAATGGCCCGGATTCGATGCAGACGATTTCGTACAACACGTCCAAGGGTGCGGTCGTCAACTTCACCCGAACGCTGGCGGGCGAGTGGGGCAAGTACGGTATC
This sequence comes from Noviherbaspirillum saxi, assembly GCF_003591035.1. Classification (NCBI taxonomy): domain Bacteria; kingdom Pseudomonadati; phylum Pseudomonadota; class Betaproteobacteria; order Burkholderiales; family Oxalobacteraceae; genus Noviherbaspirillum; species Noviherbaspirillum saxi. The sequence goes on from NZ_QYUO01000002.1 coordinate 1,129,550, forward strand.
ACCGTCAATGCGCTGGCTCCGGGCTTCTTCCCGTCGAAGATGACCAAGGGAATACTTGAAAATTTTGGCGAGGACAACCTGGCCAAGCGCGCACCGCTGCAGCGCATCGGTGATGATGAAGACTTGAAAGGCGCAGCCCTGCTGTTCGCTTCGGATGCGGCCAAGCATATTACCGGCCAGATTCTGGCTGTCGACGGCGGCGTCTCTGCCGTGCATTGATGGACGGCGATTTCAAACCGCAGCCATTCCCTACCGAGATTCCCTTCCTGCAGGACCTGGGAGTGGAATTTCTGGGCATGGGAAACGGCGAGGCACAAGTTGCGCTGAATCTCGAACACCGCCATTTGAATAGCTGGATGGTCACGCATGGCGGCGTGGTCATGACGCTGCTTGACGTCGTCATGTCGATGGCGGGTCGTTCGCTCGACCCGACTGCGCGGGGCGGCGTCACTATCGAAATGAAAACCAGTTTTTTGCAGCCGGGCGGTCATGCCGGCGGACGCATTGTCGCCAAGGGCAAGGCTCTTCATCGTTCGACCAGCATGTGTTTTTGCGAAGGCGAACTCTGGAACGGCGACAAGCTGGTCGCCAAGGCGACGGGGACTTTCAAATTTCTGAAGCGCCTCGACGTAGCGCACAAAATGGAACACGACTAAGCAAGACGACCAAGCAAGCACCGCCGGCATCGGCCCCATCAATTCAAACATTGCGAGCAAACGATGACTACCTATAAGCGTCTGGTCCTGGCCTCCCGTCCCCAGGGCGAAGTAGTGCCAGAGAATTTTCGTCTGGAAGAAGTAGCGGTTCCAGCCCTGAACGAGGGTGAGGTCCTGATCCGTAATCATTACCTGTCGCTCGACCCTTACATGCGCATGCGCATGGAAGACGTAAAAAGCTATGCCGCGCCGCAGGCGCTGGGCGAGACCATGATCGGCGGCACCGTCGGTGAAATCGTCGAGTCGAAGAATCCGAAATTTGCGATCGGCGACAAGGTGCAAGGCATGATGGGCTGGGCCGAAATGGGCGTGTCGGACGGTACCCTGCTGCGCAAGCTCGATACCACGCATATTCCGCTGTCGGCCTATCTCGGATCGGTCGGCATGCCGGGCATGACAGCATGGTACGGACTGACGCAGATCATGCAGCCGAAGGAAGGCGAAACCATCGTCGTGTCGGCCGCCAGTGGCGCGGTCGGCAGCGTGGTCGGACAACTGGCGAAGCAGCGCGGCTGTCGTGCAGTCGGCATCGCCGGCGGCAAGGATAAATGCGATTACGTGGTGAACGAACTCGGATTCGATGCCTGCGTGGACTACAAGGCAGGCAATCTGGTGGGCGATCTTGAAAAGGCAACACCCAAAGGTATCGACGCGGTATTCGAAAACGTCGGCGGCAAGGTGTTCGATGCTTCACTGGCACGCATGAATCCATTCGGCCGGATCGCCTTGTGCGGCATGATCGCCGGCTATGACGGCGAACCGATGCCGATCAATAACGCGCGCGTCTTCCTGACGATGCGCCTGACGATGCGCGGTTTCATCGTGTCCGAACATATGGATTTGTGGCCGCAAGGTTTGAAGGAACTCGGCACCCTGGTGGCAACCGGTAAGCTCAAATTCCGCGAGTCGGTTTCCGACGGATTGGCGTCGGCGCCCGACGCGTTCATTGGACTCCTCAAGGGTAAAAATTTCGGAAAGCAGTTGGTCAAGCTGATTTGATCGTTCATTAGACATCCAACGCCGGTCGTTACTGCGCGGCCACCATAACAATACGGAGACCTGTCTTGTCCGACATCATTTTTCATCACTACCCGAACTCGCCCTTTTCCGAAAAGGTCCGTCTGATTTTTGGTTACAAGAAGCTGGCATGGAAATCGGTGATCATTCCATCGATCATGCCCAAGCCGGATCTGACCGCCCTGACAGGCGGCTATCGGCGCACACCGGTCATGCAGATCGGCGCAGACATTTACTGCGATACCGCCCTGATCTGCGATATTCTGGAAACGATTGCACCATCACCATCGTTATATCCGGCCGAAAGCGCCGGCCTTGCACGTACGCTGGCGCAATGGGCCGATTCCACGCTGTTCTGGACTGTGATTGCGTATGTGTTCCAGCCGGTTGCAATCCCGCATTTGCTGGGTGCGGTGACGCCGGAACAAATGAAGGCGTTTTCGGTGGACCGTGCAGCGATGCGCGGCAATGCGCCGCGCATGTCGGTGGGAGAAGCAACCGGTGCGCTGGCAGAATACCTGCAGCGGCTCGACAACATGCTGGCGGGCGATCAGCCTTACCTGCTCGGGCAGCAGCCGACCATCGCCGACTTCTCGGTGTACCACTGCATCTGGTTTATCCAGCGCGCGAAGCCGGTCGCCGGAATTCTCGATGCGGTCCCGGCAGTGAAGGAATGGGCCGCGCGCATCGCCGCGTTTGGGCACCATGAATTTGAAAAAATGAATGCGCAACAGGCGCTGGAAGTATCCCGCAGCAGCACACCTGCCGCCCCACCGGTGCAATTTGTCGATACGCATGGCATCGCGCTCGGAGAACACGTAAGCATCACGCCGACCGACTACGCGCTTGATCCGGTCGAAGGCCAATTGGTGGCAGCGACTGCCAGGGAATTCGCGGTGCGCCGCGAAGATCCGCAGGCAGGTAGCGTGGTTGTGCATTTTCCCCGCATCGGTTTTCAACTCAAAAAGCTTGAGCAGGCTTAAGCGCATTATTACCAGACAGGAGACAACATGAAAGACTTCAAGGACAAAGTCGCCGTGATCACCGGTGGCGCCAGCGGCTTCGGTCGCGAATTCGCCAATATCGGCGCGCGCCTGGGCATGAAACTGGTGCTGGCTGACGTGCAAAAGGATGCGCTCGACAAGGCAACGGCCGAACTCGAAGCGCAGGGTGCGCAGGTTCTTTCCATGTTGTGCGATGTACGCAAGGCGGAACAGGTACAGGCGCTGGCCGATGCAACGATGGCGCGTTTCAATGCGGTGCATCTGGTCTTCAACAATGCCGGCGTAGGCTCCGGCGGCCTGGTATGGGAAAACTCGATCGCCGACTGGGAATGGGTGTTGGGCGTCAATCTCTGGGGTGTCGTGCACGGCGTGCGTACCTTCACGCCGCTGATGCTCGAATGCGCGAAGAAGGACCCCAGCTATCAGGGACATATCGTCAACACCGCATCGATGGCGGGCATGCTCAATGCGCCCAACATGGGAATCTACAACGTGTCCAAGCACGCGGTCGTGTCGCTGACGGAGACCTTGTATCAAGACCTGCAACTGATCAAGGCGCCGATCGGCGCGTCGGTGCTGTGCCCGTATTTCGTCCCGACCGGCATCAGCCAGTCGCATCGCAATCGCCCGGACGACGTAAAGGAAGAAGGTGGCCCCACGACCAGCCAGCAACTGGCGCAGGCGGTGTCCGAAAAAGCAGTGTCGTCCGGCAAGGTCAGCGCGGCCGATGTAGCGGAACGCACTTTCAATGCCATCGGCAGCGACACCTTCTATGTTTTTTCGCATCCGCATGCGCTGGGCAATGTACAGACGCGCATGGAAGACATCATGCTGCAGCGTAATCCCAGCGACCCCTTCGCCGCTGCGCCGCAGATCCGCGAAATGTTGCAAGCCAAGATGAACGTCAATTAATCCGGGTGTGATAGGAGATACGCATGACTGCAGCGATCCGTACCGACCAGTATGCCGAACTGACGAATGGCATGCGATTGCACTATGCCAGTGCCGGCGAACCAGGCAAGCCCCTGATCCTGTTCGTTCATGGGTTCCCCGAGTTCTGGTATGAGTGGGAAGCGCAGTTGCAGGAATTCGGCACGGATCACTACGCGGTCGCGCCGGACCTGCGCGGCTTCAACCTGTCCGGCATGCCGACCGATCTGGCGGCATACAAGGCCAGGCATATCGTCGAGGACTTGCGCTTATTGGCGGCGCATCTCGGCTATGACAAGTTCATCATGGTCGCGCATGACTGGGGCGGTGCGGTCGCCTGGAATTTCGCGATCGCGCTCCCGCAGCTGTTGCACAAGCTGGTGATCATCAATTCGCCGCACCCGTATCTGTTCACCAAGGCCCTGGCCGAAGACCCGGAGCAAAAGGCGGCGAGCGAATACATGAACTGGCTGCGCGCCGAAGGATCGGAGACCGCGCTGGCAAAGGACAATTTCGCGCTGCTGGAGGGACTGCTCAATGGCATGGGCCGCTCGCCGACGCCGTGGTTCACGCCCGAAGTGCGGGCGCGTTACCACGCATGCTGGTCGCGTGGGCTGACCGGCGGCGTCAACTATTACCGCGCGTCGCCTCTGCATCCGCCCACCGGCGATCATGCGGGGCCGCTCAAGCTGCAACTCAATCCGGAAGATTTCCGGGTTAAGGTGCAGACCCGGGTGATCTGGGGAGAACAGGATATTGCGCTTCCCAAAAGTTTGCTGAACGGGTTGGAAGCATTGATCGACGATGTCAAGATCGAGCGCATCCCGGAAGGTACCCATTGGATCGTGCACGAACAACCGGAGCGCGTGAACCGGCTGATCCGCTCCTTCCTTTAGCAAGCTATCGGACGTGGCAAGGCAAATCCTTCATAATCGCTGGACCAACAACATTTTCCACAGACATGGCTAGAGAAGACTTTTCATTCTTTCATTCGCTGCGCGTGCGCTGGGCCGAGGTCGACATGCAGGGCATCGTCTTCAACGGACATTACCTGACGTATTTCGATGTCGCCTTTACCGAGTACTGGCGCGCGACAGGACTTCCGACCGTTCTGCAACAGGCGGCGGATGGACGCGAAATGTTCGCCCGCAAGGCGACTGTCGAATACCACGCGCCGGCACGCTTCGACGATGTACTCGACATTGGCGTGCGCTGCGCCGGTTTCGGCCGGACGTCGGTCAGGTTCGTTCTGGAAATCCATCTGGGCGACCAGCACCTGATTTCGGGCGAACTGGTGTATGTGTACGCGGATACCAGCCTGCGCAAGGGCGTGCCTTGGCCGCAGGAATGGCGCGACACGATTACCGATTTTGAAAAGCTTGTGCCGGAGACCGCATGACGATCCGTTTGAGCCTTGGTGACTGGGCTTTGCAGCAGGCCGGTGCCAAGCCGGTGCGCCACAGGGTATTCGTGATCGAGCAAAAGGTGCCGCTCGACATGGAGTGGGACGAGATGGACGCCCAATGCCTGCATGCGGTCGTCCATGGCGACGACGGCGAACCCATCGCCACCGGGCGCTTGCTGCCAGATGGGCATATCGGCCGCATGGCCGTGGTGAAATCCATGCGTGGCGACGGTATCGGCGGGCTGGTTTTGCAGGCGTTGATGGAAGAAGCGCGCAAGCGTGGCGACCGGTCTGTGGTGCTCAGCGCACAGACGCAGGCTGAGCCGTTTTACCAGCGACACGGCTTTACGCGCGAAGGGGAAGAATTCATGGAGGCGGGCATACCGCATGTGCAAATGCGGCATGTATTTGCCTGAGCTTGCAGGCTGATCCGATCTAACGGATCAGCCTTTCCTGCAGCGCCGCAGTCTGATTTGCAAAGATACGCGCGACCGTTGATGTGCGGGTGCCGTATTCGGGCGACTGTATGCAGACGGCCGACAGCATACGTTCCCATTCCAGGCCGACGCCGGTTTTCGGCAGGCGGCAATCGGGCGCACGCGTCGTGTCGGTCAGCATTTCGAAATAAGCGTCTTCCGGAGCGCCCTGGCATAGCAGGCTGGAAAACTGGGCCTTGGTGCGCACGACCTTGGGCCAGGGTGAGTCGAGCAAGCCATTCGACAGTCCGTAGATGCCGGGCGCCAGCGGCTTGCCATTGCGATCATCGTCGTTTCCGGCATTGGAGAACCAGATCAAGGTGTCACCGTCGCCGACAAGCAGATTGAATCCGTTGTATCTCTCGGCGCCGTGACTCAGGGAGTCGATGTATTCCTGCGGCCCCCGGTTGCCGATCAGGTAATCGGCAACCAGTTCTCCACGTGATGGCGCATCGTCCCGTTTCGACGATGGATCGCGGACATTGGTAATCGCAGCAAAGCGGCCATCGCGCGTAACGCCCATCCAGGTCCCGCCGCCGCGCAGATCGCGTCCTGCATATACCTGCGAATGATCGTCCCACCAGTCGGCTGCCGCAGCCGGGCGTTCGAAGAATTCATCGCGGTTGCCGGCCGCAATCAGAGGCATTGCGGGCACAACCTGCCAGGCAAAAACAATCAGGCACATGGAGCGATATCCACAAAATGTTCGGTATGTCGCGGACCGTCGATGAGCGCATCGAGCTGCGCTTCGGCGACCAACCGGTCAAGCGTCGCCTCGAAACCGGTCGGTACGGACAGATAGACTTCCATCCATGTCTGTAATCCGTCCTTTTCCTCCGGACGACGTTTGATCCGGGTCACGATACCATATTCGCGCAAAACGCATTGCTGCAGCGCCGAGACGCGCGACCGCAGCTCCTCGGCGTGCTCGGAACGTATCCGATAGTAGATGTACAAGTCCATTGTGTCGTGCTCTGTGTGACCGTGCACCGCGTCAGGCGGGCAACGCGTAAGGGAGCTTGCCGAAGCTCAGTACCGGTCCCTGCGCTGATCCCAGATGTACTGTTCCTTCCTCGGCGGCGGCGATTTTCAGTTCGACCAGGCAGTCGACGCCGTTCTGCAGGTTGCGCTCGGCATTGACGATCATTCCACATGGCTGACCGGGGTCGGCACTGGAAAAGATTTCCATCGCGGGCAGGACTTCCGCACCTTCGACGGTTGCCAGCAGCATGCGGCGCTTGAGCTTGCCCAGGTACTGGCTGCGCGCAACGATTTCCTGGCCGGGATAACAGCCTTTCTTGAAATTGACGCCGCCGATCAGTTCGAAGTTGATCATCTGCGGCACAAACTGCTCCTGCGTCGGCTGGGTGATCTGCGGGATACCCGCATGAATATCGGTTAGCCGCCAGACGCGCGTGCCGATCGGTGTCAGCGTCCGGCTCAACTCAGGCCAGATTTGCTGCGCAAGCTCGGCACTGGCGATCCATTGATAGCGTGGCGACCCGAAGGCATCGGGGAGCCGGATCAGGCTACCGAAGGAAGTGTCTTGTTTGGCGAATGCCTGCGCCGGCAGGGTGGGGAACCACTGACGCAATACCTCGGCAGCGCTTTCGCCGCCCAGTCCAAGCATCGCATGCTGGTCGCTCACATCATTCAGCTTGGCCTTTGAACGCAATATGAACATTTGCAGCCGCTTTTGCACGCTTGCCTGCAACGGGCGCGGCAATTGCAGGAAGATGGTCTGCTCCGTTTTCCACATCAGGAGCGAAGCCAGCAGACGGCCTTTCGGCGTGCAGTAGCCGGCAAGTCTTGCCTCAGATGGGGTAAGGTGTTCCACATCGTTGGTCAGCTGGCTATGCAGGAAACCAGGGCCGTCTTCACCGGTGAGGGCGATCAGGCCAAGGTCGGTCAGCGGCGCCACATAGCCGCGCGGTAGCAGTCCCGCGGGAGCGGGGCCGTCGAAATCCGTTATGCCGTCCGCATCAATGCGCACGCCGCTATCGGCAAGGAATTGCAACCATGGAGTAGTCATCATTGTCATACGCTAAGAATTATTCAATTATCATCTTGGCTTGATTATAGTGAGGTCTCGATAATCGCGTCTGATGCGATCGAGGCTTCCTGATCCAGCCACACGGTGTCAGCCAGATTCCAGCAATCGATTCAAGGTTACGTTTTGATTAAAAAATTAATTTTCAGCATCGTCCTGCTGTGCGCCATGGGCGGTGCCGGCATCACCTTTCTCGCCAACCAGCCGATCACAGGCAAAGACGCCAAGCCGATCGAATTTGCGGTCAAGGCGGGCAGCAGCGTCCGCAGCAGTACCCGCCAGATCGCGGAGGCCGGGGTTCCGGTCAATCCCTGGGTGGTGGAGTTTCTTGCGCGCGCATCGGGAAAGGCGGCGCGGCTCAAGGCCGGCAATTATGAACTCAAACCCGGCACGACGCCGCTCGGTTTGATCGACCAGTTGGTACGCGGCGAATTTGCTCAGGAAGGTCTGGCCGTCATCGAGGGATGGTCGTTTCGCCAGATGCGGCAAGCGATTGCCGCGCATCCGGCGGTGAAGCACGATACAACCGGCATGTCAGACAGGGAATTGCTGGAAAAGCTGTCCCTGCCTTACGCCCATCCCGAAGGCCTGTTTTTCCCGGATACCTATCGGTTTGCGAAGGGATCAAGCGACCTGTTGATTTACAAACAAGCACATACGCTGATGCAGAAGCGCCTGAACGAAGCCTGGGCGCGCCGCAATCCGTCCTTGCCGTACAAATCGCCTTACGAAGCGCTGGTGATGGCGTCGATCGTCGAAAAGGAAACCGGCCAGCGGTCCGAGCGCAACATGATTGCCGCGGTCTTCGTCAACCGGCTCAGGAAGGGCATGCTGCTGCAGACCGACCCGACCGTCATCTATGGCATGGGTGACAAGTTTCAGGGCAACATCCGCAAGCGCGACCTGGAAACCGACACGCCTTACAACACCTATACCCGGGCCGGCTTGCCGCCAACGCCAATCGCCCTGCCTGGAGCAGAATCGATAGAAGCGGCGCTGAATCCCGCCAGTTCGGATGCGCTATATTTCGTTGCGCGTGGCAATGGCACCAGCGAATTTTCCAATAACCTTGCCGACCATAACCGCGCAGTCAACAAATACCAGCGATAATGCCGGGTGCAACAATCACTCCTATATTGCTTCATGACACTTGGCAAATTTATTACTTTTGAAGGAATCGATGGCGCCGGCAAGTCGACGCATCTGGCCTTTGTCGCAGACTTGTTGAGAGAACGCGGCAAGTCTGTCGTGATGACGCGCGAGCCGGGCGGAACTCCGCTTGGCGAAAAGCTGCGCGAGATGTTGCTGCACGAAAAGATGCATCTGGAAACCGAGGCGCTGCTGATGTTTGCCGCACGCCGCGAACATCTTGCCCAGATAATCGAACCGGCGCTTGCGCGCGGCGACTGGGTGATTTCGGATCGTTTCACCGATGCCACCTTCGCTTATCAGGGCGGCGGGCGCAAGCTCCCGTTCGCCAAGCTGGAAGCGCTGGAACAGTGGGTCCATCCGACCCTGCAGCCTGACCTGACTTTCCTGTTCGACGTACCACTCGACGTGGCGCGTGCGCGGCTTGACGCGACCCGCGAACTGGACAAGTTCGAGCAGGAAAAAGCGGAGTTCTTTGCCGCCACGCGCGACGCCTATCTGCGCCGCGCCGCGCAGTTTCCAGAGAGATTTCGCGTTATCGATTCCAGCCGGCCGATCGACATGACCCGGCAGGAATTGCGCGATATCGTTTTCAGCGCTTGAAGTGGAAAGGCCTGTGCAATGACATCGCCCTTGTTTCCCTGGCAAGAAGCCGCCTGGCAGCAGTTGCAGCAGTTGCGCGAACGCCTGCCTCACGCGATCTTGTTCCACGGCGCGCAAGGCATAGGCAAGACCGTGTTTGCCGAACATTTTGCGCAGTCGCTGCTGTGCCAGATGCCGCAAGCGCATGGACATCCGTGCGGACAATGCGATTCCTGCGGCTGGTTCTCCCAGTACAACCACCCTGACTACCGTCGCGTTCGACCCGAGGTATTGGAGGAGGACGGCACTGCCGAAGGCGATGAATCCGAGGCGAGCGAGGGCAAGAAATCCAAGTCGACCAAGGCGCCGTCCAAGGAAATCAAGATTGACCAGATCCGCGCTTTGTCGGATTTCATGAATGTGTCGACCCATCGACAGGGAATGCGCATCGTCGTGCTGTATCCGGCCGAAGCCTTGAATACCGCGGCCGCCAATGCGCTGTTGAAAACTCTGGAAGAACCGCCGCCGGCAACGATGTTTTTGCTGGTATCCAACAACATAGAGCGGCTGCTGCCGACGATTCTGTCGCGTTGCCGCAAGTTTGCAATGACGATGCCGAATGGTGATGAAGCGCTGGCATGGTTGCAGCAGCAGGGCGTAAAGGATGCCGACGCCTGGCTGGCCGAGCAGGGCGGGGCACCATTGGCTGCGCAGGCGCTTGCCCAGACCGACACGCGCGAGCTGATGGACGAATTTCTTCGTGCATTGGCCCGTCCGGGCAGCGAGGCAGCACTCAAGACCGCTGAAAAGTTGCAAAAAACACCAGTTGTCGACCTTGTTGCATGGTTGCAGCGCTGGCTGTACGACGTGTTTTCCTTCAAGCTTTCAGGCAGAATCCGGTATTATCCGCGTTACCGGAAGGAGCTTGCGGCACTGGCGCAGCAGGCGGATGTGAGCGAGTTGTTGCGCGGGCTGAAAGCGCTTAAGGAGCGTCGCGCGGTGGCTGAGCATCCGCTGTCGGCCAGGTTGTTCATCGAAGACATGCTGCTTGATTACGCGTCGCTTTTTTCTTCCTGATTTTTGCCGACTCTATAGACAAACATGGCCGACAACCCTGTGACCCCGCAAGCGTCTGGTGCCAATGGTGCGGGCGTGGCGCGTCCTTCAGTTCTCTCCCTGCCGATCAAGGAAAAGGCGGCGCTGTATGCGGCATATATGCCTTTCCTGCAAAACGGCGGCATTTTCGTTCCGACCAACAAGCCTTACAAACTCGGCGACGATATCTATCTGATTCTTACCCTGCTTGACGATCCGACAAAATATCCGATCGCCGGCAAGGTGGCATGGGTGACGCCGGCCGGCGCCAACAATAACAAGGCGCAGGGTATCGGCGTACATTTTTCCCCCGATGAGAGCGGCCAGCGGGTCAAGCAACGGATTGAAGAGTTGCTCGGCGCCGCGCTGCGCTCATCCCGCGCGACCCATACCTTGTAACAACAGTATCCACATCCCGATATTCGCCGCAGCCGCCAAAGCCTCCTATAGGTATCGCCGCTAAGCCATTCGCGTTCTGCATCGTGTCATGCATGACAGCGTAAAATACGCGTCATCATGTATATCGATTCCCATTGCCATATCAACTTCCCCGAGCTTGCCTCGAGGCTACCCGAAATTTTCGGCAAAATGTCCGAAAATCGCGTAACGCATGCCTTGTGCGTGTCGGTGGATTTGCCTGATTTTCCGCAAGTGCTTGCACTGGCTGAACAACATTCCCATGTCTATGCTTCCGTCGGCGTGCATCCGGATTACGAAGAAACACCGGAGCCCTCCGTCGACGATCTGGTCCGTTTGTCCGATCATCCCAAGATTGTCGCGATCGGAGAGACGGGCCTGGATTATTACCGTCTCGAAGGTGATCTGGAATGGCAACGCGAGCGGTTCAGGACACATATCCGCGCATCGCGTGCGACCGGCAAGCCGCTCATCATCCACACGCGCGCCGCCTCCGAAGACACGATACGCATCATGCGCGAAGAAGGCGCGGGCACTGATGCTGGAGGCGCAGCCGGCGTCATGCACTGTTTTACCGAATCGCTGGAAGTGGCAGAGGCTGCTATCGAAATGGGGTTTTACATTTCGTTCTCGGGCATCGTCACGTTCAAGAGTGCAAGAGATTTGCAGGCAGTTGCGCGCGCAGTTCCGCTGGAACGCATGCTGATCGAAACGGATTCGCCTTACCTTGCGCCGGTTCCGCATCGCGGCAAGATGAACGAACCCGGGTTTGTATGCCATGTGGCCGAATTTCTCGCAAAGCTGAAGGATGTTCCGCTCGATCAGGTCGCATGGCAAACGACCGACAATTTCTTCAAGCTGTTCGAGATCGCGCGCTGAATGTCCGGGAACCTGAACCTGATCGATAAAGAATAGCCATGTCAATACCGAAATTGAATACCTCTCGCAGGAAGTGCCTTGGCGCGCTGGTGGCATTTCCCTTGATGGCACTCTCCGGTCGACACGCGTCTGCGGGTGCCTATGATGATTTTTTTCGCGCAGTCAAGATAGATCATGTGGCAGTCGTCAAGTCGCTGCTGGCGCGTGGCCTGGACCCCAATCTGATCGAGGCGGAGCGCGGCGAGACCGGCCTGATGCTCGCTCTGCGCGAGAAGTCCATGGGTGTGTTTGAACTGTTGCTGAATGCGCCGGCCATCGATCTGGAAGTACAGGCCTTCAACGGCAACACCGCCCTCATGTTCGCCAGCTACCAGGGCAATCTGCAAGCGGTGAAGGCCTTGATTGCCAAAGGCGCGGAAGTCAACAAACCAGGCTGGACGCCGCTGCATTACGCCGCATCGATCGGCAACAACGATATCGTTCAGCTATTGCTTGAAAAATCTGCCTACATCGATGCCGACTCGCCGAACAAGACTACACCGATCATGATGGCTGCCCGCGGCGGTCATATCATGACCGTCAAACTTCTTCTCGATGAAGGTGCCGACGCAAGCTTGAAAAATGACGCCGGCATGACGGCGATCGATTTCGCGGAAAAAAACGAGTTCAAAGATATTGCCGAAGGCTTGACCTACCGGTTGAAGAAGGCCGGAAAGCTTTAGCAGGCTGTCAGGCGACGGTAAGGCACGGCAAGGTGGTTCGTCTTTTACCGAATCGCACTACCGGACTGTTGCGCTTGGCTTGCTGCGGCAAATACCTTGATATCACGTGCAGCCGGTGCTGGCGTTGCAGGATGGTCTTCATCGCCTGCGGAGACACCACGCACCGTTTGCGGTCATGAACTGGTTTGCATTGTCCGTCAAGGCAAACTGATCGTAATATTGGCTACCTTGGGCGTTAACTTGATCACGTCGAAATAGATGTTGAGCGTGTCGTTGACCTGCGCCGACAGGTTCCAGCTCAATGCTGCGTATACCGCGATGCCAAGAAAGGTGAATGCTGCCGCGATCACCCACATCGGCAGTTCTGCCTTGACCATATGAACAATGTTGTCGGGAGCCTTCCAGTGTGGTGCAAATGGAGCGCGCCGGCCTTTCAGGTGCGCGATTTCCTTATCCAGTGTCGCAATCAGGTAGTTCAGTTTTTCCTTGCTTTCCAACATGTACTTGCCCTGAAATCCGGTCAGCAGGCACATATGAAACACTTCCAGCGTTTGCACACTTGCAGTGCCGCGCCGGCGAACTTCTTCCAGCTCATTGAAGAAGTGTTCGCCGGCCAACTGGTCACCGAACAGGGTCAATTGCAACGGAGCGCGTTCCCAGGTGTCGCGTATGGACATATCCGAGGCAAGAACGGCTTCATCGACTGCTGCACAAAATGCGTACTTTGCCGCGTACACATCGTCCGCAGAAATGTCGAGGCGACGTGCATTGCGTTCAAATGCATCGAGCAACTGTTGGACTTGCGTGGCGAAATGCAGGGCATCCGTTGGGACATACTTGTTCTTCAATAGCAGGATCAGATAAAACCCGTCATGCAAAAGATCCGGCAAGGTGAGTGTGCCTTGCGATGCTTCGGTACGCGATGCCAGGGGATAGGTATATCCCGGTGGCGGCACTGGAAAAGGCGTTGCATGGGGAAGGGTGTCTAGTGTCATTGGATAACGGCAAAAAGTTCGAGTTTGAGGCTCCCGAAGACCGCAGGGGCGTAGATCATGATTGCACTCGATGCAATCATGCGGTCGTACAGCGGTCCATGAGGCTCGATTGAAAAGTAGTAGCAGCCGGGTCGCACCGGGATTGATGCCGGCACCTGCGGCGCGGCCATGAGCCGAACCCCGGGCATCGCCGATGAAACCATCTTTTCCACGTCGTCCGCGGCGCCGATCTTCACGCGTTGCGGGATTGCGTCGACCAGCTCGGCAGGTGGCATGTCCGCGGATACCGAAAGATAGTATGCAGCCTTGCTGGTAAGCTTTGCGGAATCGACCCGACCCAGGTAAAACGTCGGCTTGACTTCAGTGAGAGGCACCAAAAAGTAGCGCGAGGATATGACGGTCTCCAGCAGCTCGCGAATGATTTGCTCCAAGCGCTGAAAGCATGGACCCGGATCGGCATGCTGATACATTGGCAGCCCGACCAGATTATGGACTTTCGAAAATGTCAGTAACTGACCTGCAATGCGCAGCATCTCCTGAAACAGTCTCTCCGGATGAAGTTCGGCATGCTGGAGAAAATGTTGCAGGGATGCGCTTCCTGAATTGATCGTATGAAGCATCCAGAACGATGCAATATCGCCAGAACGGAACTCGACAACATTTTGCGATGGCTCCCGGTGATAACCATAGAGCGCCTGTGCCTTGGCTTGGAAAATTTCCAACAGGTGCCGCAGCGTCCTGTATAGCAGCGGAGAGGACGCAACGGTAAGGGCGGGCGGAACAAACGCATCATCCGTTTCAACACCGCCGCTGCTATTCATGCGGACTTTGACGATCGGCATTGTGACGTACTGTTCGCGATTATCGTGCTCGGAAAGCAGACGCAGCGATTTCTTCAGCGTGGTCAGACCAGCTTCGATCGCGTGCGTGTAGAGGTCTGGGGCTGGCTCATCTGCCTGAAAATAACGCAGCACCTGTCCTCCGCCACCATCGTTCTGCTCGGTAAAGTTTGGCCCATAGTCGCGCAGATAGGGCAGGCCAAGGTAAAACGTCAGTCCGTCGCCGATGTCTTCGAGTGTCGAGAGATTGACCGGCGGCGGCAAAGGATCGTCTTCAGGGGCATTGATGAAATCACCGTCCGGCAGAATCCCGCTGATCGAGATTACGCGCAGAACGCCCGCCACAAGGGCATCGCGGTCGAATCGGAGTTCGCGAATTCCCCAAAGATAGGGGTGTGCGACGCGTCCCAAGCGTACAAGACGCGCCTCATGATACAGGTCTTGCCGCTGGAAGTGCTGTGGACGAAGAAACAAACCTTCGCCCCAAAGTATTTTGGAAATACGACTCATTGTATGGACTCGTGGGATTAGCGCTTGTTGGAAATTATTGAATGCATGGAGCAGCGGAAAGCAGTAGCGCGTCACCGCGAACCATCCCGATCGGGATCGCTCCGGTTGAAGTCAATGCGCATGCATGTACGCCCAGAATGAGGCCGGACTCTTCTATGTCCCGCGCGGTAAACGCCATACGCCAGCGTTGACCGGAAGGACGGCGGAACAGGGCTACCACGCCGACATGATGCGCATCGTCCGGTAATGCCTCGTTCACGTGCAGGGACTGCCCGGGGATGAGTATGAATTCACGCACTTCTGCAAGATCGGGTCCAAGGGCAATTCTTTCTTTTTCCGGATGGCCGAAGGTTTGCTGTGGAGCGGATAAGAAGCTGGTCTGGGTACGCAACTTGTAAAGGCGCAATACCGTCGGCACACCCTGTCCCGCGCCACCCGAATTCATCCCATGCGCTCCTTCAATACGTAGCCTTACCTTCCTCGAACTCGGCGGTGCGTCTGTTCCAAACCGCTTTAACCCAATAATTGAAAGCACGTTATCGGTGGCACTGCCCGCTGATTGTTGCGTTGTGCCGCAAGCCAGCAGAAGCAAGCAACTGGTCCACGGCAGGCAGCGTTTGATGAATTTCGCGCGCGGACAAAGGTTGAAGAGTTTTTCTTGCTGCTGCGGCTGCTGCCGTTCGATCCACCACATGAAACACCTTTTAGCTAACACGGCACACCTGAAAGCGATTAAATAAATATCAAAAAAACAATTGTCTTTATTTCAATGTTTGCGCTAGTATATATGAACTGTTATCAATATGTTAATTAAATTCCAGATGTTTTGGATGGTTTTTATTAACTACTTAAAGATGAAAACACTGTCCGTAAATACGGAACCACCTATTGGAAATCGTTTCATGCAAGTCTTCTCTGTCTTCACATTTTTCAAACGTCGCAACGTTTATCTCGCAAGCTTCGTGCTTGGCGCTGCAGTGCTCGGAGGCTGTGCAGTTCCGCCGTCCGCAGGGACGAATAAAGCGGCCAACCTGGATACTCTTTTTTCAGACGTCGAATCGGAATTGGCCAAGGGTCGTCGCGAACAGGCACTTGCCTTGTTGAATGACGCGGCACAGAGTCATCCAACCAGCATTGTGCCGTGGCTGAAAATTGCCACGGTCTGGTTCGAAGCAGGTAACTATCCTTCGTCCATCCTTGCCGCGAATGAGGTGCTGCAGCGTGATCCCGCGAATCAGGACGCGAAAAGCCTCCTCGTGGTGGCGGGCTTGCGTGTCGCCGCCAACGCCGTCTCAGGCCTGCGGCCGACAAGTACGATTAGTACCGGTGTGCGGGCCGATGCTGAAAGCCTTACCAATTCCTTGCGAGGTGTGCTTGGAGAAAAAGTCTTGGTTCCCGCTCAAACGGCAGAAATCAAGCCCGCTACCCCCGTGCTTCGTAACAAGCCGCGGATTGCCGTGCGTGCTCCATCAAATCCGGTCAGTGCCGGTGCAGCCATGCGCTCACCTGCCGCCGATCCGTTCAAAGCATTGAAATAAGCCGCCATACAGCACGTCCCATTGAGCTCTGGTGAGAGCCCGTGCCAGCAAACCAAGGAAACCAAGATGTCGAAAAAAGAGAGCATTCAAAAAAAACTGCAACGCGTGCGCCCCCCGCGAGTGCAGCTTACTTATGACGTTGAAATCGGCGATGCGATCGAAAAAAAGGAGATCCCTTTTGTGGTCGGCGTGATGGGAGATTTCTCGGGGAAATCGGAAAACACATTGCCGAAGCTGAAAGAGCGCAAGTTTGTCAATGTGGACATGGTCAACTTTGACGACGTGATGAAAGCCATGGAACCACGCTCCGCTTTCCGCGTAAAAAACACATTGAACGTAAGCGGTGGCGAATTTGCCGTGGACCTGAAGTTTCAGTCCATTGACGATTTTCGCCCTGAAACCGTAGCGCAGCAGGTGGAACCACTTCGCAAACTGGTTGAAGCCCGCAGCAAGCTCTCTGACTTGAGAAACAAGATGGCCGGAAATGACAAATTGGAAGACATATTAAGCGAAGTCCTTGCCAACACCGAAAGCCTGCGACGCCTAGGTCAAGAAACGAAAAAAGGGGACTGAAATGCAAACACACGCTGAAACATATGCAGGCTCATCGGCCGAATACGCCGTTTCCGAGGGCGCTAGTCTGCTGGAGCAGGTGGTCAGCCAGAGCCGGGTTGCCCGGTCTGACAGCGAACGCAGCCGTGCAAAGGACTTGATTGGAGAACTGGTCAATCAGGTGCTCGATGGAACCGTTGTCATGTCCAGCAATCTGTCCGCAACACTGGATGCGCGTGTTGCTGAAATTGATGCGCTGATCTCCGAACAACTCAGTCAAATTTTGCACGCCCCTGAATTTCAGCAAATGGAAAGCACCTGGCGCGGCTTGCATTATCTTTGCAAGCATACGTCCACCAGCGAAATGATGAAGATCAAATTGCTGAATGCAACGAAACGTGACCTGATTCGCGACTTTAGCAATGCGATCGACTTCGACCAGAGCACGCTGTTCAAAAAGGTATACGAAGAAGAATTCGGGACTTTCGGCGGCGCTCCATTCGGTGCCCTGATTGGCGACTATGACGTTACGCGTCAGCCGGAAGACATGTATTTCGTCGAGCAGATGTCACACGTCGCAGCGGCAGCACACGCGCCTTTCATCTCGGCCGCCGCACCCGAGCTTCTCGGGCTGGAGTCCTTTGCTGACCTCGGCAAACCGCGCGATATGGCGAAAGCCTTCGATACGCTCGAATACGTCAAATGGAAGTCGTTCCGGGAGTCGGAGGACTCGCGTTATGTAGGCCTGACTATTCCCCGTTTTCTTGGACGCATGCCATATCACCCAAGGGAAGGCACGGTGGTTGAAGGTTTCAACTTCATTGAAGATGTCGATGGTACAGATCACAGCAAATATTTATGGATCAATACTGCCTATTCCTTTGCGGCTCGACTGACCAATGCGTTCGAACACTTCGGCTGGTGTGCAGCAATTCGCGGAGTGGAAGGCGGTGGTCTGGTCGAAGACTTGCCGACACATACGTTCAAAACCGATGACGGTGAAGTTGCGCTGAAGTGTCCGACCGAAATTGCAATTACCGACCGTCGCGAAAAAGAACTGAGTGATCTTGGATTCATCCCGCTGGTTCATTGCAAGAACACCGATTACGCCGCGTTCTTTGGCGCACAGTCCGCACAGAAGCCGAAAAAGTACAACACGGATGCCGCAAATGCCAATGCAGTCCTGTCGGCGCAGCTCCAGTACATTTTCGCATCTTGCCGTATTGCGCATTACCTGAAGTCGATGATGCGCGACAAGATAGGCAGTTTCGCTGCCGCATCCAGCGTCGAGCAATTCCTGAATAACTGGCTGGCCCAGTATGTGGTGATGGACGATTCCGCATCTCAGGAAGTGAAAGCCCAGTATCCATTGCGTGAAGCCTCCGTGACTGTCGACGAAGTGCCCGGACGGCCCGGCGTATATCGCGCGGTCACGTTCCTGAGGCCGCATTTTCAGCTCGACGAGCTCAGCGTCTCTTTGCGTCTGGTAGCCGAGTTGCCGCAGTCGGCGAAAGCTTAGCAATATCTGCGGCGGTTGTAAGTCTTGATAGCACGCGTGCGTGCGTATTTTTTAGGAGTTTTAAAGAATGAAAGATATTTACCTGAAATTTGAGGGCGGTGACACCAAAATCGAAGGCGAGTCACGCGACGAAGGCCATCCGAAATGGTTGGAAGCGCATTCCTGGACCCATTTAATTCGTCAGCCAAAATCAGCCACCGCAAGTACCTCGGGTGGCCATACTGCTGAGCGATGCGAACATGGCGACATGGTTTTTGTTAAAGACATTGACTCGACCAGCCCATCGTTATGGCTTGCCTGCAGCCAGGGTGACACGTTCAGCAAGGTAACAATTGAGTTCATGCGTGCAAACGGCAAGGAAAAGGTCAAGTATCTCGAGATCGTTCTGAATCAGGTCATTGTCTCCTCTGTTACTCCATCGGTGCATGAGGAAGGTTTGCCGATGGAAAGCGTGGCGCTGAAGTATGCGTCAGTGAAGTGGACTTATACCGTACAAGGAATTGACGGCAAAAAAGGGGGCAGCAATCCGCAGATGTGGAGTCTCGCCAAGAACAAGGCAACGGAAGCGATTTAAGCCAGCTTGACTGCGGTTCTTTGCGGGACACAGCTGCGTTCCGCAAAGAACCTCAAAAATGAGTTATCGCATATAAGCGACGATAAAGTGCACGGAATTCCATGTACTTACCTCCATGCGGAACGAGTTTCTCTTTAATTGTACGAAAGCCGAATCAGCATTTCATATGCCTCTGGAATCATCTGCCAAAGCAAAATATTCGCCGACGCTATTTGATCGGCTTGCCGATCATGCACCACGCGATGCGATTGACCGCGATCCATTGAGCTTGATCAGCGCCGAAGAACTGAAAGAGAGTGTGGCAAGAGATCTTGAAGCATTGCTCAACTGTCGCTCCGCACTCGCACGAGACAAGTTTAGACGTTATCCGGAAACCCTGCGTTCAATGTGCAGCTACGGGATGAGCGACTTTGTCGGCTTAAGTCTGGCCAACCCCGGTGATCGCAATCATATTTGTCATTCTCTGGAAAACACGATAGCCATTCATGAACCTCGGCTAAAGCAAGTTTCAGTCGTGCTTGAGCTGGACGCGCATGAAGTCAATAAACTCAAATTTGCCATTCATGCTCTGCTGCTGGTGCGCCCCACCAGCGAGCCGGTGTATTTCGATGCAATGTTACAGCCGTCGACTCTGCGCTATTCGGTTGGCAGGGCACGATATAGCAATACCTGAGAATGCATATGGAAAGTCTGCTTCCCTATTACGAGCGAGAATTGACGCATTTGCGTCGCTTGTCGCACGACTTTGCCAAACGCTACCCGAAGGTTGCCGGTCGCCTGCTGCTTTCAGGGGAAACGTGCGATGACCCGAATATTGAAAGGCTCATCGAATCCTTTGCCTTCCTGGCCGGCCGCATTCACAAGAAGCTGGATGATGACTATCCAGAATTCACCAACTCCCTGCTGCAGGTAATCTATCCGCAATATCTGCGCCCGTTTCCATCGGTATCAATCGCCTGTTTCGAACCATTGCCGGCAGCAGCGGAATCGGTAGGAAATTTCTCGGTTCCTCGACACACCAGCTTGAATACGCGGCCGGTTCGCGGCGTGCCGTGCCATTTTCGTACCGCATATGAAGTAGAAGTCAGCGCGCTTCGCGTTCAATCTGCAAGTTTTGAAAATGCGTTTGATACAAGCGGTCTCAGCTCCGCATTGATCGCGAGTGCTGCTACCACAATCCGCATATGCCTGACCATGCCGCAAGCCGACGCGGGAACAGGATCTTCCCGGCCAACAAAGCTACGCTTTTTTCTGAATGGCGAACCCAGCATAGCGGCCGCGTTACGGGAAGCCATACTGAGTCGCGTATCAGGAATCTGGATTTCCAATGACGTTTCCACCACCAAGGTGGAAATGTTTGCTGAAGCAATCACCGCTGTAGGCTTTGATGAAGATGACAGCTTGCTTGACGACGACGCACGCTGCCATCCGGCGCACCAACTGCTGCTCGAATACTTTGCCTTCCCTGAGAAGTTCAATTTCTTCGATCTTGATCTGAGCGGCGTGTGGGATCTAATACCAGCGATGGCATCCCGGATCGACCTGCGTTTTGGACTGCCGGTACAGGTTGGTGGGACCAATGACCACCATCTTTTGGAGCGTGTCAGCAAAGAAAACTTTGTGCTCCATTGCACGCCGGTTGTCAATCTGTTCCGGCGCCATGCGGAACCGATTCGGATGACGGAGACGGTAAGTGTGTACCCTATCGTCGTTGATAACCGGCAGCCAAGGGCGTATGAAGTATATGCCATTGACCGCGTTTTCAAGGTTCGTCAGGATACGAACGGAGAAGAGATCGATGAGTATCGTCCTTTCTATTCCACGCGTCATGTCGATCCGGACGAGCGTCCGGTGCGCTACTGGCATGCCGAGTACAGTGATATGGATGCGGATTTCAACGTTTCCTTATCCCTCGTCGATTCCATGCTCGCGCCGGACCGTGCCGAAACGAACACCATCAGCCTGAATCTCGTTTGCACAAATCGGGATCTTCCCTCGCAACTTCCATTCGGATTACGTGATGGCGACTTGTTCGTAGAAGGCGGTTCTTCGGCATATCTTGTTCACATGCTGAGGAAACCTACGTCCACTCATCGTTTCCCCCGAGGCCGCGGTGCGCAATGGCGCCTGGTTTCGCATCTTGCGCTCAACCATTTCTCTCTCGCCGGAAGCGGTGCCGACGTGCTGAAGGAAATTTTGTCCTTATATGACATCGCAGGCGCTCCTGCCGGAGCCAGACAAATACAGGGTATCCACCGCGTCGAACACCAAAGCGGCGTGGCACGCATGCCAGGCAAGCCATTCCCGGTATTCGTTAAAGGCGTCGACATCCGGCTGACGGTGGATGAAACCCATTACGCAGGGATTGGATTGTTCAGCTTTTCTCGGGTACTTGAGCAGTTTTTCGCGCTGTATGTACATACCAACAGCTTTACCCGGCTTACCGTGATATCCAGACAAACAGGAAAGGAACTCGTGCAATGTCTGCCACGAAACGGCGCCTCCATCCTCGCCTGATTGATCAACTGATTGCCGAACCCTACCGGTTCGAGTTTTTTCAGGCGGTGCGCTTGCTGCTTGCTTATCACGTCAAATACCATGCTGCGACAGGTAGCGACGTGCTCGGGCAGGTCATTCGGTTTCGCAATTCGATATCGCTTGCCTTTCCTCCGAGCGAAATCGAGGCGCTCGAATGCGAATGGAATATCGATGAAGGGCAGGCTGCGGCCTTGTCAGCCATCGGGAGCGATACGAACCATGCCGCATCCAGCTTCCGGCAAGTAACGATAACTCCGGCAATCATGGGGTTGACAGGGCCGCAGGGTGTATTGCCGAGGCACTATACGCAACATCTGGCCGAACGCGAGCTGTATCACCGAGATACCGCTACGCGGTCGTTTCTTGATATTTTCAACAGTCGCGCGGTGGCATTGTTTTATCAGGCTTGGCTGAAGTATCGGCTTCATTTGCGGTATGAAACAGACAGGAAGAACCATTTCCTGCCGCTCGTACTGAATCTGGCGGGAATTCGTCAAACCGGATATAGCAAGTCGCCGGACCGTGCGGATCTATCGGAAGAGATCTTTGCCTACTACGCCGCAGCGCTCAGGGAACAACCGCGTTCTCCTCAACGCTGCGTCAGGATAATCTCCGATTACTTTGGCGTCCAAGCCCGGATAGAGCAGTTCGTCGGTCAATGGCTGACGCTTCCCCTACGTGAACGATCGTGCCTCGGCGTCGCCAATACCTGTCTCGGCGAAACGACTTTTTGCGGCTCCCGGACGTGGGTCCGTGATGCGACAGTACGCATCGTACTTGGACCAATGCGTCGCAGCCGGTTTGACGATCTGCTTCCTGGAACAGCAGGCAGTCAAAGGCTTCGCCAGATGTTACGTCTGACGCTCGGTATGACATACGACTGTGAAGTACGACTGGTGCTGCATACAGACGATGTCATCCCCATGCGCTTGAGCGAAAGTCTTTTCGGCCGTCTCGGCTGGGACAGTTGGGTGCGGACTCATGCCCAAGCCGCACATGCAAACGATGCCGCCTACCGTATCGCTTCTGGCACGTGAACTCCATTTTCAATCAATCCAATCAGTTATTGCTGCTTTTATCCCATGCCCACAAATTTGAAAGTCCTTATTGGAAAACTGAATGGCCACTGCAAGAAGGCCGCTGAACAGGCGATCAGTCTTTGCGTGTCTCGCGGCCACTATGAAGTGGAGCTCGAACATCTATTCCTGGCTTTGCTGGGCGATCGTCAAAGCGATTTGTTTTTGCTGTCCTTGCATGACGGTGTCGATCCGGAATTACTTGAACGCGGTCTTCTGAGTGAAGTGGCGCGCTTAAAGACCGGCAATACGCGTACTCCAGTGTTTTCGGCGCAATTGCCGCTCTTGCTTGAACATGCCTGGCTGCTTGCCTCGCTTGAAAGCAATGCCGGCAGCATTCGCAGCGGCCATTTGCTGATTGCCCTGTTGACCGAACCCACATTGGCTCAGCTTGCGCCACGCATGTCGCCGCTGTTTCAAGATTATCGAATTGATGATCTGAAGCACAAGTTCGATGATATCTGTGCTGCTTATCCGGAATCAATCCAAGCCGCGCCGCAGACCGCAATCGACACCATGCGACCCGCGGCTACGTCCAGGTCGCATGGCGAGAATGCCATCGTCGCTACTTCTACACCCGCACTGGACCAGTTTACCGATAACCTGACGAGGCGCGCGCGGGAAGGGAAGATCGATCCGGTGATCGGACGCGATGCGCAGATCCGCCTCGTTGTCGACATCCTGATGCGGCGTCGGCAAAACAATCCGATTCTTACCGGGGAAGCCGGCGTGGGAAAAACAGCGGTAGTCGAAGGATTCGCACAGCGGCTTGCCGATGGCGATGTACCGGAGCCGCTCAAAGGCGTCGAACTCCATATGCTCGATATAGGCCTGTTGCAGGCGGGGGCCAGCGTGAAGGGAGAATTCGAGAACCGGTTGCGGACTGTCATTCAGGAGGTGAAGCAAAGTCCGCATCCCATCATCTTGTTCATTGACGAAGCGCATACGATAGTCGGTGCCGGCGGTCAGGCTGGTCAAAACGATGCGGCGAACTTGCTCAAGCCAGCGCTGGCACGGGGGGAGCTGCGCACCATTGCGGCGACAACCTGGAGCGAATACAAGAAATACTTTGAAAAAGATGCTGCGCTTGCCCGCCGTTTCCAGGTCGTCAAGGTGGAAGAGCCTTCCGAGCAAATCGCTTGCATGATGCTGCGTGGATTGGCCGTAAAAATGGAAAAGCATTTTAATGTGCGGGTGCTCGACGAAGCCATCGCTGACGCGGTTCGCTTGTCATCCCGCTACATCTCGGAACGTCAGTTGCCGGACAAAGCGATCAGCGTGCTTGATACCGCTTGCGCCAAGCTCGCCTTGGCTCAAGCCGCCACGCCGGCGGCCATTGAGGACGCGCGTAATACTGGTCTTGCCTTGACGCAGGAAATCGTCGGGCTGGAACGGGAGCTGACGACCGGGGCCGCTCATGAAGCGCGCCTGGCCGAGCTGCAGGCGCAGTACGAAACAAATCGTGGCAAACTCGTCTCTCTGGAGACCCGATGGGAGATCGAACGAAAACTGGTGGAAAAGGCGAATGCATTGCGCAGCGTGCTGGAACAAGCTGAGCCGCAGGAGAGGGTACTCTCCGTCACTGCGGAAATACAGGCCGCTCCATGCGGTGGCCGCGTCGCCCGAAGGGATGGCATAAACGAGAATGACGCCGCGCTCAAGGAATTTCTCAGAACGCAAAAGGAACTCGCGCTGCTGCAAGGGAATGATCCTTTGATTCCCGCCTGTGTCGATGGGCAGGCAGTGGCCAGCGTCATTTCGTCATGGACCGGTATTCCCCTTGGGAGAATGTTCCGCAACGAGATAGAGGCAGTACTCAAGCTGCAAGCCTTGCTCGAACAGCGGGTGATCGGCCAATCACATGCTTTGCAACAGGTCTCACAACGCATGCGCACGGCGCGCGCCAATATTGAAGATCCCAACAAACCCAAGGGTGTGTTTCTCTTTGTCGGGCCGTCGGGTGTCGGGAAAACCGAAACGGCGTTCGCACTTGCCGAAGCCTTGTATGGCGGCCAGCGCAACCTGTTGACCATCAACATGTCCGAGTATCAGGAAGCCCACAGCGTTTCCGGTCTCAAGGGATCGCCGCCCGGCTATGTCGGGTATGGGGAAGGCGGCGTGCTGACCGAAGCCGTGCGTCGCAAGCCGTATTGCGTCGTGTTGCTCGATGAAATCGAGAAAGCGCATCCCGATGTTCTTGAGCTGTTCTTCCAGGTCTTCGACAAAGGCGTGCTGGATGACGCCGAAGGACGTGAAGTCGATTTCCGCAACACGGTCATTATCCTGACGTCCAATGTGGCGACGCAGGCGATCATGCAAGCCTGTCTTAACAAGAATGATGATGAACGTCCCGCTCCGGCCATGCTTGAGCAGTTGGTGCAGCCATCGCTGTATAAGGTATTCAAGCCTGCTTTCCTGGGACGCACGAAGATCATTCCCTATTATCCGCTGCCGGATTCCGTGCTCGTTCAAATCATTCGCATGAAGCTCGATCAGATCGCAGAGCGTCTTGCGCACAACCATCGTATATCGTTTACCTACGCCGAGGACGCGGTCAATGCCATTCTGGATCGTTGTGTCGAAGCCGATTCGGGAGCCCGCAATATCGACCATGTATTGAATGGGACCGTGCTGCCGGAATTGGCCGAGATTGTATTGTCACGAATTGCAGAAGGTAAAAGCGCCAGGTCGATTCGCGTCAGCATGTCGAAATCGGGCAAATTCAGTTACAAGGCAGGATAATGCCATGCGTGAAATTGAAGCACGTAAGGATGCGATTTATCATCCCATCAGTAACGAACATCCATGTGGTGAAGACTTGTCGTTCTCTCCCGAGTTCGATCGTATTCAGGAAGCGCGACGCGAGGATGATCAGACCGCCGACTACGGCGAGTGGACGGCTGCCCTGAAGCAGGCGGACTGGAATGTAGTTGAGAAGTCTTGCGCCGAACTGCTTGCTACTCGCAGCAAGGATTTGCGTCTGGCAGCCTGGCTGACTGAAGCACTTGTCAAGCTCGATGGACTGGCAGGGCTGGTCCATGGAATCGAGGTATTCTCCGGCTTGGTCCGCACTTTTGGCAATCGGCTTTATCCGCATACCGAGGACGGCGACGATGAACAGCGGCTGGGCACGCTTGCCTGGTTCGTGCAACGCCTGTCGCAAGTGGTGCGATTCGTACCTTTATCGAAATCGTCAAGTGGAAATTTCACCCTGCCTGATTTCGAAGCTGCTCGAAGCCTGCAGGCACAACTTCAAAAAGACCCGGAACGTGACGCAGCGATCGGCGCCAAGCTTACGATCGACAAGATCGCTGCCTTGATTGCAGAAACTGACAAGAATTTTTATCTGCAATCGCTTATACATGCCGAGCGGGCGGAAGCGTTGCTTGCAAAACTGGCTGAGGAGCTTGAATCCGAATTTGGAGGTGGTTGCCCTTCGTTCGCTCCGCTTTCATCAACTGTTAATGCGGTCCATCATCAGTTGTTGGTTATTGCCGAGGATCGCGGTCTTCGTGCTTGCGCCGATCCGGTCGAAGCGTCGAAGTCCGCACCTGCAGTTGATTATTCGGTGATTGCAGAGATTGCGATTGAAGGCGAGATGAAGACACGGGCTCAGGCATTGGGCACTTTGAAGCAGGTCGCTGCATTCTTTCGACGTACCGAGCCTCATAGCCCGGTCGCCTATCTGGCGGACAAGGCTGTGCAGTGGGGCGAGATGCCGCTTCATGTCTGGTTACAAAGCGTCGTCAAGGATCAGGGAACGCTCGGTCAGCTGGAAGAAATGTTGGGATGGTCGGCCGACGACAAACGGCAATAGAAAACCGACAAGATAAGGCGACCAAACGTCTACGTTTTTGAAACGCCATGCATATCTGACTTCCTTGCACGCTGGATGCCTTATGTTCCGCATCTCTTCATGCGGAAACAAGGCAGTATTGCGACCCAAACCCACTTTAAAGAGCGCATATCAAAATGCCGCTTGCTGCGTTGCGCGAGGCCGCTTAGGCGTCCTTGCGGTACGTCTGGACTGTCTTCGCCGGGGTGCCTCGCCATCGTCATTTCGATATGAGTTTAAAAAAATGTCTTGCTGTAGGGTACGAGAACAGGGCAGAGGTCGCCGGTTCGGAGCAGTTTCGATCTGGATGGCGTCGGCGAGCCGCTCAGGCTGAATCCATCCTGCCTACTGACCTATACGAAACTCGATGCGCCGATTCCGTCGTCGTCCTTCCTCCGTCGCGTTTGACATCAGCGGTTGGTCCGCTCCCAATCCACTGACATGGATGGATGCCGCCGGCAATCCTTTTGCGACCAGGTAGATTTTTACCGAGTCAGCCCGTGCACGCGATAGGGCGAGATTGCGGGCAGGCAAGCCGATGCTGTCGGTGTGTCCGATGACATCTATCCGTTTGGCCGCGACGGTTTTCAGCGCTTCCGCGAGTTCGTCAAGAATCTCCTTTCCTGAGTTGGCAAGCAAGGCGCTTGCATGTTCGAACTCGATCACGCGATTCGCAAGCACCTTATCGATTAAGGTCTGGCTCGCTACAGACACGCGCAAGCCATCCTTTACGATATAGGTATTCGGCAGAATGCTTGCAAAATTTGTGGCGATGGATTGACGTGTTCGTTCATCCGATACTTCGCCGGCGAGCGCAATATTTGTGCCATTGATAGCAAGCTGTCCCTTGCGAATCGAGCGGATTTGCGGTGTAAGCACACCGGACACATTGGCGGACCAGTTCGGCGGTGCAACGACTCCGCCAACGTCGATCTGGTCGATGACGTTCGTGGTGCCATACACCTGATGCAATTTCGTCAGGATCGCTGATTTGCTTGCTTCATCGGGTACTGCGCCAGACACCACAACTTTCGTGATGGACTGGTCGGGGGCAAACATGGATGCGCCGGAATTCGATTGCCCGGCAACCGGCGCGGCTGCGGTAGTGAATAGCAAACTGGCAGCCAGCCTGAAAACGATATGTATCGGATGGTTCATAGGAAGTAAGAGATGATGCGACGCGCCGAAGTGGTCTTAGGTTCGGGCGACTTCGCCGAATGTAATCAGCAGTTGTTGGAGCGAAAGCGTACCGTGTGTCAAATAATTGCTTAGTTTCATGCTGGCGCTGTCGTGATGACCATCCTGTTCCACCCAGTGCGAGTTGCCAAGATCGATCAAAAAATCACGGGCCGCCTGTTCCTCGAAAAGGGCTCGAAATGACAAAGAAGTGACACCGTTAAATCCGACGATGAGTTTCGGCTTGCCTTGAAATGCAGTCGAGAAGACGCTTATTTCCAGCTTTGTATTGGATACATACACCGAAATCAAGCTTAGCCAGAAAGACTCGACAAAGGGAAGGTTGGCGTGGTCTTTGGGCAACGGGAAAGCGATCGCTTTATGTGGCCTTAGTGCTGATGCAATAGGCAAGGGGCGCAACAGGTAACGCAGTGCCAGCACCATTTGTCGTACGCTTGCGTCGGCGTCTTGCAGGCCGAGCAGTGCCGCGAGTCCGCCGATGGTGGTCGCCGCAATAAATTTCCGACACCTTTCTTTAGCCTCATCCGCATCAAGCTTGAGAGCCGGATCGTTCTCGGTCAGGCACGCAAGTGCGTCATGCGCATCGGCGGAAGTCACTGCACACGCTGCCTGCATTTTGCGCCGGGTCGCATGCCGGTAGAAGTATACCGGCCCAAATTTCAGCAGCGAAAGAGGTTCATTGATCGCAAAAGTGGTTGCTGCGACAAATGGAAAACGACGCGCGGAAGCATCGCAACCCGGAACGATAGTCCCATGAATCGCATGTTTTCTGTCTGCTCCCATGAAAAGGAAGTCGGTAGGACCAGCCTGGTCATAACTGATTTTCCAGCACGGCGATTCGATCAATGCCTCCATTCCTTGCGCAACCCAACGGTCAATCAACGCGATGACTTGGCTGCCCGCAGTACTCTTGACGAAGTCGCCACGGGATTTGATTTTGCCAAAGTAAAATCGACTGATATTGTGCAGATAGGACCGATGACAAATCTTCATGATCGGCTCCCTTTACAGCGGCGACGCATTGGGCTGGGTATCGCCGCCAGCGACCGTGGCCGGAAGCTTCAGCCCATGCAGGCCGTTGCCTGACTGCGCGTTGTTGCCGGCCTGCGTAGTCCGGGTATCGCTGATTAGTTTGAAATTGAGGCTCACGGCATGGCTGCCGGAAGCCCAAGTCATTGCGAATGCGCCATTGTCGAGTTTGCGGCGTTCTGCGGCGTTAATCAATTTTTCCAAACCGAACTGACCGGGGAAATTTGCAATATCCACGGACCGGCCATCTCCAGTCACTGCGGTGATGCGAGCGCCTGGCTGTCCCAGCGGCGAAGGCCAAGCGAAATTGAACCATTCTTGCGGGCCATTGCGATAGCGCATCGCCTGACCATCGATTTCTACCGTGAATTCGGTGTATGCCGGAGCGGGTATCGGCTGAAGCTGGAAATATGTGGTCGCGCTGCCGGCGCCGGTGCTTTCGCCTGCCGGATTGATGCCTGGTCCGGCGATGTATCGTGCCACGTTAACGGTGAAGGCGGGATTGAACCGAATGCCCATATTGGCCCAGGTGCGGGCGGTAATCGTATCGCCTCGACGCACAACCAACGGCCCCATGGCGGCTTGTACAAACTTCGCGATCGAACCGTCCGGGCCAAAGGTCTGGGCAATTTCGCCGGCTGTGGCTTCTAGGCGCGAATCGGGCGAAAAGGGATACTTTGTTCCTAGCGATCGATTGAACGGACCGTAAACCTGAGCAGTCCACGTGTGATTCAATTCGAGTTCTGTCGGAGCGACGATAACTGCGAACGCCTGCATCAGCGGACGTACCAGCATTGGCCGGATAATCCTGCGTTCAGCGTCTGTCATGCCGGTCAACATGCTTTCGTCGACATACTTCAACGCGTCCGCAAGTTCGGATCCGCCGCCCTCCAGTGTTGCCTGCATGAACTGTTTGCTTGCCGGACCGACATCGCCGGAATTCCGGATTTGATTAAAACGGGTCCGGAGCCTGGAAAGTTGCGCCAGATATCCACTCATCAGGGACGCGTCGCCGTTATCGTTGCGCACACTCATAAGCCGGGCAATAGCGGCAAATTCCTTTCCGATTGCGCCGGATTGCGGCTCGGGGTTTTTTGCCACAGCAGGATCCGGCTTGATATTGATCTGGGTCGGCGCCTGCCGCAGGATAGTCGTGCGAAACCATACTCCGATGCCGTGCTTTGCGGTCTGCAAGCCCTGATTGACAATAGAAGGGTTATCCCATGAAGTCTGCTTGTGCAGAGTCTGCAGCAAGGTGTTCAATGGCGATACCACGGGGTCGCCGAGGCGGTTCATGTGTTGTACCGCACGTTCAAATGAAGTGAAGTCGGAGATCGCCACCGTTTGAATGAATTTATTCCATTCGACGACGTATTCTGCCTTGTACATGCGTGTCAGTTCGCGCTGGATTTGCTCTGGGCTTCCTTCCAGTGAGAGATCATCCCTTGCGGCTGTTTTCAATACCCAGTCCTCGCTGCGCAGTTCCTTCGTCGACGCGTCTCTGATGGCTTCCCTGACATACTGTTCCCAGGCATCGCGGGTGAATGCGCCAGAGATCGCGTGGCTGCCCGTCAGCAGATCTTTGTGATCGTCGCCGACAATCGCTGCCATGGTCACGGCGGAAAAACGTGTCGCCGCACGCATCTTGATTTCGCCGTAGACGCGCATACGCGCCGGCGTTCCCTTGACGAGTGAGCGCAGCATATCGCGGCTTTGGTCGACCAGCGCAAGCTTGTTGTCGATTAGCGGAAAATCGGGTGCGGCAGCCTGGGACAAATAGAAGCTGAGCAGTTTTTCTGCACTGCGGATGATTTGATCGCGTGACACATTGCCGCGGTTCGCGTCAAGCCAGTTACGCCAGAATCGCGTGATCTGGTCACCGAGATGAGCGCTTTCGATCCGGTCACGATTGGCTAGCATCAGGTAAGCCTTTAATGCGTTATAGGCATCCTCCGGATTCGATGGCGATACGTCCTTGTACGGAGAGAAACCTTTACCGCTCCCAGCCTCGATGGACGCTGCGCTGACGGCGTGTCCTGCGGCGGGATTGGCAACGGCGGGCATGGCACCGGTGTTGGACCCAATACTGCCCGCGACGACTTCGGACAGAAAGGATTCCAGGCCGGCGGTGACCGGTGCAAGCATAACCTGCTGCAAACCCCTGAAATATTCTGACCGCAGCTTGTGTTCGAAGCGTTCGCCCTGATAGAGACCGAAGCTCAGCGAGATCGGTCGGCGGCTGCGATAGCGCTCCAACTGTTCCAGTCGGTCTTGCAGCAATTCCAGCGCTTCCAGTCGTGACGCAAGGTCGATTTTGGTTTCCTGGATTTTTGCCG
This sequence comes from Noviherbaspirillum saxi, assembly GCF_003591035.1. Taxonomy (NCBI): domain Bacteria; kingdom Pseudomonadati; phylum Pseudomonadota; class Betaproteobacteria; order Burkholderiales; family Oxalobacteraceae; genus Noviherbaspirillum; species Noviherbaspirillum saxi. The sequence continues at coordinate 1,160,530 of NZ_QYUO01000002.1, forward strand.
CCTTGTCTAGATCGGCCTGGATGTTGGACAAAAATTGCCGGTTCGCGGTGAACGACCAGCCCCATGCAGCGATCAGCAGGCCTAGCGCGAGCGCGCCACCAAACGATGCCGCTTGACGTAGCAGTATCTTGCGCCGACTCGCGTATTGGCGGACCAGGTTTCTGTCAGCAAAAATCACCGAGGAAAACAGGTTTTTTAAAAAGAACCCGGCACCGGAACTGATATTCGCCGCGAGTCGCCGCCCGACTGACAAACCGAATTGCCGGCTTAAACGTTGGCTGGCGGTAGGCGTTCCTACTCCTTCTTGAATAGCGCTGGTGAAGTAGAAGCCACGGAACACCGGTTTGAACTGGAAGGGATTGTCTTCGAAGAGTGTTGCGACAAAGGTTTTCAAGTGCTGGCGAACGCCTTGAAATTCCAGCGGGAAGGTGAGCGTCCCCGGACTGGGCGGCTGCCCGTGATGCAAGGCCATTTTCGCCTTCGCCAGTTCGCCGAGGCCTTCGGCCAGCTGATCGAAGTGCTGGTCGAACAAGACTGTCGCGTTGGACAAGCCGGCAGTGTCATAGGGAAGCGTGGCGCCCCAGACTCGGCTGCGTTCTTCCTCGTCTGAATCTTCAAAGAAATCGGCGAAGCCGGCGACCAGATCCACTTTTGTAAATACCACGTACACCGGGGCAAACAGTTCAAGCTGTTCGGTCAATTCCTGCACCCTCTGCCGCAGTTGTTTGGCAAGCGTAATGGTTGCGTCAGGACGATTGGCAGCAAGCTCCGCGATACTGGCGACAATGAGGATGCCATTGATCGGGGCCTTGGGACGGTACTTCTTGAGTAGGCCTAGGAACCCGAACCATTCGCTGCGGTCTTCTTCCTGTATCGCATAGCGTCCGGCGGTATCGAGCAGAATACCTTCCGTGGTAAAGAACCAGTCGCAATTGCGCGTGCCGCCGATGCCTTGTATCGCATGCCCGGTTTTTTCGGAAAACGGAAAGTTCAACCCTGAATTGACGATGGCTGTACTTTTTCCGGCAGCCGGATTGCCGATCACGATATACCACGGCATTTCATACAGTGCGGCGCGCCCCGTAGTCTGGCCGAGCTTGGATGTCTTGATGGTATGGACCGCGTCAAGCATGCGTTGACGCAGCAGTTCGACGTCGCCCTTTTGGTGAGTAGGCGCATGCCGGACCGCCTCGGCCGCCTGCTCATGGAACACCGTATCCATCGCGATGGATGCGTTGCGCGACATGGTCCAGCGCACCAGCCGGTACACGAGCCATAGCACTATCCAGCCGGCGCTCGCTGCTGCAATCCAGATTTCACGTATCTCAAATACTTCGCCGGCAAGCCAGGTCGCGGCGACAAGCAGCAGTAGACCGCATACGGATACGGTGCGCGGGTCTTTCAGAAATCTAAAAATTCTGGTCATGAAAACAGTCGGATATGCGGCAGCAGGCGGAACAGAGCGCTGCCTACGATGCGATACAGGTCGCACCAATTTAACGAAATAGTGGTGGAGTCGACAGGCTGCGGTGCGGATGAAGATTGGGGTAAGCGCGACCGAAGCAGGTATAAAAATTATTAAAAAGGCAATGTAGTTAATAATATAACAATGCGTGTCGATATGGCAACTTTTCCATGGTTATAGTAGAGATGGGTAAAGAACAATCAGGAAGTCATGCGGCGAGGCGGCAACTTCGTTGCGGCCGGCGGCATTCGATATAACTTATTCGGTATAACTTATTTGCGTTGCGCAGACGTGCTTATCTGGCGACGCAGTTCGACATGGCCGAAATCACGCATTTGCCAGCGACCGCCCCATGTCAGCCCGACAGACTCTGCGTATTGTCCGTACAACCGGTAGCCTGCCATCGCCCAGCTATCTTTTTCAGAAATCACAAGGCGACCGTCCCGATAAAAACCATTGTCTGCCGCCAGGCCGAATTGGTGATAGCTCTGGAATGCCCTGGCATTTGTTACGTGTTGGCCGATGCTTGCAAGCGCTTCCTGACGCATCGGACTTCGATATCCTTCGACCAGGGCCATCTGATAGCCATGCCGCTCCATCATGCGATAGACGGCAAGCAAACGTTGCCGGAAATCGGCGTCCAGTAGAGCCCATTCACGACTGGCCGAGGCCAGTTCGATTCGTTCTGCCGCAACTTCACGGGTCATAAAGACTTCCGGCGGCAGCGCCGGTGGTGGTACAAGCTGCTCTCCATTCAGTAAGGAAAGGATGACCGGATCAGCTGCTGCCGGCAAGTCGTCGTAGCCGTCGAGTGTAGGTCCGCTCGATACCAAGCTTATCAAAAGGACGGGTAGGACAATGAGTAGTGCAATGAGGGCGAAGCTTTTTCTCTTTGCTGAAACGGCCTTCAGACTTGCTCGCGCATTAAGGATAAAGATGGCGAATATCCTGCTACATGGCGTAGCTAAGGTGCTCAGTTCTTCTATCGTTGCAGCGGACGCCTGCCGTACGCGTCTACGTGCGCGCATCCGTGGTTCCAGCGGCAGGACATACCATCCGGCAATGCAGACGATCGGTAAATAAATTAGCGCCAATAAGACAAACAGCCAGAAAGAGTTCACAAAATAAATGCAATAAAGACAACATAAGTATTATTATATTGTTAATTTCGTATGTTAATTGCATGGACTTGAGAAAAGCCGTACTTTTGCAAGAAGGAAAATCATGACGACTCTCGGCGGCAGCACTTCCATGACGGCGGACCATTCCAGACGGCCGTCGCTATACGATCCCAGCGTGCTTAGCCATACGTCCGAGGTCATCAGCATTCTTGATGCGCTTGAAGCACCGTCAAAAAGGACACGTCTCGCAAGTTGGCTCGCCATTCTGTGCATAGTGGTGCTGCTTGGAATAACGCTATTCCTGTTCGTGAGCAAGCAGCCCGGCTTTTCGTCTACCGAAAGAAATCGCTTACTTGCGTTTATCCAGCAGATCGCCGGTACTACCAAAGACTCGCCTGTCAGACAGCAAGAGGGTCCTCCTGATGCGATGCCACAGGATCATGCGCAGGAAAGAACAGCCGCTGGGGCCAACGAGGCGTCGGTACCAATATCGCCCTCGGATACCGAATATCCGATATCAAGTGAAGCGGAAAACGACGGGACGGCCAAAATTATCGAAAGCGCACTCGGGTCCGCCATGGCTGGGCATGAGCAGCACCCATCCATCAAGCCCAGTCAGCATGATGCATCCGTTAAATCCAGTAAGACGCTCAAGCCTGCCGCACAGGCCAAGACCGCCAGGGTCACAGTTCCGGCAAAGTCGATACGGCAGCCGGCGGCACGCCCTAGTGGAAAGTCTGCGGACAGGGATGTCGACTTGATCGCGGCGCTGCTCTCTCATGTTGGACGCGAGAACGCGGCTGGCCGCGACGTGGGTTACAGAGGAGAGGCGCAAGGCCGGATGCGCGCAGCCACACATGCCATGGTGAAAAGTCCATCGGTGGAATTCAACCGCGATATCGTATTGCGGACTTCCGGCGAGTCAACCGACTCCTTGCTGAAAAAATGCGACGCGATCGGTTTCTTCGAGGGCCAGCTTTGCCGCCTGCGCATGTGTTCCGGCCTATGGGGGAAGGAGGACGCATGTCCCCTCGGTGCTGTGGTCGCGCGAGACTGGTAGGCTTCCCCGCTTCGCTCTGTGTAACCGCATTCATCGCCGGACCCGCATGAACCTGCATGCCCATCGGCGAAACGCTGCGAGATCCGAAAATATGCCGTGCTTCTTATCCGTCGCGTTTGTCTAATTCCGAAACCGCGGACGCGTCGGATCTAGGGCGCTTTGAGCCTGACTTGCCATAGCCAGAATGACAAATGTATCGTTCACATTTGGCGGCATTGAATTGATCGAGCAGATAGCCGAAGACAGACCAAAGGGCATCCATCGTCGAGCAGCGCTTTTTCTGAGCAGTGTGACTTGTTCGATGGGATTGTAATCGGGGCTGCAAGGCGGCAGATAACGCACTTGTTCACCCGCGGCCTCAATAGCAGCAGCTATGCCGGCAACCTTGTGCGAGCCGAGATTGTCCATCACCACGATATCGCCCGGTCGCAGCACAAGGACCAGTACCTGTTGTACGCACGTGCAAAAGGCATTGCTATTGATCGGGCCATCGAACACGCAAGGCGCCGCCAGGCCGCAGGTACGCAGGGCGCACACATAGGTCGTCGTATGCCAGTGGCCATGAGGCGCGAGTCCGAGGCAGCGAGTTCCTTTTAGAGAGCGTCCCCATGTCGGGGGCATGTTGGTGCTGGCCCAGGTCTCATCCCGAAATACCAGCTGGCGCCCGTCAAAACGGCCCTGCTCAGCCGCCCATGCACCACGCGCCTGCGCTACGTCCGGGCGCTCCTGTTCGGTGGCATGAAGCGTTTTTTAAAGGCTCAGCCCGAGCCGGGCCAGAGTCTTCCACAAGGTAGCCATGCTCACCTGAACGCCATGCTCGGCTTGCAGCCATTGGCACAATTGTTCCAGCGTTTGATCGTCGATGGCTTGTACGTACGCGCCAGCACTTCTTCCAGCCCATTCAGTTTCAACGGCACATGGTTGTGCTGGACATCCGGCGTATCATTCCCGAGGCGGCGGCGCCGCGAGCGTGCCCTTGCCACGTACGAGTTGCTTACCCTAAAGCGGGTCGCCACCTCAGCGATGGAACCACGCGCGCTCAGCATGCGATTCCGTAAATTTTGCCCCGCATGCCATGACCGAATCTCCTGCGGCTACGAAGCCTATTCGATCCTGCCGTGATGAAGCAGAGATGCGCCTTATAGTCGCTTTATTGTTGACGCTTTTCGGCAATTTCAGAACTTTCGCGGAAGCCCGCCCGTACGTCGGCATGGCCTCACTGATTTGTATCTCGAAGGCTCGTTCACGTCGTCGAATCCGGCTTTCGATCAAATGCTGGCTGGGATAGAGATCGATGCTTCCCGAGTAAGGTCTACCTAATATATGGGAAGTCAAGAAAAGAACTTCATGGTAGGTTCTGGGGCCACAATTGACTTGCAGTATTTCCCCCCGAACCGCTTCGGTTTTCAGATTGCATCGACATCATAGGAGAGACTCTTGATACATCGGTTACAGACCATCATGCTGCTATTTGCGGTATCCATTTTTTCGGCGGGCTGTTCCATGATGGCGCCTCAATATACGGCGTCGCTCGATAACGTACAGAATTTGAGGGATGCGGGCGCGTATGCGGCAAAAGTAGGTGTGTTTGAATCAAACGCGGATAAAGATAACGCCAACCCGATTTCTCTCAGGGGCTCGTCGCTTGCATCGCCCTATCAGAATTCATACGGGAACTACGTGGCTGAAGCGATCAAGCAGGAGCTCTCGTTGGCCGAAAAGTTGTCACCAAATTCCGGTGTCGAGATTTCCGGGGCCGTACTGAAAAACGACATCAACATTCCCGCCGCGGGAATGGGCACTGCCTCTATCGAAGCACGCTTTATCGTCAAGACAGGCGGTGTGCTGCGGTACGAACAGATCAAGTCGGTCCGCCATGAATTCCCGTCCGCATTTGCCGGAGCGGTCGCAATTCCTCGGGCAGCGCAGGAATACCCTATCGCAGTACAAAAATTGCTCGGCCTGCTTTACTCGGACCGGGCTTTCATCAACTCAATCAAGTAACGCCTCTCATTTTTTCACTATTCAGGATCGACCATGCAAATTACGAAGTATATTGTCTCCGTATTGACCGCAATCGCCATTACCGGGTGCGCCCATCCAATCGCTATTGGCCCGGACATCGCAAAAATCGAGCGCGATGGCGCAAAGGCACCTGTCGTCAAGAACGTCGCTTATTACATTAGTGAAGACGTTCGCACCAAGGAAGTGACGACTCCTGGTGGCGGCGGTGATAAGGTAAGTTATCAACCGTACCGCGATATGGAAACGGCTTTCTACAAAATGCTGACCAATGTATTTGGCAGTGTCACCAAATTAAAGACGGCCAAAGATGCCGAGGCAATTAGCCGCAACAACGTAAGCTATATCATTACGCCGGAAATTGTGACGAACTCGTCATCGCCGAGCCCATTTACCTGGCCACCCACGAAATTTAATGTCGACCTTACATGTCAGATCACTGATGCTCTCGGCAATCCGGTGCTTACCAAGAGTGTTTCTGGTGAAGGTAACGCCGAATTCAGTGAATTCAAATCCGACTTTTCCCTGAGCGGGAAACGTGCATCGCAGGACGCGTTATTGAAAATGCAGCGTGTGCTGCTCGAGGCAGCTGAACTGCGCAAATAACGCTCCCTATACGCAAATGCCCATGTCTTTGGCAGTTGTTGCGAACTTCGCACTTTGAGACTTGGGTTATTTCGTCCCGGTGTGTAACACCAATCCTAACCCCTAACGTGACATGACATCGCGTCTTTTTCCGGGGGCGCCGAGCCGCTTGCCTGCGTTGCATTCGTCGTCAATAGCACCGCTATTGACTCCTCCTGCGCCTTGCCAGACGAAAAAATCCATCGATTTCATTTGTTACGTTATGGATCAGGATTGGTATAACCTGGCCGCACGTTCCAGCAAAAGGTCGCGCTCCTGCGTATTCTTCGCCAGACCGGCAGCTCGTTCAAATTCCTGGCGCGCTTCGGCATTACGTCCCAGTTTGGCAAGCAGGTCACCGCGCACGCTGGGCAACCACTGATAATCCCGCAAGGCGCGGTCCTTGGCCAGCGCGTCGACAATTTCCAGTCCGGCGGCAGGTCCCATGGCCATGCTCACGGCAACCGCACGGTTCAATTCGATGACGGGCGAGGGCGACACTTGCCCAAGCGTGGCATACAACGCGGCAATACGGGCCCAATCCGTTTCGCCGGCGGCCTGGGCGCGAGCATGGCAGGCTGCGATCGCCGCCTGCAACGCATAAGGACCGAAGGCACCGTCGAGTGCTTCAGCACGCTGCAATGCAAGCAGTCCACGCCGGATCAGCAGGTGGTCCCAGCGGGAACGGTCCTGGTCCAGCAGCAGCACCGGGCGGCCTGCAGCATCCAGCCTTGCCTTGGCGCGCGATGCCTGCAACTCCATCAAGCCGACCAGGCCGTGCACCTCGGACTCCTTCGGTGCCAACTCGGCCAGCATGCGGCCCAGACGCAGCGCTTCATCGATCAATGACGGCCGCATCCAGTCATCGCCGGCCGTCGCCGTGTAGCCCTCATTGAAAATCAGGTACACCACCTCAAGCACTGCCGACAGGCGCTCAGTCAGCAATTCGCCGTGCGGCACTTCGAACGGAACCCGTGCTTCGTTCAGCGTCCGCTTGGCGCGCACGATACGCTGGGCAATCGTCGGCTCGCTCGAAAGAAAAGCCCGGGCAATTTCATGCGTGGTCAGGCCAGCCAGCAGTTTCAGGGTCAAGGCCACCCGCGCCTCGGCCGAAAGGACCGGATGGCAAGCGGTGAAGATCAGCCGCAGCAGATCGTCGCCTATCTTGTCCTCCCGGGCGGCATCGAGCGCATCGACAAAATCCGGCACGATCAGGGCTTCCTGCGCTTCCAGATCCAGTCCTATCTGTTCCAGTTTTTCCTGCAACAGCTTGTCGCGTCGGAGGCGGTCAAGCGCCCGATTCTTCGCGGTTGCCATCAGCCATGCTCCCGGGTTGTCCGGAACACCGTCGAGCGGCCAGTGTTCCAGCGCGGACACCAAGGCATCCTGCGCAAGTTCCTCGGCCAGGCCGATATCACGCACCATGCGTGCGACGCCGGCCACGATCTTGGCCGACTCGATGCGCCATACGGCCGAGATCGCCTGGTGGGTGGCCGAGTGCATCAGCTGTTTCCGGCGGCGGCTTCAGTCATATAGACCAGTTCCCATATATGGCCATCCAGGTCTTCAAAGCCATGTGCGTACATGAAGCCGTGATCCTGTGGCGCGTTCGGTGCCTTGCCGCCAGCCGCCAATGCCTTGGCCACCAGTTCGTCGACCTCGGCGCGGCTGTCGCATGACAGACAGGTCAGGACTTCGGTCACTTTCGTAGAGTCCGCGACCGGCTTCTTGGTAAAGGTCTGAAAATAACTTTCGACCAGCAGCATGACGTAGATATGGTCGGATACGACCATGCATGCACCTTGTTCATTGCTGAACTGGGCGTTGAAGCTATAGCCCAGGCTGGAAAAGAACTCCCTGGAACGCTCCAGGTTCTTGACGGGCAGATTGACATAGATTTGCTTGTTCATGATTTTCCTCGTGGTGTTATCTGATGAATTGTCTGATTGATTTCAGTCGTATGCTGCACGATTGCCGCTGCGGCCGGTTCAGGTGCGTTCGGCCATGGCTTTGAGATTGCCAAGACCGGTCTCGAAATCGCGTCCTATCATGCTGTCCATGTTCATGAACAGACCGACCACTCGGGCGATCAGCGGGCTGGGGCCATGCATGGACCACGTCACCCTTGTTCCATCTTCCTGCGGCGCCAGGCGGAATTCCACGATATTGTGGCCTTCGAACGGCTCTATCATGTCGAGCTTCATGGTCAGCTTGTCCGCGGCGGACGCGTCGACGATTTCTATGCTGCCCTTGCCGACGTCCTTGTTACCTTCGAAATGGTAAGCCGCGCCCGCGCCGCTGGCCGGTCCACGATATTCACCTTTCATGGACGGATCTTTCTTGGCGTATGGGCTCCAGCTGTTGAACCGGCGCAGGTCGGTCAGCAAGGGAAGAATGCGTTCGGCGGGAGCGTGGATACTGGTAGAACGTTCGACGCGGAAGATATCGGGACGGGTCGCGGCGGCGATCAGCACGACCGTCACACCGGCAACGACTGCGATGGCACTTAGGGCAATGAGTTTGATCATGGTTTTCTCCTGATATGCGGCTGCATTACCGGCCAGGCTGTTCGCCGATGCCAATGGCGCGGAACTGCTCGATGGCTTCGCCTTGCGTAAAGTCTTCCAGCTCGAACATCTGCCTGACCTCGATTTCGGCATCGACATCGCCGCCATGCGGTGCGGGGAAACGACGCGTCCATTCCAGCGCTTCGTCGCGTGAGCGCACCTGGATAATCGTATAACCGGCGATCAACTCCTTGGTTTCTGCAAATGGGCCGTCGATCACGGTGCGCCGGCCTGCCGAATAACGGATGCGCCAGCCTTTGGAGCTCGGTTGCAATCCGGATCCATCCAGCAGCACGCCTGCCTTCGCCAGTTGCTCGTGATAGTCGGCCATCGCGGCCAGCATTTTTTCTTCCGGCATTTCGCCGGCTTCGGACTGTTTCGATGCCTTGACGATAATCATGAAACGCATGTTCGTTCTCCTTGCGAGTAGAGTGAAAACCGCGCTTGCAAGGCGACATGCCTTGCCTTTCCGGGTTTTCATACACACGACGAACAAACCGATCCGAAATCGACAAGCGGACGAAAAAAATTTAAAAAATTTTTAAGTCTCGTAACAAGGAGCTAGACTGCGCACTTCCACCGTGCACCATTCCGCCGCCGGGCATTGAGCGGCCAGTGCCACGGCTTCTTCCCGTGTCTTGCAGTCGACGAGGAAAAACCCGCCCACCATTTCCTTCGCCTCCGCAAACGGGCCGTCGAGCACCGACGAACGGCCGGCCCGGACTTGGACCCGGGATGCGTTGGCATGTGAACTCAGGGATTGCGCCCCAAGGAGCAGACCTTTGGCCTGCAGGTCGTTCGCAAAGCCCAACATGCGGTCGTACACCGCGCGGCCCTCGGTTTCGGTACGGCTGGCCCGCTGGCCGTTCGGTTCGAGAATAAGCAGCAGATAAGTCATGGCATTTCCCAATTCGTTATTGTTTGAATATCGGATATTACACAACTCTCCGGGGCGTCAGATTATTGAGTTATAGCGAAAACAGAAACGCATGTGGCGGGGGAGGCTGCTATGAACAAGCAACAGAAAACTTGCAGGATGAATGAAGCATGGCAGGAAAGTGCCAAACCGGGTCTCGCCTGCGTCGTGGCAGGCAGGGGGGCGCAGGCTTCGTGCAAACCTTGCCTGCAGCAGCAGTCTCAGAGCCGCCTGCAAACCCCAGCCGGAGAGAAGGGCCTCGTGGGTCGCTTGGCTGTCCGACAGCGCCCGAGCAAATACGATGCGCTGTCATGGAGAAGTCATTTTGCTTCAGGTTGCTGCGTACTTTGCAAACAGCAGGGCAAGAGTGGACACGGCAACCGCAGCAGCAGTGGCACGAAACATGATGTCGGCGAGGTCTCGAAGTAGCATGGCGATGAAAGAAAAGTGAGGTTGCAGACATCAAGATAGCACTGCAATTTCCCGACGTAAATGTCGCAAATGCACTTGTGTGCCACTCGCAACATTTTCTTTGCGAAATATCAGCTGCTGCTTAATGAAATGGCACTGAGGAAGCGGCAATGAGGAAGCAACCATGAGCATCTCACCAACGGCCAATCCAAGAGATATGGTCAAGAAAGCGATCCAGACTTGGCGTGCCTACGCTACGTCCGGCCGGGCCAGCGTCTTCCACATCGTCGTTTCTCCCAGCAACCGGTGGCGCGAACGCACGCGCGTCACGCACGACTTGCTCACGCCAGCGCCCGTTGCCTTAGAGACGTTTGAAAAATGCTGATCGCAGGCGTCGGGAAATCATCTTTTCGGGTGATGATCCCGTACGGCTCCAGTTGAAACTTGATCCGAACCGGTAAGATACCGATGAGGCCAGCAGACGCATATTGCTTTGCAATAGTGGTTGGCGTAACTGCCACCATATCGGTCTCTTGAAGAAGTGTGGTCGTGGTTAATATCGACGCCGTTTCAATAAGGTTTTGCGGAGTCATGAGCCCCTCATCGCGAAAGGCGCGCTCCAGGACCTGGCGCATAGGAGAACTGGGCGGCTGCAGGATCCATGGCAAATCTGCAAGATGACGCAAGGTCAAACGCCGGGAAGCGAGCAAGGGGTGGTTCGTGCTACAGATGACGGACAAGGGTTCATCTTCAAGCACTTCAAAGTTGAACTCGTCGCTCTCGGATCCGGCCAGACGTCCAAGGACGATGTCGATTTTCCCTTCCCGAAGCAAGCTTACAAGGATATCGCTGGTCTCAATCTGCACGCGAATCTTCAGGCGCGGGTATCGGGCTTTTACATCCACGACCGTGTGAGCCAGAAGTCCCGCCGACGGCGCCATAATCGATCCGACGGAGATTTCGCCTTCCCCTCCGCTTGACTGCGTAATCAGACGCTTGCGCAAATTGTCGAGATTGGTGAGCGTTGAAATTGCATATTCAATAACCGACTCGCCATAAGTGGTTGGCACCATCCCGCGCGGACTTCTCTCAAATAGCGGGACGCCAAGAGTCACTTCCATCTCATGCAGCATTTTTGTCACGGCTGGCTGGGACAGGTGCATCGCCTCCGCCACTTTATGCAAGGTCTTTAATTGCGCAAGAGACGCAATCAACGCGAGTTGTTTAACCCTTAAACGATTTTCAATGTTCTTTGTAGTGGGAATCATGGCGTCGTCCTATTCAATAACCATAGGTTATCACGTGATCGGATTTATTGAGTAGACAGTTATTACCGTCAACTTCAGAATCTGTCCCTATTAAAACCACAGGAGACCTCCATGCTTGCATCCCATTTGAAGTCTATTGTTGCCACCGCCATTGCAGGTATGGCGCTTATTAATAGTGCTGCAATCGCTCAGGACGCCTGGCAACCGACCAAAACGCTTGAAATCACTGTCGCCGCTGGCCCCGGTGGAGGAACCGACCAGTTGGCGCGCCTGATGCAGGCCGTGATCACAAAGTACAAGATGACCACGGTTCCGGTTGTAGTCGTCAACAAGGGCGGCGGCAATGGCGCTGAAGGCTTTCTAGACATCAAGTTGGCAAAAGGCGAAGCGCACAAACTCATTGTCGGTACCAACAATGCGTACCTGCTTCCGTTGGTCTCCAAGCTTGGCTACAACTGGACTGAACTTACGCCGGTGGCCGCAGTGGCCCAGGACGACTTTATCTTGTGGACTTATGCAGAGGCACCTTATAAAACCGCGAAGGAATATCTGGACACTGCCAAGAGCGACCCATCGAAATATAGAATGGGTGGCAGCCAGTCCAAGGATGTCGATCAGACCCTGACATTACTGATCAATAAAGTACACGGGACAAAGTTTGTCTATATCCCGTTCAAAAGCGGCAGCGAGGCTGCGACGCAGCTGGCTGGCAAACATATCAGTTTCAATGTGAATAACCCGAGCGAGAACCTGTCGCAGTGGAAGGCGGGACAGGTAAAGCCATTGTGTGTCTTCAGTAAGTCGCGCATGGCGCTGACGACGAAGGTTGCTGGCGATATGGCGTGGTCCGATATTCCAACCTGCAAAGAACAAGGTGTCGCAATCGACGAATACCGCTTTCCGCGAACAGTATTCATGCCGGGCGGCGTTACACAGCCGCAAATTCAATTCTATACCGACCTGATGCGTCGGATCACGCAGACGCCAGAGTTCAATGAGTACGTAGAACGCAACGCACTTGCAGCGGGTTTCCTCGACAGCACCGCACTGAAAAACTACATCGCCGCAGATGAACAACGTGCGTTAAAGATCTTTGGCGACGCGGGTTGGTTGGTTAAATAAAGCGTAAGGGGCGCAGTATTTGCGTCCCGAGGAGACATGATGTCAAACGTACATACCACTTCAGAAAGTGGCGAGGACCGGATAACGGCCGTGACCATGCGTGGGGCCGAACTGGGTACCGCATTATTTACTGCGTTAATCGGCGGCATCGTGATCGTCGGTGCGCAGGAGCAGGGCATCGGATGGACGGAAAGCGGCCCCGATGCAGGATATTTTCCTTTCTATATCGGCGTTATCTTGGTTCTCGCCAGTGCCGGCACAATTCTGCATACCCTGGCCCGTTGGAAGACGCTTGATGCGACGCTGTTGGACAAGAGACAGTTTCATCATGTGGCTGCGGTGTTTATCCCGATGTGTGTGTATGGCGTCGCCATTCATTTGATTGGCACCTATATCGCGTCTTCCATTTTCATTGCATGGTTCATGTGGCGCGAGCGTGATGGCAAGCGTTATGCGCCCATCACCATTGCCGCCATTTCTATCGGTGTCTCTGTCGCCGTCTATCTGCTGTTCGAACGCTGGTTTGGCCTGCCGCTCAACAGAGGATTGTTACTTGGCATGATGGGCATTTCCGGTTAACCAAGCCGCATTAATCTGAACAATCCGGAAAAAATAAATGCAAGAATTCGATGCACTGCTACATGGTATGGCTGTCGTTTCGACGCCTTACCACTTGTTGATCATGGTTGCCGGAGTGCTGCTTGGTGTTCTGGTGGGCGTCCTTCCAGGGCTCGGTGCACCCAACGGCGTTACGCTATTGTTGCCATTGACGTTCACCATGAACCCGACGTCAGCCATCATCCTTCTCACCTGTATGTATTGGGGTGCGTTGTTCGGAGGCTCAATCACTTCAATTATCTTCAACATTCCTGGCGAACCGTCGTCTGTAGCGACGACGTTCGACGGTTATCCACTAGCGAAGCAGGGTAGGGCGGCTGAAGCATTGACCGCCGCCTTTACGTCCGCGTTATTCGGCGCGCTGGTTGGTGTCTTGCTGATTACTTTCCTGTCGAGTTACATCGCCAAATTTGCCCTCAAGTTTAGTTCGCCCGAGTTTTTTGCCGTGTATCTGCTTGCATTCTGCAGCTTCATTGGCATGAGCAAGAATCCACCGCTAAAGACGGTGGTCGCGCTGATGCTAGGCCTCGCGATGGCGGCGGTGGGCATGGATACGGTGTCGGGAAGCCTGCGCCTTACCTTTGGACTCCCCGACCTGCTCAAAGGAATCAGCTTTGAGATTGCCGTCATCGGGCTATTCGGTATCGGTGAAATCCTGTGCACTATTGAGGACGGACTGGTGTTTCGTGGCGAGCGTGTAAAAATCAGTTTCGGTGTGGTGCTCAGGACGTGGATGTCGCTGCCACGATACTGGGCAACCTTACTGCGCAGCGCCGCTATTGGATGCTGGATGGGTGTGACACCGGGGGGGCCTACCGCTGCCTCGTTCATGAGTTATAGCATTGCCAAGCGCCTGTCAAAGGACAAGGAAAGTTTTGGCAAAGGCAGTGTCGACGGCGTCATTGCACCGGAGACGGCTGACCATGCGGCAGGCACGAGCGCGTTATTGCCGATGCTAACGCTCGGCATCCCCGGCTCAGCGACAGCTGCAGTGATGCTGGGCGGTTTGATGATTTGGGGATTGCAACCTGGTCCGATGTTATTCGTCGAGCAGAAAGAATTTGTCTGGAGTCTCATCGCGAGTATGTATGTGGGCAACGTCGTGAGTTTACTTATCGTGCTATCCACGGTGCCGCTATTTGCGTCGATCATGAGAATCCCGTTTTCAATCATAGCGCCAGTGATAGTCATGGTATGCAGCATAGGTGCCTACTCGGTGCACGGTTCCATGTTCGATGTCGGATTGATGTTGTGCTTCGGCGCGATTGGCTATGCGTTCAAAAAGCTCAACTATCCAATTGCCCCATTGGTGCTGGCTGCGGTGCTCGGCGACAAGGCAGAGTCTGCATTCCGACAGTCGATGCTGTTTTCCGAAGGAAGCCTCTTGGTCTTTTGGTCGAATCCATTAGTCGGAACCCTGACGACCACTGCGCTTCTCGCAGCCTTCTGGCCAGTTTTGGTGAAGATGCTGAATCGTGCACGACGGGGTTCGACGACATCGTCATCAGAGCAGTTCTCATAATTTTCCGTATCGGCAAGGCCAGGGTTGCGACCCTGACGTCGCATCTTGGGACAACAATTTTCGGAGGCCGAAAGGCAAACGACGACACCGTAGTAATTTCAATAAACTCAAAGGGAGATAGCGTTGAAGAAGAAACAAGTATTAATCGCAACCGCGGTCGCGTTGACATCCTGCATGGCAGCCGCGCAAACCTCGGTAAGCATCTACGGCGTTGCCGACATGGGTATCGTTCGCCAGGATAACGGTGGGCCGGCGGGCGCTGTATGGCGTCTGGACAGCGGTATGCATTCCGGAAGCCGAATCGGATTCAGGGGGGTAGAAGATCTCGGCGGAGGACTGTCGGCTCTGTTCGTCCTTGAAAACGGCCACAACCTCGATGCCGGAACAGCGGCGCAGGGCGGCTTGCTCTTCGGCCGGCAGGCGTGGGTCGGACTTGGCAGCGCAGTGGGCACCGTGAAATTCGGTCGTCAAATTACACCTATTCACAATGCCCTCGGCGTGATCGACCCAATGGCAACCGGCCTCGCCGGTGACATTTCTCGCATTATTAATTCATACGGTGTTCGCATGAATAATACGGTGAATTACACATTGCCGAAATTGGCGGGAATCAGCGGGGAACTGGCTTATGGTCTGGGTGAGGTTGCGGGCGACAGCTCCGCGAGCCGCCAAATCGGCTTGGCGCTGAATTACACGAATGGCCCAGTGGTTGCGCAGTTTGCCTTCCATGAAGCCGAAAATCCCACAGGAACCGACTCGGCAAGAACCACGCTGCTTGGCGGAGTGTATAACTTTACTGTTGCGCGCCTGCATGCTGCCTATGCGGTGAATCGTGGCCTGGGCACCCTCGATACACGTGATGCGATGATCGGTGCATCGGTGCCATTCGGTGCGCACTCATTCATGGTTTCTTATATTCACAAGGAAGACAAGGCTCGCGCAGACGCCGACGCAGACCAGATCAATCTTGCTTATACCTATGCACTGTCAAAGAGAACAAATCTGTACACCTCGTATTCGCGTACGTCCAATGATAGTGTAGTCAGTTACCTGGCCGCGCGTCCGGGTGCGACCGACAAAGTAATCAATGCTGGTATTCGGCATCGTTTCTAAAAACTATGTAGCTCTGATGCCGAGCCGTGCAGTAATTGGGACAAAGTAAGCTTGTACAGGTCGCCTTCCACTGGTACACTATCCGTACCAGTGGAAGATTGGAAATCAAATGGAACTTCTGACTCGTTTGCCCGGCGGGGAAACTGACATCGTCAAACGCACTGTCAAGCATCAGCTCGCGGACAAGCTCGCGTATATGATTCTGAGCGGTTTGCTGCAGCCTGGCGACGAGCTCCCCTCCGAACGCGCGTTGGCAAGCACATTGGAAGTTTCGCGCGAGACGGTTCGCGGTGCGATTGGTGAACTTCATGCGCGCGGCATGCTGGAAGTGTCGCAAGGAGCGCGTACCCGTGTCATTGGCCCCGGTAAGGAAACCTTGGTGTCATCGGTTCGGGCGCTCGCAAAGCTGAAGGATAAAGGAGTGGATGAGGTCGCGGAGGCGCGGATCCAAGTCGAGGTCCAGGTCGTGAAGCTTGCGGCGACACGAATAAGCAAAAGCGATCTGGAACGTCTGCGCGTGCTGGTTGCTCAACAAAAGCTCATGATTAATGATCCGGTCACGTTTCAGATTTCGGATCGGGAGTTGCATACGATTATCTATGCAGCCTGCGGTAACAGTTTGTTGCGCGATTTTGTTTCGGACATGTATGACTATGCGCTTGATTACCGTAGGCAGGCGCTGAAGCGAAAAGGCGCGATCGCACAAAGCGTACAAGACCACGAGCGCATTGTGGAAGCGCTTGCGACAGGTAATCCCCAGCTAGCAGAAGAGGCATTGACCCACCATCTGCAACATGTGCATAAGAGCACAGTGCAAGAGATGAAGCGCTGAACTTGTTCGTTGCTGGCGGCAAGGTGCCGCCTTTTATTTGACCTAACTGGTCTGCTTTCCGGACCTGATCATTAAACCACCATGGAGACATTAATGAATAAACGACATCGATTGGCTTTCATTGCGTGTGCCCTTCTCGCGCCTGGATTGGCCTGGGCTCAGTCCTCGCAGTGGCCGAGCAAGCCGGTACGCATCCTCGTCGGATCGAGTCCGGGCGGCGGCACTGACGCGATTGCCCGCATCGTCGCCGAGCGGCTTGGCGCCGCATGGAAGGTGCCGGTAATGGTGGAAAACAAGCCGGGCGCGTCGAATACGCTTGCCGTCGATGCTACCGCCAAGTCCACGGACGAACATACGATGGTCATGGGCGTATCTACCGCCCATGCAATTGCGCCTTATATCCTTAGACTTCCATACGACAACAAAAAAGACTTGGTGCCTGTTGCCTTCGTCGGTTCCGTGCCGAACGTGCTTGTTGTGAACAACGATCTGAAAGTAAAGGACGTGCGCGATCTGATTGCATTGGCAAAGAGCAAGCCAAATGATTTGAACAATGCATCTAGCGGTTCGGGTAGCACTCAGCACATCGCCGGCGAAATATTCAAGGAAGTGACCGGGACCGCGATTGTCCACATACCATACAAGGGCAGCGCGCCGGCGCTGATCGACGTCATGGGTGGAACCGTGCAAATGAGCTTCGACACACTGGCTTCAGTGCTGCCGCATATCCAGACAGGCAAGGTACGGCCCTTGGCAGTGGCGAGTGCGCAACGCAGTCCTAAGCTGCCGAATGTACCGACGATGGCTGAAGCGGGTGTCAAGGGGGCCGAAATGAGCGCGTGGTACGGCCTGTATATGCCGGCCGCGACCCCAAAGGCGGTGCAGCAGCGCGTACATGACGAAGTGACCAAGCTGCTTGCGCAGCCCGAGGCGCGCAAGCGGCTGGAGTCAATCGGTACGGAAGTCACCCCCATGAGCCAGACTGAATTTATTGCCTTCCACGACAAGGAGAATGCCCGTTATTCCGAGCTGATCAAGCGGCGCGGTATCAAGGCGGACTAAGACTAATCATGAATCAAACTATCACTCAAAAACCGGTCGTCGCCGTGACGCTGGGCGACCCAGGCGGTATCGGTCCGGAACTGATTGCACGTCTGCTCGCGCGTTCAGGCACCATGCAGACTGCGAATGTGGTGCTCGTCGGCGATCCATGGCTGTGGGCGCATGGGCAGGAGCAGGCCGGTATGACCGTGGCGACACAGGAAGTTGGGAGCTTCGCGGAAGTGCGTGAGCGCAGCGACACGCACATGCCGGCTTTCCTCGCGATGCACACTGTCGACCCCGCCGAGGTACAGATTGCTGTCGCCGCAGCGCCCGGAGGACGGTCGGTTCTGCAAGTATTGAACCGTTGCATGGATGCTGCCCGTGCCGGAGAAATCGACGCTATCTGCTTTGCGCCGCTGAACAAGCATGCGATGAAGCAGGGCGGCTTGCGGCACGAGGACGAGCTGCACCATTTTGCCGAATATCTCGGCGTCGATAGCTACTTCTGTGAATTCAATACGCTCGAGGGTATCTGGACCTCGCGTATCTCATCGCATGTGCCATTGAAAGACGTGCCGAAGTACATCGAACGAAAACGTGTGGTAGATGCTGCTGCACTGTTGTACTCCTCACTGCAAGCCAGCGGTGTTGCACAGCCCCGCGTAGCTGTCGCAGGTTTGAATCCGCACAATGGCGAGGGCGGTACCTGCGGGCGTGAGGAAATCGATGTCATCGCGCCGGCAGTGGCTGAACTGCAAGCGCAGGGATTTAGCGTCACCGGGCCATTCCCCGCAGACACGATCTTTCTGCAGGCGCGTGATGGCCAGGTCGATGGAATCGTAACGATGTATCACGATCAAGGCCAGATTGCCTTGAAGCTGATGGGATTTTCGCGCGGGGTGACAGTGCAGGGAGGTTTGCCGGTCCCCATTACGACCCCGGCGCACGGCACTGCTTATGACATCGCCGGAAAAGGCAAGGCGGACGTCAATGCCACTGCCAACGCCTTTGCGATCGCGGCCCGGATGGGCGCAGCCTATCGAACCAGACATTTATTTTATTCATCGAAGGAAACCAAATAATGAAAATCAAAGCAATTCGTGCCCGCGTATTTGAATGGAAGGGCCCCACCGTACCGCCACAAGGCAACTTCTGTTCCAACGCCATGGACCTGGTCTACGACAACCAAGCCAACCGGCACGAGTGTGGCAACGACACGATGAACACGTTCCGTTTCCATGGATGGACGGTGGTGGAAGTGGAAACAGATAACGGCCTCGTTGGCCTGGGCAACGTGGCACTTGCGCCACGTATCGCCAAGGCCATCATCGATCAGTACCTGGCGCCACTGGTGTTGGGCCAGGATCCATGGGATTACGAGTACATCAATCAGCGCATGTACCGGGCTACCCAGGCATGGGGCCGCAAGGGTGTGGGCATGGCGGCAATCTCGGCAGTCGACATTGCGATCTGGGATATCCTCGGCAAGGCCACGAACCTGCCGGTATTCAAGCTCCTGGGCGGACGAACCAAGGAAAAGATCCCTTGCTATTACAGCAAACTGTACCGCACGGATCTGAAGGCCATGCAGGAAGAGGCCGAGAAGTTCATGAAGCAGGGATTCCGTGCGTTCAAGATGCGCTTCGGCTATGGACCCGCCCATGGCCAGCAAGGCGTCGTGGAAAATCTGAAATCGGTAGAAGCGGTGCGCGAAGTCATTGGTTACGACAACGACCTGATGCTCGAATGCTATATGGGCTGGAACCTCGAGTATGCGAAACGCATTCTGCCCAAGCTGGAAAAGTACCAGCCGCGCTGGCTGGAAGAGCCGGTCATCGCCGATGACATCGACGGTTACGCGGAACTGAACCGCCTGACGAGCATCCCCATTTCCGGAGGCGAACATGAATTTTCGCTACTGGGCTTCAAGCAGCTGCTCGACAAGCGTGCGGTTTCTGTCGTGCAGTACGACACGAACCGCGTCGGCGGCATCACCATGGCGCACAAGATCAATGCACTGTGTGAAGCCTATTCGGTGCCGGTGATTCCGCATGCTGGCCAGATGCACAACTACCATCTGACGATGAGCAGCTTGAATTGTCCGATGAGCGAATACTTCCCCGTACATGACGTCGAAGTAGGTAACGAACTGTTCTATTACATCTTCAAGGGCGAACCGGATGCAGTCAACGGATTCCTGCAACTCGACGACAAGACACCCGGATTAGGCTTGTCGCTGCGTACCGATCATCTCCACAACTTCGAGATCACCGAATGAGCCAGGTCAACTCACAATCACGTCCACGCTATCGAGGCGTATTTCCCGTCGTCCCGACTACATTCGCTGAAGATGGCACGCTGGATCTCGCAAGCCAGAAGCGCTGCGTCGACTTTATGATCGACGCCGGGTCCACCGGCTTGTGCATACTCGCGAATTTTTCCGAGCAGTTCCTGCTTGCCGATGATGAACGCGAGATACTGACACAGACCATCCTGGAGCATGTCGCTGGACGCGTACCGGTCATTGTGACCACGACGCACTTTGGCACCTCCGTCTGTGCGGCGCGCAGCCGGCGTGCGCAAGACATGGGCGCCTCCATGGTGATGGTGATGCCGCCGTATCACGGCGCGACCATTCGCGTATCCGAACCATTGATCTATGAGTTTTTCGCCAGCTTGTCTGATGCGATTTCCATTCCGATCATGATTCAGGATGCGCCGGTGGCGGGCACGCCGCTATCCACGGCGTTTCTGGCCCGGATGGCGATGGAGATTGAGAATGTCGCCTATTTCAAGATCGAGACACAGGGCGCCGCCAGCAAGCTGCGCGAGCTGATTGCGTTGGGTGGCGAGGCAATCGAAGGCCCATGGGACGGTGAGGAAGCGATTACCCTTCTTGCGGACTTGGATGCGGGCGCCACCGGAGCGATGACTGGCGGTGCTTATCCTGATGGCATTCGAACGATCGTCGACGCCTATCTTGATGGCCGGCGAGAGGATGCAGTGGCTGCCTATGCCAAATGGCTTCCGCTCATCAACTACGAAAACCGCCAAGGCGGTATTTTGACGGCGAAAGCATTGATGAAGGCCGGCGGCATCATTGCAAGCGATGCGCCTCGTCATCCGTTCGCACCGATGCATCCGGCCGTGCGCGCCGGCTTACTGGATGCCGCGCGGCGGCTTGATCCACTCGTCCTGCGTTGGGCAAAGTGAGCACACCATGACTTATCCGAACACTCAGTTATTTATCAATGGCCAGTGGCAAGACGCCGCCGATGGCCGCACGCTTGCAGTTCATAACCCGGCCACCGGCAAGGAAATCGGACACGTCGCGCACGCCAGCCGGACCGAGCTGGACCAGGCACTGGAAGCCGCCCAGAAAGGTTTCGACACCTGGCGCGACATGACGCCGGCCGAACGCAGCAAGATCATGCGCCGGGCCGCCGGCCTGATGCGCGAGCGCGCCGAGGCCATCGGCCGCGTCCTGACCCAGGAGCAGGGCAAGCCGCTGGCCGAAGCCAAGGGCGAAGCCTTGGCCGCCGCCGACATCATCGAATGGTTCGCCGAAGAAGGCTTTCGCGTGTATGGCCGCATCGTGCCGTCGCGTAACAATCTGGCCATCCGCCAGATGGTATTGAAGGATCCGGTCGGCCCGGTCGCCGCCTTTACCCCCTGGAACTTCCCGATCAACCAGGTGGTGCGGAAAGTCGGCGCGGCGCTGGCAGCCGGCTGCTCGATGCTGGTCAAGGCGCCGGAAGAAACGCCGGCGGGCCCAGCCGCGCTGATCCAAGCCTTCGCCGATGCGGGCATCCCGGCGGGCGTGCTGGGATTGGTCTATGGCAATCCGGCAGAAATTTCCAGCTACCTGATTGCCCATCCCGTCATCCGCAAGATCACGTTCACCGGTTCCACCCCCGTCGGCAAGCAGCTTGCCGCACTGGCCGGCCAGCACATGAAGCGCGTGACGATGGAGCTGGGCGGTCATGCCCCGGTGATCGTTGCCGACGATGCCGACATTGCGCTCGCCGTGAAGTCGGCCGGTGCCGCCAAGTTCCGCAACGCCGGACAGGTTTGCATTGCGCCGACCCGCTTCCTGGTGCATGAAAGCATCCGCAACGACTTCGAACAAGCACTGGTCAAGCATGCGCAAGGGTTGAAGATCGGCGACGGCCTGGCCGAAGGCACCCAGATGGGACCGCTGGCCAATCCGCGCCGCCTGACCGCCATGGCCGAGTTCACCCAGGATGCGGTCGAGCGCGGCGCCAAGGTGCTGGCCGGCGGCGAGCGTATCGGCGCCGACGGCAACTTCTGGCAACCGACCATCCTGGCCGACGTGCCGCTGGACGCCAAGGTCTTCAACGATGAACCGTTCGGCCCGATGGCAGCGATTCGCAGCTTCAACACGCTGGAAGAAGCGATCGCCGAATCCAATCGCCTGCCTTATGGCTTGGCCGGCTATGCCTTCACGCGTTCGCTGAAGAATGCCGATCTGCTGGCGCGTAAAGTCGAGGTCGGCATGCTGTGGGTAAACATGCCCGCACTGCCATCGGCGGAAATGCCCTTCGGCGGCATCAAGGATTCCGGTTACGGTTCCGAGGGCGGACCGGAAGCGGTGGAGGCTTATCTGAATGTGCGCGCTGTGGCGGTGATGAACGCCTGACCTATGAGGCCTTCAAGCTAATGATCCTATGTGCGTTTAATTTTTAACTCATTGAGGTGAGTCCCCCGCTTTGGCGGGGGAAAAGGAAAAACGCGATTGCGAACGCACGGCACTTCGGCGGACGGCAACGCCACTTCACCCGCGAAGTTTTCTGGGCGCGAGGCTATTTCGTATCGACGGTTGGCCTAGATGATGAAATGGTCGGTGCTTACATTTGGAATCAGGAGCAGGAAGATGAACGCTACGACCAATTGAAATTAGGGCTGTAGCCGTCCCAGGAGGGCTCATGGTTTTCCTGCGCCTTTGAGGTGCTACAACCATAAACCTCCGGCTTTGCCGGAGGTAATTTAATTTCAGGATCCTTATCTTCAACGGTTGGACGTCCGCCGCCTGACGCGCAGATGCGCACACGGACAATGCGTTAGATCAGACGCCAGCTCGACGCATCCGCGTAGAATCGTCATTGGACTCATGCCGGTGATCTGTGCCATCAGTTGCTTACCGCCATGACCGATCCGCATAGCTTCAAGCGCCACGAGCCAGCGCCGCTGCGGCTCGCTTAACCGGCTCATGAGGAAGTTAATGTGATGGTGGTAGGCCCGGTCTGGTTGCCGCTGACCTGATCGACAGATTGGACAGGTGCACTGATGAATCGATGAATTTGCCATGGCTGCCTCCTCATCAGCGACGCCATACAATCTATTGCGCCCCTATTTCTAACCGGTCACCACGTTGTTTTCTGACGGATCCTAGTGCCGGCTGGGATGGAACGAGGCTCCGAAAGAAGACGACCTCAAAAGTTTACCAATACAGAGTCTTTGACAACCGCAATACATTTAAGAGGGAAAATGCAGGAGCGCCGGATGTATGCAGATCGCGCTGCACCGATAAGCATGTATTCTTGATGGAACATCTTTCGATTTTTCGAAGTTACCTGAGCGCTCGCCTGCCCAAGAACGCAGCAAATCGATCCCTGTAGATATAAAGAAGAGCACAAAGAATGTTGCAGGAAAGCACTATTATCCCGACCACCTGTACCGCGTTCAATGGAAATCCAAGACGCAATTCTTTCTTGCAATTTTAAGTTAGCAGAAACTAAGCAATCCATCGAAACAGCACATATGTTCATTAGTTTCGTGAAGAGATGATCGAAATTTGAGACTTATTTTTTCATCTGGCTGCGCTACATTAAAAGAGTCATAACAGCAACGGCGTTCTGGCCGGGAGTTGCATATCAGTACCGTCGTAGCACCGTGTCTTATTCTTGATTGCAAAGGTGTATGGCTGCTATTCAATGCCCAATATTCTATTAAAGATGCGTCTTATGAATGAATATTATCGTCCAAGATTCCCCTATCAGCGCTCCCAGACGAGAGATGAAAAAAGTGATAATACGATCGAACTGAAGAAATACATAACTAGCTTATGGCAGCAACGGTCGCTAATCATCAGCATTGCAGTAGTTATCGCCGCCCTTGGTACTGCCTATGCATTTATGGCGACACCTAGGTATGAAGCGAATATTCTGGTACAAATCGATGCAAACAATCCACAACCTAGAAATATTCTGACCGACTTAACCGCTGTCGCCGACAACAGGAATGGCGCGGCGACAGAAACGGAGGTTTTGCGCTCACGTAATGTATTGTCGCGCGTGGTAGACAATACGATGTCCTACATTACCGTGCAGCCAAAGCGCTTCCCTGTAATTGGACCATGGCTCGCCAGCCATAATAAAAATCTTTCGGTGCCTGGATTGGCAGGCTATGGACTGTTCAATGGCTATGTATGGGGGGCCGAACAGGCGTCCATTTCCCTTTTTAACTTACCAGAGGGGCTAGAAGGGAAGAAATTTATCCTGACTGCAGTCGACCCGCAGCATTACCGAATGCAGCAGCTTGATCAGGATATCGAATTCACTGGAAAATTTAATGAAACGGTAACCGCACCGACTAGTCAAGGCACTATTGAAATACGGGTTGAAAGTGTTCACGCAAATCCGGGTGCGCAGTTTTTGGTTACGCGTATCTCAAAAATCGAAGCGGTCGAACATTTGCAGAAATCGCTGAAGATCATGGAGAAGGGAAAGCAAACCGGGATTATTAGTGTGCGACTTATTGGAACAGAGCCAAAAGTGGTGAGCACTATTGTTAATGAGGTAGGTAAAGAATATATTCGCCAGACCGTCGACCACCGTGCAGAAGAAGCTGAAAAATCGCTTATTTTTTTGAATAAGCAATTACCTGTTCTGAAGCAAGAATTGGAGAATGCTGAAGTCAGGTATAACGCAATACGCAACGCGAACTCAACTATTGACTTAAATGAAGAGTCTAAGTCAGTGGTACAACAGACGGCATCACTTCAGACAAAAATAGTCGAGCTTCGGCAAAAGAGGCAGGAGTTGCAAAGTCGCTTCGTGGACGGGCATCCGGCGATCGAATCAGTCAATGGGCAAATCAACGATATCAACCGACAGCTGGCCCTAGTCAACAGTAAAGTTAAAAAGATGCCAGCCGTCGAGCAGGATGTGCTACGCGCGACGCGAGACCTCAAGGTCAGTACTGATCTATACACTAACTTGCTCAGCACCGCGCAGCAGTTGCGTCAAGTGAGCGCGAGTCAATTGAGCAGCACACGCTTGCTGGATACTGCGGCTATACCCAAAGTGCCAGTCGGTCCTGACCGTCTAGCAGTTATTTCATTTGCAGCGCTGTTCGGTCTGATACTCGGCGCGCTGATCGCCACACTCAAGCAGAAATTAAAAGGTAAGGTGCCTGATCCTTTTATGTTGGAAAGCTTACTTGGCATGCCGGTCACTGCCACGATTCCGCACAGCCCGCGGCAGAAGGCCCTTTATGCGCAAATGAAAAGCAGGACCAAGAAATTGTCCGTTTTGCCGTCTATTGCGCCAGAAGATCAAGCGGTCGAAGGCTTACGCGGATTTCGTACTGTGCTGCAGTCCGGCATGGTCAGGTCGCGGAACAATATTATTCTGATCACGGGGCCAACCGCAGCGGTCGGGAAATCATTTGTGTCGGCGAATATGGCGAACGTGCTTGCATCGATAGACAGGAAGGTCTTACTGATCGACGCAGACATGCGCAATGGCTACCTGCACCGCTATTTTGGGTTGGAGCGGGAAAATGGATTGTCGGAATTGATTACCGCTCAAACCGTCGCCGACGACGCTATACACAAAAATGTGGTCGAAAACGTCGACTTCATATCGACCGGCGTATTTCCGGCAAAGCCGGCGGAACTACTCGCCCATAAAAATTTCGGAATATTGTTGCAATCCATCGTATCTAGGTATGACTTTATCATCATTGATACCGCACCGGTACTCGCTTTTTCCGACGCCATGGTCGTCGCTAAGCATGCAGGTGCAATCTACAACGTCGTGCGTGATGGCATAAGCACCGTGAATGAAATCGAAGATGCAGTACGGCGGTTAAGGCAAGCGGGCGGTGACGTGACCGGAACCATATTCAACGATATGAAAGGAAAGTCAGCGTACGGCTATGGGTATGCGTAGGAACTAAAAACGTGTGGAGGAGCACGAATCAAGTGCCACGACTATACAAGATAGCGCAATAGCGGTGTCCATCGAGATCTGTGCAGTGATCGGTCGCATTGCCGAAGAAGCCAGAGATAAGTCTATGACATGCGTCCCATCAGGACAGTGACGAGTCGACCCTTACTGTTGATGAGCGCTATAGCGAAAATAGCTGAAATGGGGATGACAGATGAGCGCGAAGGAGTTATACCGGCAGCTGACGGCCACAGAAACATCGATACCAATTTTTTCACGAAGCTGGTGGCTCGATGCGACCGCTGGCAGCGATGGCTGGGATGTTGCGTTAGTCCAATATGGAAGCGAGATTCACGCAGCGATGCCTTATATGGTACGTCGTCGTTTTGGGATGACGGTGCTGAGTCAGCCGGCATTGACACAGGCGCTAGGTCCATGGCTGCGCCCTGGCGATCCAAATACCAGTGAGGCAAGAAGGCTGGCTCGAGAAAAGGAGTTGATGCAAAAGTTAATCGACCAGCTTCCTAAGTTTGACTATTTCAGCCAAAACTGGCATTACCACCATACAAATTGGTTGCCGTTTTTTTGGCGTGGCTTCAAACAGACGACACGTTATACCTATGTCATTACCGACCTGCGCCATCCGCATAAACTATGGTCAGCCTTTCAGGGAAACGTACGTCGTAATTGTAATACGGCCACTCAACGCTACCATATTGTGATTCGTGACGATCTACCGATCGAAGACTTCATTTCGTTAAACCGCATGACTTTCCAGCGTCAGGGCTTGTCGGTCCCCTATTCGGACGACTATCTTCGCAGACTAGATGCAGCTTGTGCAGAACGAAGCTGCCGTAAGTATTACATCGCGATCGATCCGGAAGGCCGCCACCATGCTGGCTGTTACATCGTCTGGGATGAAAACAGCGCGTATGGTTTGATCAATGGATCTGACCCAACATTGCGTCACAGCGGCGCGCTCAGTCTTTGCTTTTGGCATGCCATTCAAGACGCGGCACAGGTAACCCAGCGCTTCGACTTCGAGGGCTCTGTACTGGAACCGGTAGAACGTTTCGTACGCTGTTTTGGCGCTACGCAAATTCCTTATTTTAATATCAGCAAAGCGCCGGCCTGGATGTCGTTTATGCGCGACGTTATGCATACCGTGAGAAGCCAATAATGCAATTCATCGTATGTTTTCCTGATAATTGTTGTGAAGAGCGGCAGTGGATAAGTTCGGTAGTGCTTCATGAATTTCTAGGTATCGAGTATCAAATTCGGTACGATCAAGAAGACTCGGTACGAATCCAATGTGAAGGAAAGTCGCTAAAACTTGCTGACGTGTTTTTCAAGATGGCGCATCGCAGGTGGATGGAACCAGACACGCAACCGACCGTACCACTGCAACAATGGACCGTATCCGAAAGCGGCCTTGATCCCGACCTGATTGACAATACTGTTCCGATTATCTTCGGCTCTGCCGGATTCCACTTCGATAGAACGAACGCCTCGCTGGGGCTCGATGTTTTCGGCTCGGCGTTTTTCATGCTGTCCAGATACGAAGAAGCGGTCAACATGCAACGCGACCAGCATGACCGCTTTCCCGCCCATGCCAGCCTGGCTTTCCGGGAACACCTGCTTCGGCGTCCTATCATTGATGAATATGTCGAGATTCTGTGGGCCGCAATAAAGTTACTATGGCCCCAGATTACACGTCGTGTGCATCGCTATCAAACCATTGTCAGCTGCGATGTGGATCAACCGTATCACCCAGCGGCGAAATCATTTCGTCGCATGGCGCGGGCAACGTTGGGCAGTGCCGTTCGGAACAGGCCCTTGACAGAAATGTTCAAGCCGGCGCGAAATTATTTGAATAGCCGCCGCGGCGACTTCCAGCATGATCCGTATTACTTCACAGTCGACTGGATGATGGACAGGAATGAAGACGCAGGCAACGTCGTCACCTTCAACTTTTTGCCGGAAGTTACTGATCCTGCATTTGACGATACGTGCGCGATCACGGATCCGGCGGTTATCGCGATGTTAAAGCGAATTCATGCACGACGCCATGAAATCGGCCTTCACCCAGGCTATCACACCTACCAGAGCATCGAGAAAACGCTGCATGGGCTCAATAAGCTTCAAGAGGTATTACGCTGTGCCGGAGTCGAACAGTCCATCACAGGCGGGCGCAATCACTTCTTAAGGTGGTCGACAAAAACACCGGCCGTATGGGACGCCACGGGACTCCGCTACGATAGCACCTTATCCTATGCTGATCATATAGGTTTCAGATGTGGCACGTGCCGCGAATATTCCATGTATGACCTGCATAGGCGTCAGCCCCTTCGTATCAAGCAGCGTCCACTGATTTGCATGGATTGTTCGATTATTGTGTACATGGGTTACGGCTTGACTGAGAAGACATTGTCCGAAATTGGAACACTGAAAAGCGCGACAAAAAAATTTCATGGAAATTTCACGTTATTGTGGCATAACTCGTCGCTCGAAGGCGAACGAGCGCGTGACTTGTACTGTGAAATAATTAAGTAAAGCCGGCACGACGCCGTGCCAGTTGATCAAAATGGCTGCCGCCGTATACATGAGCTCAGCGAGTGAGGTTAAATTCGAGATGAAAGCGCCCGCGATGAGACATCTTAATACACCCGCATCAAAGATCGCTAACTGGGCTTTTCTAATGCTGTTTCCAGGCTTTTTTTTCTACCATACGGCGCTAGGATTACGGGTAATTCCGCCACTCTTAGGTGGATTTTTTTCGCCAGTCTGCATTGCGATGGCGCCCATTTTGTGTGCCGTATATGCGATTGGCCTCTACCGGGAAAAAAACGCCCATACCGGGGTCGATCAGGCCTTCTTTGGCTTTCTATTGTATTTCGTATTCATTATTGCAGTAAATTCAGTGTTTTTCGATGCCGACGAGAGGGTCGTGACATCACACTTAGTCGCAATATTGCATTTTATTGTTGTATTTATCGTTTTTAAGTTTGCACGTTTTGATACGGGAACAATGCGTGCAACGGTCTTGCTGTGCTGGTTAACGATGACAGCGCTCATATTCAACTTGGCCAACGACGGCTTCTTTTATCTGCGTGAGCAAGATCCCGGAATTGACCACGAATACGTGGCAACATACCAAGGATTCGGACGGTCTTATCTCGTGATGTTTCTGGTATTGATTCCATTTATTAAATCGATACCGGCTCGCCTGTCGGTCTACCTGATTGCGGTAGCCGCATTATTTGTCAATGGCTCCCGTAGCGACTTTGCAGGCGCCATCCTTGCAATCGCCGTACTGGAGCTACTTAATGCTAAGCACAAGTTGTTTGTGGTGGTCCTCGCAGCATCCTGCATCGCTTTTTTTAACATGCAGGCTGCCGACACGCTTGGGATTTTTCCAGAAAACAGGACCCTTGAATTGCTAGATTTTTCAGCGGCGAGTTCTTGGGAAGGAAGGAACGTTGCATTTGCTCATGCGATCGAAACGATTGTAAAGTCTCCTTGGCTAGGTGGCTATGGCAGTCATTTCGATATTGGCGGGGAGGGCGAATATGCGCACAATATTCTGTCTGCATGGGTAGACCTCGGATTTATTGGATTTGCATGGTTGGTCTTGCTTCTTACGGTGCCGCTATGCGCTTTGGCGAAAAGACTGCTTTCCTCAGGTCCAACAGCGCGCTCTGCTGAGCCATTATTGCCGCTTAGCCTGATTGTTGTAACCATTTTCCTCCTTTGCACAACTAAGGAGTTCACCTATATGCTGATAGGCGCAGCTTTAGGGGCATATACGCAATACCAGCAGCGTGTTCGCCAAGCTACATGTATTTCTCCAACCGGGTACACAACCTGCAGACCCACACAAAGTTTCTCTTAATCGTGTGTGCGATATCGAGGTGATGTCCTGGGTCTACCGGGAGGATAAGGACCTCAATCATGCTTCGTTTCGTCAGGCTCTTTATCTTGTCTTTAGCTTGCACCATTCATGGCGCGGCTATGGCCACACCGCGGGCAAGCGAAAGCACACATCACTTCCGCTGCGGTGGTGACGTCGAAATGCAGGTCTGGTCCCTTTGGGACACAGAGGTAAAAAAGTATCTGTTACACAACCTGCTGGACAAACGTCTGATCGAAAAAGGTGATGTGTATGCACTATATGATTTCCAGACGTACGCGCATAATGCTGTTGCAATGGCGAGGCGGTGTGAACGTATACCCCGTCTACTTGAAATCGCTGACCTAATCAATAAAGCATATGACGTACTTCGTCCAGGGAGCCTGCTTTCTGCAGGCCGGCGATGGATCTGTACCGGCGGTGAGATTTGCAATGAAAAGAACCAGTTACTCAATCGGGAGGTACTGCTTTGTAGCAGCCAGTTTCTCGGCATTGCCGCGTCGGTGGCCAATGCGCTCAGTTTGGCCGACCGGCCTTTACCTCCGGCTGGGGAAGCGTTCATTGTGGCGACCGTCAAAATTGCTACCGAACATCTGCATCGATGGGGCAATCAAAAGACCATTGAAAATCTACGGCAAGCTGCTAAAGCGTCGCCCGAGAACGTGACCGATGGAAATTTCTCGCTGTTGTTCTCCGATAAATCATTGTGGCATATCGCAATCTATGCAGAGTTATCGGGCATAGCGCAGTCGCGAAAGCAAGGGCAGGTAGCAGCAATCACCCGGCAGGTAACCCGGTCGAGCGACTACTTGATTACGTTGTTGCAGCTATTTAAGCATCGTGTGACAACGAGAACTCTCGTCAATAACCAAGGCACACGCGTCATGGTGGCCGATCTCGACCGAGGCTTCTGGCGACTGTATCCGGATAACCGCTATGCAGGTTATGAAGGTGTCGAGAAGCCAGTCGTTTGCGTGCAGGCGATCAACAGTACATCGAATGCAATACCAAGAATGTTGATTCCGGCAAGGTCTGTGGCGCCTCGGCCCGACACTGGCTGGGACTTCAGTCACGCACGTCGACTGGTTCACGCGTTGGATGCCCTCTCACGTAACTGGGAAGCGGTCCAAACAGTTTTTAAACTGCCTCGGACGCATGAGGAACCAAAAGCGTTGCTACAGGCGTTCTCGAACAATTTGATTGCCAATGTATGGAATGGCGACATGGCTACACCTCTTTTCTCGAACTACTGGAGTGGTGCCAACGGCTGGTACCGCGTTGCATACGATAATGGCACTGGTGAGTGCGAGGAAGGCTCTCCTCCTTACAGTATGAGTGAATCCTTTGCCACGGGCGGGTATATCACCTGGGCGAGGTACCGCCATGAAATTGGTGCACTTGGCAAGCAACTGTATGGCATGGTCGTCAACGAT
This sequence comes from Noviherbaspirillum saxi, assembly GCF_003591035.1. Taxonomy (NCBI): domain Bacteria; kingdom Pseudomonadati; phylum Pseudomonadota; class Betaproteobacteria; order Burkholderiales; family Oxalobacteraceae; genus Noviherbaspirillum; species Noviherbaspirillum saxi. The sequence goes on from NZ_QYUO01000002.1 coordinate 1,191,770, forward strand.
AAACATACATCGTCAGTGGTCGTCAGCCGATATTATTCTCGCCTCAGCGAGGATACAGAGGCCACCATACGGGCGCTTAACCGGTTTGCCTTTTTTTCGACGATGGTTGGTGTTGGTATTGAGTAAGCCCTATCGAAGTCAGTATCGTCTGCTGGCCATGGCTTGCCCATTGCAATGTTAAAGACCGCTGGCCGAGCAGTTAAGATTGCGGAAACCTTGACATCGTAGCCTTACCTGCAAACAGTGGATCAGGTCCTTTCGTCGTCTGTAAGGTACTGGAGGGATATTGCTTAGCACAAGATGTCGCCGCAATGGCAGCGTGCCGGATGATGATACCTAAAAGAACCGATCGAAAAGCGACATCCGATATGGTCCTTTTGCAAGCGATTGATCTAAATTTGATACTTTCTTTTTTACGGATCCACAGCTAACTTACTATCTAGTGGGAAAAGCGATGTCTAGTCTCGATGCAGTGGCACGTTACAATCACCTGTGTAGAAAGAATGCGAAGACGACTCTCGATCATTGGGGAAAACATCCGGTTCTGCAGACAGTACGTGCTGCTTGGTAAACTGATTCCCGCTGTTGCGACAATTGGCCAGAGACCGCTTCATGGCTGATATCGTAAAGACACGCAATACGTTTCTCAATCATACGCTCGTCAATGCCAGCGGTATCGTGGTTGGTCAGCTCATTTACTTGCTGACGATGCCGATCATGGCGAGAAAATACACGGCTGCTGAGTTTGGTGTCTATGCAAGTCTGGTCGCCGTATGCGGAATCTTCAGCTGTGGCGCCGCGCTGCGGTTCGACTCAGCGCTACCGTCGACACAAGCGGGCGAAATGCCGTCAATGTATCGACTTGGTCTACTGGCATGTGCGATCAGTCTTTTGTTTGGTGTTGTTGCTGTCACTGCCGGCCTGCATCACTATTTGCCATGGCCGATCTCGCTCTCTGCACCGATATTAGCGTTGCTATGCGTGATCACTGGTACGTTGCAAGCGTTTATTTCCGTTTGCAGCGCGGTACTGACTTGGCGAGGCCAGTTCGCACAGACCACGCTGCTACGGATCATTCAACCGGCATGCTTTGTTGCTGCGGCGACCATGATGGTGCCCGGCAGCCTGCCCATTGCATTTGGATGCGGATTGTTTGCGGCAGCGCTATGTGGGTTCGCATTTTCGTGGCGACAGCTACTTCGACCCGCCAGCGTCTGCGTCAGACGGGTGGCCCGTCGATACTGGGAGCACCCAATCATTTCCTTGCCGGTAGCAATACTCGACACACTGGCGCTCGCGATGCCGGTGTTATTTATAGTGCAGAACTATGGCGATGCGGCAGGTGGTAATTATTCTCAAGTGCAAAGATTGACCGCGGCACCATTAATCCTGTGTGCGATGGCGATATCCCAAGTCTTTTACAAGCATGCCGCTGATGCTTTCCGGGCTGGACGATCTGTACGGCCCTTGATGTGGAACACGGTGCGTGGGCTCGCACTCGTCGGTGCTGCGCTAGTACTAGCGGTCGCTACATTAGGCGAACCCCTGCTCGCGTTGTTTCTCGGTGCTGGCTGGCGTACCGACTCCGGCTACCTCATGCTGGTCTTGCTTCCCGCAGTCATACGCATGAGTGTGTCGCCGATCACCTCGGTCTTTGCCGTTACGAGACAACTCAAGCTAGCCGCGCTGTGGCAAGTGACGTACACCATATCGACATGGAGCGTCTTGCGCTATGCCTCTAAGCAGTATCCACTTGACCAATTATTGGGAATCATCGTGTTTAATGAACTGATCCTGTATGGCATCTACCTTTGGATGGCGGATATTGCAGGGCGCCGAATGGAAAGGGAAAACAATAAATGTGCGGGATAAGCGGATTTTTCTCGGCCAATGCGATTCAGGCCGAGTCGATCGGAAAAATGAACGAATTGATCCGCCATCGCGGTCCAGATGACGAAGGCTTTTTGCTGTTTCCTTCGCTGCACGAGGCACCCCTGGTGTGTGGCGGGGCAGACACGCCTAGCAACTGTTTTACCGCTGGCTTACCGTATGCGCCGAAAACGCCATTGGCAGAGTGTAAGGACATGTCCATTCAGGCAGCCCTTAGTCACCGTCGTCTGGCGATCGTTGATCTGACTCCGAGCGGCCACCAGCCTATGTGCACCCCGGACCGCCGCTACTGGATTGTCTACAACGGCGAGGTCTATAACCATATTGAGCTTCGCCGCGAACTGGAACGCTGCGGCCACCAGTTCCAGTCGCATTGTGACACCGAAGTGGTGCTTGCGGCTTATGTGCAGTGGGGCCCGCAGTGCCTACATCGCTTCAACGGCATGTGGGCATTTGCGATCTATGATTCTCATCGGAAGACCCTATTTCTGGCCAGAGACCGTTTTGGTGTCAAACCACTGTACTACTGGGTTGCGCCCGGGGGAATTTTTTGTTTCGCATCTGAAATCAAGCAATTCACTGCTTTCCCAGGATGGGCGGCATCATTGAATGCAAAACCGGCCTACGATTTTCTCGTTTGGGGAATCATTGATCATACCGCCCAAACGATGTTTTCGCGCGTATATCAGCTAAGTCCTGGCCACTACATGTATTTAGACGCACAGGAAATCGTCTCCGATGCCGACGGTCAGGTCGCTTCAAGTCAATGGTATGAGCTTCGCGCTGAACACGTCAAGGGCACGTTTGAAGACGCCGCCCAGATGTTTCGTGAGAAATTCACGGATGCAGTGCGTCTGCATTTGCGCGCTGACGTGCCAGTTGGTTCCTGTTTATCCGGCGGGCTCGATTCTTCATCGATTGTATGCGTCATGAACCAATTGTTGCGGGAGCAAAGCGCGTCCCAACTGCAAATGAGCTTTTCGGCGTGTTCCAATGACAAGCGGGTTGATGAACGCGAATGGATTGAGGAAGTGGTGCAGGCCACCGGCGTGCATGCGCATTTCGTGTATCCTGCGCTCGACAAGTTGTTTGGACATTCACCGGCGATCACCTGGCATCAAGACGAGCCATTCGGATCGACCAGTACTTACGCGCAATGGAGCGTGTTCCGGCTCGCCGCTGAAAACGGCGTGAAAGTAATGTTGGACGGACAGGGAGCCGATGAACAGCTTGCCGGTTATCACCCATATTTCGGCATGCGGTTTGCGGGGTTGCTACGAACTGGACAGCTGCTACTGTTATGGAAAGAAATCCAGCAAACGAAGCGAGCCCACGGTTACTCGGAACTGCATGCGATGATGTATATGGCCGATACCATGCTGCCGGAACGGATCAAGCAGCCGTTACGAGCCTATACCGGACGTAGTTATTGCACGCCATCATGGCTCAACATTGCATTGTTGGGGGTAGAGCCACGTAATCCACGAACGCGTTCGAGCAGCGACAAAGAAAGCATACAAAGCATGTCGCATGCTCAACTGACGGCGACGAACTTACAGATGCTGTTACATTGGGAAGACCGCAGCTCGATGGCGCACTCGGTGGAATCGCGTGTCCCATTTTTAGATCATCGACTTGTAGAATTTGTGCTTGGTTTACCTGATGACTTCAAGCTTTCCGGCGGCGTCACCAAGCGTGTGATGCGCGCTGGCATGGACGGCATCATACCAACCCGGATACGTGACCGTATGGATAAAATCGGATTTGCGACGTCCGAAGAAGCCTGGCTGCGCGAAGGGGCGCCGTCGCAGTTTCGAAAAAAAATGCAACGCGCGGTTGAGATCAGTGACGGAGTGCTCAGCTCGCAATGCTTGACCATGTTGGAAGACATGATAAGTGGAAAAAAACCCTTTAGTTTTTTGCCGTGGCGTGTGATCAATTTCGGCGAATGGCTCGCGACGTTCTCTGTGACCACCAGGTGAGGCCGATGCAGCCGCGCTTCGCAGCCTTCGGCTCGACCGTTCTCCGCTACCTGAAAATGCAACCCCGGTAACGTTTTGCAGCGGGACACACCCGATGACTCTATGTCAGCTGGCAGGCGTAGCGTCAACGGCCTACCTGATACGAGCACGGCGTTCGTGAATAAAAACGCGCAGGGACACGTGTCCGACGTAACGAGTTGACGCTGCAGACGGGGTTGCCGACGCGCGGGCGGAATAGGCAGAGGTCTATGCTTACCTACAGGTGCGGTTGTACACCGCCTGCTGCACGTAAGACAGGCAGTGAACATGTGAAGGCAATACCCAGGTGTTCGTCGAATGACAGTGCATATCACCAGCGTACTCACTTCAGACTGAACAAGCGACTGCATTGCGAGTGCGCTGGGCGTGGAACTAGGACGAGAATGGATTGAACAGGCCATTGTTGCGTGGGTACGGTCGGTGGCCGTCAACGCTACGCTGACGGGTCTGGCGACGATCGATCAATATAGTGGATCATTTGCGCCCATCCGGCGGAAACCGATCAATATATGACACTTATATTTGAGCGTTTAACCGTTAAAGTAGTAAAACGCTTGGCCGAATCGCGACGCGTATTGCCGCTTTCTGATTTTCCGACCCCGATACTCTACAAGGAGACCAGGGCGAGCCTGTTTAGTCATACTGGACATCCTCTGAGTTTCGCCGGCATTACGGAAGTCAGTACCAGAGGGCGAAGAGATTTTTTTAGTGCGTGGTGACATGTAACGACAGAAGCCTACAGTCAGACCACCTTTGTTTGATCAAGCTCAGGAGTCATTATGTTCTTCTCTCACCGCGATCTTATTGCCGCCAGCTCGGACATGGCAGCAATGGCGATGGTCGCATTAATCGCGAGCTTTATTGCCAGCATGTTGATTGTGTGCACGGAGAGATGGCATCAAGCCCTGTCACTTGACCAAGAGATGTCCGGCGCACAGAAATTTCATAAAAAACCAGTGCCACGCATTGGTGGGCTGGCTTTATTGGCCGGGATATTAGTGGTGATCGCGTATGCCGAATGGCGTCCGAGCAACGGCCATGTCAGCGGCGAGTGGAAGGTATATTTGTTGCTCGTGCTCGCTGCGATGCCAGCGTTTATTTCCGGGCTGCTCGAGGACCTAACTAAAGGAATCTCTGTGCGGTGTCGATTGCTTGGCACGTTTGCCAGTGGACTAATTGCCTGTTGGCTAGTTGGTGCTTCACTTCCACGTCTCGATATCTGGGGGATCGATCTGTTGTTTGGGTTGACGCCAGTCGCCGTGCTGGCGACCGCGTTTGCGGTCGCTGGGGTATCGAATTCGATCAATATCATCGACGGCTTTAATGGCCTTGCTGGTATTACAGGCGTTATCATTTTGACCGGCCTCGGTTTTATCGCCGGCCAGGCCGGCGATGTATTTGTCGCGAAGTTGGCGATCGTAGGAATCGGCGTAACCATAGGGTTCCTGCTTGTTAATTACCCGACTGGGCGCATATTTCTGGGTGATGGAGGGGCCTATCTATTGGGTTTCTGGATCGCGGAAGTTGCGGTGCTGACGATTGCTCGCAACCCATCAATCAATGCGTGGCAAATTCTTGCCGTCTGTGCTTACCCGGTGATTGAAGTTATCTATAGCATCTATCGTAAGAAGGTAATCCGGAAGATGAATCCGGGTGTTCCAGACCGGCTGCATTTTCATATGCTGGTGTACCGACGCTTTATTTGCCAACTGTTGCCCGGTGACGGCAGACGCTCATGGGTGCGCAATGCGATGGTAACGTGTGCGGTTGTCTCCTGGACTGCGCCTCTAACCTTTATCGCAGTATATTATGGAGATACGATTCTGAGGGCCATGGGCATTCTGGCGATTCAGCTATTTGCCTATCTGGCGTTTTATGTCCGGCTGGTACGCGGCCACTGGTGTTTCAACCCTGCAGTAGGATTTGGGCTGTTGCCAGAGCGCCGAACGAAATCACACTAATCGGAACTGCATCTTGTCTGGCACCATGCGGTTCCTGAAACCGCGACGGCGGCGGGAGGTAAATGTTTTGCATTGAACCGCTACATTTTCAAAGTTCTCAATTGAACATCACAGCCTATGCAAACAGCAATGGTCACGCAAGAAACACGATCCGATCGCGCGCCACGGTTGTCGCTGAACCGTCATCACGTTCCGAGTGTCATGACGTCAAACATTTGTGTCATTGACAGAGCTGGAGATGAATGCAAACCCTAATTCCGTTTGCGCAATCAAAACAGCCGCGCCTCGCATTTCCGCTGTAGTCCTGGTATGCATTAGAGATTTGCACGAAGCTCGGCAGAAGAGGACAGGTCTTGTGGGCCGCTATTATGATGACTTGTACTGTTCCATCTATTGCCGAGCAACGGCATATCAGAAGTTCGACCGTGAGCAGGTAGCGCCGTCGTTTTGACGAACATGGTCTGGACCGACTCGTTGACGTGCCACGTGAAGAAGCGCCATGCGGCGTAGGGAATGAACACGTCGCGCGCGTCGTCGCCACGACACTGCAGACATATCTTCTCGATGCAACGCATGGCAGCCGCACCGCAACCGGCTTTCGAGCTCTCGGATTTTCCACTGTCTGCTTCCAATAACCCACCCGATAATTATGACTCAGACGTTCAGGCAGACAAGTTAAGGGTGCACGTGGCTTCGGCTCGATCCGGCCTGACAGAGGCCAACATCTACCGTTCTTGCCATCAGTCTCCCCTTCCGAGGCCGCTGATCGAACACGCCCGGTCCTTTGCGCAACAACCGCACAAGTCGGCAAGCGCGCGCCCACAGAGTTTCGCTGCCTTAAACATCGCTGTCACTGCTTTACCTGCGGCCGGCCGCGATGTTCAACAGGTCGGCGTCAAGGACCGATTCCGCCAATAGATTCTCGCGCCGTAGTTGTGGATATTTTTCGGCTTTGAATGCGCTTGGCAGTTGCTACAGCAGTGCCCTGCACGTCGTGCGCTACGTGCGAAGCCAGCGCCGCAGGATCCATACTGCAGGCACCGTTTATGACGGATAGGCATTTCGGCCCGCTTTATAAACCAAACAGGCCGCACGGCGTTGAATCTCTTCGTGTCCGCAACCCCTTATAAAAAAATACGTTACTAGTTTCTGATCGGTCGATGTCATTCGTCGCATACCGATTTAACTGAAGGGTAGCGAATGCATTGTTAGTTGGACGTGCAAAGTTGTTGGCGTTTCGTTAATTGCGCTTTGACAAGCACCGGATGCGCACCGTGGTTAAGTTGTTTTCCGCACGTTGGGGCTTTGTCAAGATCAGCGTGGCCAAGTGCGACCTCGGTAAGTTAAGCCGGGTTAGCTTATTCATCACACGGGCCGATCCGGTCATCCCGCCGCATGCGGCTAGTCAGCGGCATATGTAAGCGGCCACTTACATTTCCTCAAGAAAATTTACATTTCACAAGGATTCCTAATGGAACTGTTTCCCATATTCATTACTCTGATGAAACGTCACTACAACGGCACGGTTCGATGCCATTTCATCAGGGAGAGCTCTTTTGGCTTACAAACACTCACTTCAATCAATCTCGACGGGCGTTCTGTCTTGCGCCTGCGCGGCTGTCCTTTTAACTGCATGTGGTGGTGGTAGCAGCAGTGATTCCGACGAGACCCTCGCCGCAGCGGAGGTATCCAATACGGCGAGCAGTGGTACGGAGTTCAATGATGCGGAAAGCACTGATACCTCATTGACCGCTGGATGGAGGAAATACAAGTGGAGGCCGACACCAGCGCCAGCACCGACACCAGCGCCAGCACCGGCACCAGCGCCAGCACCGACACCAGCGCCAGCACCAGCACCAGCACCAGCACCAGCGCCAGCACCAGCACCAGCACCAGCACCGGCACCGGCACCAGCGCCAGCACCAGCACCAGCACCAGCACCAGCACCAGCACCAGCACCAGCACCAGCACCAGCACCAGCGCCAGCGCCAGCGCCAACACCGGCACCAGCACCAGCACCAGCCTATACAGCGGCTTACCATTTGTACGTTTCGACAACCGGTTCTGATTCCAATCCAGGCACGCAATCTGCTCCATTCCGCACGATTGGGCGAGCGGCGACTGCGGCGCGGCCAGATACCGTCGTACATGTTGCCCCAGGCACTTATACTGGAACTTTCACTACCAGTAACAGTGGGACGGCCAACGCGAAAATTGTGTATCTGTCTGATGTCAAATGGGGCGCGAAAATCATACCTGCGTCATCCACCTCAGATTCGATGGCGTGGCGTGCGAGTGGCAATCATATTGTCATCGACGGGTTTGACATCGACGGGCAATCGTCACTAGGATGGCGCAACGGCATATATGCAACGGGAAGCAATATTACCGTTCGAAACAATCGTGTCCATCATATTGGCAACCAGTCAGCATGCGACAGCAATGGTGGTGCGGGCATTGGCATGGATGGGTATTTTGGTGGCAGCGTTCACGAGGCCGAAAGCAATGTGGTTCATAACATCGGGCGGGCTGGCTGCACGTACTACCATGGTATTTACACGGCGAGCTTTGACTTCACCATCAAAAATAATATGTCCTATCAAAACACTGGAACCGGGATCCATTCGAATCACGATTCAGGACGCGGGTACATCGTCAACAATACCGTGTTCCGTAACGGTCGCTTGGGAATTCTATGCGAAGGCAATGATTTCCGTAATGTGTCGGTGGCAGGACCCTTCATCATTCAGAACAATATTGTCTACGACAACTACCCCACTGGATCGTCCGGCGCGGGTAACGTAGGCGGCATTGGCATTGTCGGTACCGTGGTCAGTAACAATGTTATCTCCAACAATTACACACTGCTGAACCGCGACCTTGAAATTTACGTACCGTCCGGAAAAGGCACCGTCTCGAACAATATGTCCGGTGGCGTGCCTGGGTTCGTGAACTATAAGATTGACGGCAGTGGAGACTACCGCCTGCTGTCAAATTCGCAACTGATTGATAAGGGCGTCGCTACCAATGCGCCGGCCGTTGATATTCAACGTACTGCGCGCCCTCAAGGTGCCGCAGTGGATATCGGCTCGTATGAGTACAAGGCACTTTAAAACCGCCAAGGTGTCGGCATGCCGACACTCCCACTGGGAAAGCAAGGGCGCAGTCAATTCCGCCACAACTCTGCATTAGCAATAAAGAGGGAAGAGACTGCACATCCTTGTGCCACAGGCGGGTAGCGGTGCAGCAAGTGAAACTAGGCTGACACCGCGCCGAGTATGGTAGGGCTACTACAGCAACTCTGCATGAACTCGCTGTAAATGGAAAGGCCTGCACATTAGAACGTGCAGGCCTTTTGCGTTTAACGCCCCTTCTGGATCTATCTCTTCGGAATTGTCATCGACAGCAGCATCGCGACGGCGTCAGTGAGATGAAGGGCGCTACGTCCGATACTGGCGGCGTCGTATCGAAAATGCATCGGGCAGCAGTCATCGAGCATGAAGCGCAAACCCTCCTTCAAATCCTACTCAGCACCGCCTTCCTGCCGTGAGCGGTCACTCAGTGTGGGTTTCAGCACATTAGTGAAATGGGCTAGGTACGAATACCGTACTGCACGCCTATGTGTCGGTATTGCCGGCACGTTTAGAATAGCGCCTTGAGCCCACGGCCCAGTTTTTTTTGGGACGTAAGCCCAGCCGTTGCAGCGTGCGGCATAAAGTAGGCAGGCTCACAGTCACTCCGCACTCCGATTGCAAACGCTGAGAAAGGACGGCCAGCTTCAAGTCCGGCTGTTCCTGCAACCACTGCGTTAGTTTTTCGCGAGCAGCGGCGTCAATTTTGCAATGACGTCCGTAACGCTGACGTATTGGTACCAGCTCACCGCTACGACGGATCCGGCGCAGCAAACCTTCGACAAAGGAACGACTAACCCCAAACAATTCAGCGATTTGACGTTGTGATTGCGTGCGACGCTCACAGGCGCGCACAATTTTACGGCGTAAATCGACGCTATAGGGAGCTGTCATGACATCACCATTCTTTTTAAAAGATTTTCTATAAACTGCTTTCATGTAAACCTGCAATGCGTGGCTCTTCTATGGTCAATCGCTCTCGCACGTTACCGGCGTATGAGCATTGCCATTGCGGCCATCGTCGGCGTTCTGGTCTTAGTCGATACGGACCGAACGCGTGTTCTTCTGTCGTGTCGTCTGGGCAGCTTCTATAAGACAGTCTTCTAATGTTGCGGCGAGGCGGGCGGCCAGGCGATCCGAGCCATGGTGTTCCTCAACATACCGCCGGCCAGCCTCGCCCATCCGAAGTCGCTCTGGCTGCGGGGTATGGAACAGCTGCAGAATCGCATCCGCGAGCCGTTCGGGGTCGGCAGGTGGGACAGTCAGTCCAGCACCAGCGTCATGCACCGGATTATTGGCGGCATTCGACGCAATCACGACTGGACGTGCTGCTGCAAGATAATCAAATATTTTGTTCATGCTAATGCCGTAACGATACAGGCCGGGCAGACCTAGGATCGTGATGACAAATGCGTCAGCCTGGGCGGCAAGCGCAGGGACGGTATGCTTGGGCACTGGCGGTTCGAATGAAATATTCGTGATGCCAAGAGACTGGGCCAGTTCCATCAGCTCAGGTTTTAACGGCCCGTTACCGATCATGCGTAGCGTCAGTGCGGTCGTCCCCACCCGATCAGCAACCAGTTTCATCGCATGTACCAGAGGGACAAGGCCGTTCGCCTGGCCATGTGCACCGAAATACATAAGCACAAAAGGCAATGTCGGACTTGGGTAGTCCGATGCGGCTGCCGGAGGCGGTACAACGCAAGCGGAGGGCGACAGATTGACTCCGTTGGGTATCCATACTGCTTTTTCCCTGGCGATCCCGAGGGAAGCGATATAGTCACCAGCGTAGGGCAAGACGACAATGATGCGTGTCGCACACTGATATAGCCAACGCTCAAGTTTGCCGAGCATACGCGCCATTAGGCTGCCTTTGCGTAATCGGCCAAATTCGATTAGTGTTTGCGGCCATAGATCGCGTACTTCAAAAATGAACGGAACGCGATGGCGCTGCGCCAGCAACGACCCGGCTAGCCCGGTTAACGGATGTGCGCTTGAACCAATGATGACATCCGGTTTGGGCAACTTCTTGGTGTACATCGGCATCAGCACCCGCCCCGTATAGGTTAACATGTTCAAAATGCGCCGCATGCCATTGCCCTGGTATTCTGGAGTACGAATCCATAGAAAGGGCACATCGGCGTAGGTCTCTTGCCGATGCAGCTCATGTGCGCTTAGTCTTTGCGTACCGGTAATGTGTTCGACACTGGAAGCAATGATGATTGCTTGCCATCCGTGGTGTCGTAGATTGACTGCCAGATCAAAATGACGAGTGATCCCTGCCGTGCCGGGTTCGATCGCATAGTGATTGAGTATCCAAACAGTCTTCATCTGCTGCTCACCCTTGCTTCCTTGGTCATTGCGATTGCACGGTCACGCCATGGATGCGTTGCGGCGCTTTATGCAATGTTCCCCTGAAGTCGTCAATTTTTAAGAAATGTAAGGATCGAAGTGGACCCGCCGGTGCTGGTCCTTGAGGTGGATCGTAGGGACCGGTGCTTCGTTCAAGTGCAGATACCGCCGTAATTCCGCTGCGTAGCGGAGATAAGAAAACGAACTCGGTGTGACCTGCGGGGAAAAGAGAGCATCGTTAGTGTCGTTCCATATCAAGAGCGTGCCATCGGCATGGTGGCATCCGGAGTGATGATCGTCGATATCAAATCCACGCACGCCAACCGTAGTTAGCCCTACCTTCTTTCCATCATAAATGCTGATGGGCGCATCGCTGCTGAACAACAGGCTCATGGTCAGTTTATTGTTAGCGACATAGACTGATGACTCGGACAACGAAGGATTATTGCGAAGGAAGTCTGCCATCTGTCTAGCCGCATATTCGGCTTGTGAGCTTGTGTCAAACGAAATGGTGTATTGCGGAACCATCGCGCCTTCGAGCCGCGCGCTGGTTGGTCCAATTGCCGCTCTTAGAAAGGCTAAGGGATCAGAGAGGCTGAATTCGCGACGGCGGCCAGCGACTGCACTGGACGACAATTTGCGATTCGCCTGCTGCCCCATTGACGACACAATAAGCAAAATGCGGTCCGTCGCCTTACAGAAGGCGGATACCTTTTTCAAGAAACGGTCAAATATGCCAACAGCATCAAGGATATCATTCCGGTACTTATGGACCCAGGCATCGCTATAGATTGCCTCAGCATAGTCATTTGGGAACAATGCATACCAGTACCGGTGCTGAGCTGCTGCAATGTGGTTTGTAAACAGGACCGCAATGTCCGGGTCGTTCTGTTGCAGGAGCGAGAAAAATATCGACCCGAGCGGCGGAAATTGCAGATTCCGCAGGCGCTCTCGTGACTTTATCAGCTTGGGCAAGGTGTACATGCCCTCCAATATCGTAAACGGGGTCACGCCAAAGCCGGCAGGATCGGCCAGCGACTTTTTGGCTAACGTGAAAAGTTCTGATACACGCGAACTTGCAATCCGTCCATTAGTCTTAGCCAACTGGAGATTCATAGACTGAAATGGGCAATAGCGTGCAGGAAAAGTCTGCGTATTGGGCGCAAAGCAGTCAGGCACCAAGAAACTATAAGGCGCTTGCGTGAGGTAATGATCAAGTGGCGAAGTGTGTAACACGTTAACTAATCCAACGCGTCTGCCACTTAATGCTGCCTGATGCCACCAGAATTGATCAGGCTGTGGCTTAGGGTCGTTGTACCAATGAATCTGGTGTGCGTCATAAGACAAACCCGTATTTAAAGAGGCCCAAGTCTGCGACGGATAGAGGAAGTCGGCGGTGACGTCATCGGCAGATGTCTTGTATAGCTTTCCTTCAGAAAACAGGCGGCGGACTGCCGAGGTTGGAACCTGTTCACTGTAGGTTTTCCATACCCGTATCGGTACCTCGTTCACTTCCAAGACGCATATCTTTTGTTGCATGGTGTTATCTCCTCAACCGCAGCGCAACAATGGAACTCATCCTTTCAATAATAAGCGTGAATTTTTATAAAAATAAATACGAAAAATAGATCGTTAAGTGGTCCATCGCACGCATATGATCCAATTCAATCATGCATTTCTGCGATATGGCCCATTACACGCGGTTTATCAGTTCCCTTAATGCTTCCGCGTCACGATATTTCTTTTTATTAAAAGTGTATATCCGGTGGCGAGCGCTTCATCATTGCGCCGTTCGGCAGGGCAGAGGGGTTAGCGAAGTAATCGGCTTTATGCCGCAAATCGCGCCGAAGAAACACAAGTCGGCTGCGTTGTGGCAAGGTGGAATGCGGCGCAGCGGAAGACCGATGTAGCAATGGTGCATATTGCCCGCGGGTTAGCGTGGTCCTGGGTGACGTCATCGACATTGGTGAATTGGATGGGCGGTTCGCAGCCGCTAAGCCAATATCCCGTTTAAGAGAGTGAGCAAGACGACGTACCCGATGCGGCGCCACATTCCAAACTGGATGATGGAGCAAGCCATGGTAAAACGCAATCGCCCCCTCCCGCTCAAACCGAGCAAGTCCCGAGCCGCACTGACCATTACCCACCCCAATGCCGCCGGCATCGATATCGGCAGCGCGAGCCACTATGTGGCCGTGCCGCCCGATCGGGACGACGAGCCGGTGCGCGAGTTTCCCAGCTTTACTGCCGACCTGCACGCCTTGGCCGATTGGCTCACGGCATGCGGTGTCGATACGGTGGCCCTGGAATCGACCGGCGTGTACTGGATTGCCTTGTTTGAACTGCTGGAGTCGCGCGGTTTCACCGTGCTGCTGGTCAACGCGCGGCATGTCAAGAACGTCTCGGGCCGCAAGTCCGATGTGCTGGATTGCCAGTGGTTGCAGCAGCTCATGACCTACGGCTTGCTCCACGGCGCATTTCGCCCCGCCGACGCGGTGTGCGTGTTGCGTTCGCTGTGGCGCCAGCGCGGTATGCTCTTGCGCGGCCAGGGGCGGCAGGTGCAGCACATGCAAAAGGCCCTCACGCAGATGAACATCCAGTTGACCAACGTCATCTCCGACGTGGCTGGCGAGACCGGCCAGAAGATCCTGCGCGCCATCATTGAGGGCGAACGCGATCCGTACGCGCTGGCGGCGATGAAGAACGTGCGCATTCGCGCCAGCACTGCCGAAATCGCCAAGAGCCTGCAAGGCTCTTGGCGCCCCGAGCATTTGTTTGCGCTTAAGCAGGCGCTGGACATGTTCGATTTCATCGGCATGCAACTGGCCGAGTGCGATCGTGAAATCGAACAGCAACTGCAAAGCCTGCAGGCTCATGACGGCGAGCCCGCCCGTGGCAAGAAGCGCAGCCGTGCCCGCAACGCGCCGAAGTTCGACTTGCGCACACAGTTGTTCAAGGTCTGCGGCGTGGACCTCACGCGCATCGACGGCATCGATGTCACGACCGCCTTGGCGGTGATCTCAGAAACCGGCGCGGACATGTCGCGCTTCCCTTCGGTGGGGCACTTCACGAGTTGGCTGGGCTTGTGCCCCGGTACCAAGATTACGGGCGGCAAGGTCATGAGTGGCAAGACCAAGCGCGTCGCCAATCGCGCCGCGCAAGCGTTGCGATTGGCCGCAGCGGCGCTGCGCAGCAGCCAGTCGGCGCTGGGGGCGTACTTCCGCAGAATGTGCGCGCGCATGGACAAGCCCAAGGCAGTGACTGCGGCGGCGCATAAACTGGCGCGCTTGATCTACACGATGCTGACCAAGGGCGAGGAGTACACCGACCAGGGGCAGGAGTACTACGAAGAACGTTACCGCGAACGGGTGCTGCGGCACATGTCCCGGCGTGCCGAAAAAATGGGCATGAAACTCATCGCATTGGAACAGGCCGCTTGAAAAACTCATCGGAAATCAATCGGTTAGGAGGTGTTTCTTAAGAGTCACGAGACGTTGCCGGAAGATGATCCAATGAGTGCTGGCCAGGTCGACAGGCAGGGAAAGCCACAGGCGATGTCAGGGAGTGATTTGTAGCGTGTATGCCTATCGTCGCGCTGCTTTTGCAGATGAACGATCGAAAAAGATAATCAACACGACGTGCTTTGCATAGATTCATCGAAATTCAATACTTATATTCCTTTCGCCATTTCGTTACAGTGATCTTGCCGAAGCTGCATCGGGTCTCTCCTTCTTGCAGCGACCTGATCGTAGGGCGGCGATTGGAAATCCGTTAAATGGACATGCTCACGACCCTTTACGTAATGAACCTGGCCATTGTGGCATGGGTCGCGTGACAATTGATATGACAGGAAGCGAGGAACTTTCTATGCAGTATCTAGGCGAGTCGAGCGGCCTTCTGGGCGTGCACTTAGTCAGTCAAGCTAAACTATCCATGTTGGACCAGCTTTTATCAAAGATAGAAAACCGAACAGCGGTCATTAGCATCGTTGGCATGGGTTACGTGGGTCTGCCACTGTTGTTGCGCTATGCCTATGCAGGGTTCAAGGTGCTTGGCTTTGATATCGCGAAGGAGAAGGTCGACAAGCTCAATGAGGGTCAAAGTTATATCGAACATGTCCCTGAAGCTTCGATTGCCTATGCATGCAGTAAAGGGTTCGAGGCAACCACTGACTTCTCGCGCGTCGTCGAAGCGGATGCAGTCATCATTTGCGTCCCGACCCCGCTGAACGCATATCGCGAACCTGATTTAAGCTTCATTCTCAGCACCGTGAATTCACTGGTTCCGCATCTGCGTGCCGGCCAGATAATTTCGCTCGAAAGCACCACCTATCCAGGAACGACCGATGAGGAGTTATGGCCCCGGATCGAGTCACGCGGCCTCAGAGTTGGCGAGGATGTGTTCCTAGTGTTCTCTCCAGAACGTGAAGATCCGGGAAATCCGTTTTTCAAGACACGATCGATTCCGAAAGTGTGCGGCGGTGTGACCCCGGCTTGCCGTACGGCCGGTGTCGCATTGTATGCCTCGGCGATCGACGAGGTGGTAGCGGTCAGTTCGACGCGCGCTGCAGAGTTGACCAAGCTGCTGGAAAACATTCACCGCGCCGTCAATATCGGCCTTATCAATGAAATGAAAATTATTGCCGATCGCATGGATATTGATATCTATGAGGTTATCAATGCCGCCGCGACCAAGCCATTTGGCTTTACCCCCTACTATCCAGGGCCCGGGTTGGGCGGACACTGCATTCCCATTGATCCGTTCTACCTGACCTGGAAAGCGCGCCAATTTGGCCTGCACACACGGTTCATCGAATTGGCAGGGGAAATCAACAATGAAATGCCAAACTGGGTTGTCAATAAGGTGGCCAGTACGCTCAACGAACTAGGGCGGTCAGTCAAGGGCAGCAAGATTCTGGTACTCGGCATTGCCTATAAAAAGAATGTCGACGACATGCGAGAGTCTCCATCGGTCAAACTTATGGAGATACTGCACGCCAAGGGCGCAGAAATCGCCTATTCGGATCCGCACGTACCAAGCTTTCCAAGGATGCGCAACCATCATTTTGATTTAAAAAGTGCCGAGTTGACCGAGCAGTCGATTGCTTCCTATGATTTATTGCTCCTGGCGACAAATCACAGTGCCTTTGATTATGATTTTATCCAAAAGCATGCAAAGGTCATTGTCGACACACGGGGCGTATACCAGCGAACGCTCCCCAACGTTATTAAGTCGTGATCAATCCCAGCCGTTTGGAAAGGTAACTTCATGCACGTGAATTCAGGCATCATGACTAAAGATGAACCGATTAGCCGCTTCAATCGTAAAATCCGATTCGCACTGGTAGGCTGTGGACGTATCTCCCGCAATCATATCGCTGCGTTGCAGGCTCATGCACAGTATTGCGAGCTTACCGCAGTTTGCGATAATGACCGGCAGGCATGCGAGACGATGGCGCTCAACACCGGCGCGCAAAGCTATCCAAGCCTGGACGCGCTGTTATCGCACAGTGATGCAGATGCGGTGATTCTGACCACGCCGTCGGGTCTTCATCCACGGCAAACTATTGCGGCGGCGGCGGCGGGAAAGCATGTCATAACCGAAAAGCCAATGGCTACACGGTGGAATGACGGTAAACGGATGGTCGCTGCCTGTGACGAGGCAGGGGTTCGCTTATTTGTGGTGAAGCAAAATCGACATAGCGTGATCCTGCAGCTATTAAAGAAAGCACTGAACGAACATCGTTTCGGCCGTCTGCATATGGTCGCCATGAACGTCTTCTGGACGCGTCCGCAGGAATACTACGATAGTGCAAAGTGGCGCGGCACCTGGCAGTACGATGGCGGCGCGTTCATGAATCAGGCAAGCCATTATGTCGATTTGCTCGAGTGGCTGGTGGGACCGGTCGAAAGTTTGCATGCCTATACGGCAACACTGGGACGGAATATTGAAGTTGAAGACACCGGCAGTTTGTCCTTACGCTGGCGTAACGGTGCGCTCGGTTCAGTCAACGTGACGATGTTGACTTACCCAAAGAACCTGGAAGGCAGTATTACCGTTCTTGGAGAAAAGGGTACGGTGCGGATCGGCGGCGCTGCGTTAAATGAAGTGCAGCACTGGGAGTTTAGCGAGAAAAATGCCGACGACAAAAAAATCTCGGAGATAGGCGAGCAGACTGCAGTCAACGATGGCACGGGCCATACCGCCTACTACGACAATGTCATCAAAGTGTTGCGAGGGGAGGGCGAGCCTGAGACCGATGGACGGGAGGGCTTGAAAACGCTGGAACTGCTGATTGCGACGTATCTTTCGGCGCGTGATGGAAAACGTATTGCGTTGCCATTGGAGTTTTGAAATGGACACTTCTGTTCACTTTACAGCGATTGTCGATCCGGGGGCAACGATCGGTGGAGGCACGCGCGTTTGGCATTTCTCACATATCTGTAGTGGCGCACGGATAGGGAAAGGATGTTCTATTGGTCAAAACGTGTATGTGGGTGACGACGTTGCCATAGGCGACAATGTCAAAATCCAAAATAATGTGTCGGTCTACGATGCGGTCACGCTTGAAAACGATGTCTTTTGCGGACCAAGCATGGTGTTTACCAATGTCTATAACCCCCGCTCATCCGTTAATCGAAAAAATGCGTACCGCAAGACGTTGGTGCAACGCGGCGCAACCCTCGGCGCTAATTCGACTATCGTCTGTGGTGTGACGATCGGTCAGTACGCGTTTATCGCTGCCGGCGCCGTCGTTAACCGCGACGTACCCAATTTTGCGCTGGTGGCAGGCGTTCCAGCACGCCAACTGGGTTGGATCAGCCGTCACGGTGAACGTCTGGACTTACCATTAAGTGGAAGCGGACAGGCGGCGTGCCCACATACCGGCGATCTGTACACGTTATCTGATGATGTCTGTCAACTGTCAACTGCCAACGGCAACCACGAACTCAACCTACGCTAAATAGAGGAAGCGATCAACATGGAATTCATCGATTTGAAATCCCAGTATGATGCATTGCGTGCGCAAATCAACGCACGAATTCAGACGGTGCTCGATCATGGTCAATATATTTTGGGTCCGGAAGTGATCGAGCTTGAGCAAAGGCTTACGGAGTACACCGGGGCACGGCACTGCGTTACGGTTGCGTCGGGGACCGAGGCATTGCTGATTGCACTGATGGCCATCGGTATCAAGCCAGGCGATGAAGTGATCACCACCGCCTTTTCCTTTGTTGCCACTGCTGAAGTGATCGCCCTGCTCGGTGCGACACCGGTATTTGTCGATATTGAACCAGATACCTGCAACATCAATCCCGCGTGCATTGAGGAGAAAATTACGCCACATACGCGCGCAATTATTCCCGTGTCTCTGTATGGACAACCGGCGGACATGGATGAAATCAACGCAATTGCAGAACGGTTTGGCCTTACTGTGATCGAGGATGCCGCACAAAGCTTCGGTGCGACTTATAAGGGGCGCAAAAGCTGCAATTTGTCCACGATCGCCTGTACCAGTTTCTTCCCAAGCAAGCCGCTGGGTTGTTATGGCGACGGCGGTGCGCTGTTTACCTCAAATGAGGCACTGGCGCAAAGCATGCGGGAGATCCGCGTCCATGGCCAGAGCAAACGCTATGTGCATTCGCGTCTTGGCGTCGGTGGCCGAATGGACACGTTGCAGTGCGCCATTGTTTTAGCCAAACTGGAGCGCTTTGGCTGGGAAGTACAACAGCGGCAAGAACTAGCCAGCCTTTACCGGGACCTTCTCGACGGGTATGTCGAACCTACGTCATGTCGTTCCGACCGCACCAGCGTTTATGCCCAGTACACCATTGCGGTAGATAATCGGGCGACACTTCAGGCAAAGCTTCTGGAGATGGGAATTCCCACCGCAGTTCATTACCCGCTGCCGATTCCGCTACAGCCGGCCTACTTACAGTATTGTCGTGAAGACGAGCTTCCGGTGTCGCTGGCAATGTCGAAGCGAGTGATCAGCCTGCCAATGGGACCCTATATGGGTCACGACGACGTCCGGCAGGTTTGCAATGCTGTGCGCACCGCCGTTGGCCACAACACCATCCACCTGGGCGCCGTGCCTGTGACGACTGCATAACACGACCGTGGTACCAGAACATCCGACGTTTTATGGGTGCATACCGCGCGTCGCTGCGGCACTCCAGGACGACGGTGATTATGAGAGCAATGCTGTTGTATAGAGATTGGCCGCTATGTGTGGAATCGCCGGAAAGATTATCAATCCTGCTATCGAACCCGAACCAGCCGCGACGTCGGCGGCGCAGTTGCGCGCTATCCGGCAGCGCGGTCCTGACAGTGATGGCTCCCAGGTGATTGACTGTTATGGGCGGCGCGTGCATCTAGTTCATAGCCGCTTGTCTGTGATCGATTTGTCCGACCGATCACAACAACCAATGCATGACCCGGTGTCAGGTTGGTGGCTGGTCTACAACGGGGAAATCTATAATTATCTAGAGGTGCGAGCCGAGCTGCAAGCCCAAGGGTGGTCGTTTAAATCGAATGGCGACACCGAGGTATTGTTGAAAGCTTGGGCGCAGTGGGGAGTCAAAGCGCTAGACCGATTGAACGGTATGTTTGCCTTTGCCGCGTTCCATCCCGATCGCGGCGAATTGTGGCTGGTACGTGACCGCTTCGGGGTCAAACCGCTAGCATGGGGACGGTTGCCGCAGGGAGGAATCGTATTCTCGTCATCAGTCGCCAGCGTCGCACGCGACATTGGCAGCGAGATCGATACCCAGTATTGTGCACGCGGAGTTCGTTATAAAGTGTATGAAACGGCCGGCGCCGGGGCACCGTTCAATGATGTCCGGACCGTGCCGGCAGGGAATTGGGTAAGATTCACATTATCCAGGTCGGATCTGGAGAGTTGTCAAGGTCAATGGTATGACCTCAATGCATCAGTGGCGGCGGTTTCCCAATCCCTGATGCGCTATAGCGACGATGAGATGCTTCAACAATGCCGCACTTTACTTGAAAGTGCAGTGAGCTTGCGCTTGCGCAGTGATGTGCCGGTAGCGGTTTCGCTAAGCGGAGGCCTTGATTCGTCGACGGTCGCTTCCCTAGCTCGCCGAGGGGTCGAGCAGCTGCATGGGTTTACCTATGGTTCACCAGGTGCACCATGCTCCGAAGGGCCTGAGGTACGGAAGTTTTCTGACGCAACCGGTGTCCGAGTGACATATGTTTGGCCGGACTTCGATAAAAAGTCGCTGAGCGACGCGCTCGAAAGGACGCTGGCATTTCAAGAGGCACCGTTTGCTAGTCTCAGCGTCGTTGCACAGAATGAAGTTTATCGCGCTGTGCGCGAAGCGAATTTTAAGGTCTTGCTCGGCGGGCAGGGCGGCGACG
Organism: Noviherbaspirillum saxi; assembly: GCF_003591035.1. Taxonomy (NCBI): domain Bacteria; kingdom Pseudomonadati; phylum Pseudomonadota; class Betaproteobacteria; order Burkholderiales; family Oxalobacteraceae; genus Noviherbaspirillum; species Noviherbaspirillum saxi. The sequence goes on from NZ_QYUO01000002.1 coordinate 1,212,506, forward strand.
AACTGTTCGCCGGTTACCGCAAATTCTTCGTCGTTGCGATGCGTGAAGCCGTAAATCAGCGCAACGCATGGAGCATGGTCAGCCTATTGGTATCGTTTGGAATGATGCTGATTCACGAAGCTGGACAAGCACGCATGTACTGGCAGAACGTTGACCGCTATCGAAAAAATGTGGCTAAAGACTTCCGCCTGCTGGACTGGGAGCCGATCACTGAAAACCTTTGGGGAACTCAGGAAATGACGTTATCGAATCGGCAGATCGAGGACGTACAGACATGGAGCTTACCGACTTTGTTACGCTATGAAGATCGAAATTCAATGGGCTATGGCGTCGAGAGTCGCTTACCGTTCATGGATTATCGTTTAATGGAGTTGGCGCTTGCATTGCCTACCCGTTTAAAGATTCGTGATGGCTATGGCAAGTGGGCGCTTCGCAAGCTGGTGGCAGGTTCGGTGCCGGATTTCGTAAGGATGAACCGGAAAAAAAGGGGATTTGATGTAACCCAAGCGTGGATCAAGGAAGGCATCGGCGAGCGTTTGCGTAGCATGATATTTGATCACCGTTGCGTGTTGTCTGGACATTTGCGGCGTGGTGGCAATCTGGACAAGCTTCTTTCCGACCAAGCGCTCGCTACCGACAGTACGCTATTAAACGAAGCGCTAATGTTAGCGTGGCTGGCCAAGCCGATCCGTGATTATGCCACTACGCCTGCTGGTACGAGGTTTGGATGAAACGTCAACGCGTCTGCCACATGTCGTCGTCCCACCGCGGCTTGGATACTCGCATCTATCATAAGCAATGCGTATCGTTGGCAACGGCAGGGTATGATACCCATCTAATCATCAACGCTACCAAGGACGAGATCAACCTGGCCCGTAATCAACGGGTCACAGTGCACCCGTTGCCCACTAAACCCCACGCCGGACGCTTGTCTCGGCTGCTGGTTCAAGCGTGGCGTTGCTATACCGTTGCCCGCCAACTTGATGCGGATCTTTACCATTTTCATGATCCCGAGCTCATGCCGTATGGCCTCATGCTGGCGCGCTCGGGTAAAAGGGTAATTTTTGATGCCCACGAGGATCTACCTGCTGAAATTTATGCAAAGGACTGGATTCCGACACCGGTACGCTCGCTGGTGGCTGGCGTTGCCCGGCAGACCCAACAGTATGGTGCCGTGCGCTTATCGGCAGTGGTGGCTGCGACACCCTATATTGGATCGTTATTTGACGGGGTAGCCAGACGGGTTGCCGTTATTAATAATTACCCATTGATTGGTGAACTGGTGTCTGATCAAGGTCCAGATCGACAACCACGTGATAGTGTCTGTTACATAGGTGGAATTGACGCAATCCGGGGGATTAAGGAAACGATTCAAGCCATTGGCAAGACGCAGGCACAGCTTCTCCTGGCTGGTTTTTTTTCCAGCAATGCTCTGCGTAATGAAGTGATGCAATACACGGGTTGGAACCGCGTAAAGGAATATGGTTTTGTTGACCGAAAAGCGGTCTCGGACATTTTGGCAAGGAGTTTTGCCGGCCTCGTGACGTTGCATCCCGTGCCTAATACCCTCAATAGCCAGCCGATCAAAATGTTCGAGTACATGTCCGCCGGGGTCCCTGTAGTTTCATCCGACTTTCCCTTATGGAGAAAAATTATCACAGAAAACGCGTGTGGAATTTGCGTTGATCACAACGACCCTGACGCAATTGCCGCAGCGATTCGGTATTTACACGAACATCCCGATCAAGTGAGATTGATGGGCAATAATGGTCGTCGCGCGATCGAACAAAAATACCGGTGGGACAACGAGGAGGCAAAGCTTACTGCACTCTACGCTGATGTTCTTGCGGAAGACCGTAGCGGCTCGATTTGATTCAGGGCTTCCCTCGGTATTTAGTTCCCCATCAGGCGAATGTCGTGCAGCTTGTTTTTCGTGATTTTGTTCGTGTATCCAGTGATCGCGATACTGGATTGATGAACGCTCGCCAAGCGTCGAATTCAGGCGGGTTCCCCTGGTTCAGGTTTTTTGACGGGGTTCATGCCTCCAAGAAGCTTACCGCCACGGTCCGTGCGTGCATCCAGTATACCCCGCTAGTGTTTCTATTCATAAGGGCTGCGGCGAGCGGTGTGGGGCGGTTTTTTAGGATGTCGTTCTCCCGCTTCAGGCGAGTATTCTCGGCACGCAGTCTGGACAGTTCCGTTTGTTCCGGCGTCACCACTTTGGTACCGGCACCTTTGAGCTGGCCTCCTTTTGCAGCGTTGATCCAGTTGCGCAGCGTCGGTTGCCCAGACCCAGTTCCTTCGCCGCCGCCGTGATTGACTCGCCGTCCGTTACGCGCTTAACAACCAGTTCGTTGAACCCGGTCGTGTAGGCCTCCTTCGGTATCTTCTTCATTTCCAGTCGTTCCAAAGTAACGTGAATCTTACGTCACCTGTGGCATACGAAATTTCAGGGGAAGCTCAAACGCTGTTGCTATCTTATCCTCGGAGATCAGTTCGGGGTCTATTGACTGCACGACCGGGCAAGAAACGGGGCGGTCCATTAATGTACTTTCCTCGCCGACCGCCACATGATGTCGGTCTGGGTTATTTTTAAGAAGAGCATACAAGGCGGGGTTACGTCTGTCAGTTGAAGAGATGCTGGAAAAAGAACTGCGTATAACGCTAGCGAGCTTCCTCGCGTCCGAATCCGCCGATGCAGGCCGACAATGAACGAGATAGAGAATTTTTCTATAAGAGCTCTCACCAGCAATTGGAAGGGCAGCCAGCAATCCTTGGCCCAGCATCTTTCTAGCTCGATAGGTTGGAACCCAAGCATAACCAATGCCATCGCAGACTGCTTCAAGGATTAAATTGACATCGTCGATGTTCCAACTCCGAACGCCACTAGACGTGGCGTCATGGTTGCGTTGCACGGCCTGCGGCGAGTGCCCAACCTGTAAATGGCCCGCTAAATCGGCAGGGGAAATCAGTCTTTTTGATTTAAGCAGAGGATGGTCTGGGTGGGCAACCGCAATGTACTCAATTTCAAGCAGCGGCTCTTTCACAAACCCGGCTGGTACACAGGAGCTAATAGCAAGATCGGCCGAGACCTTCGTTAGGCGATCCAAGTCCCGATGCCCGGGCAATTCAATCACATTTACCTGCGCGCCTTTACTCGACTGCGCAAAAGTATGCAACGCGCGTATTAAATACTCGGATGGAAAATGATGATCTATCGCGAGTACAATTTCGGGTTGTGTCTCTTTGCCTAACTCTTTTGCCAAAATTTGCAGTTCTATCGCTTCTTTTAAAACATGGCGCGAACGATCTAGTAACTTCTTTCCCGCTTCAGTCAGATATGCTTTACGTCCTTCAATTTTTAACAAGCGTATGCCTACCTGGTCCTGAAGCTTGGCAACCGTATGACTTACCGCAGACTGACTGAGATGCAGATAGGCCCCAGCTTCTGCAAAACCTCCACAATCAATCACAGCATGCAGAATCCTCCAGTGGCGTAAGCTTACATAGATGTTATGGTTATCATGAGGACGGCAACGGCGGGATACCGGGAGCTTCTGCGTCCGCTTTAGCTTACTCGATTGCGACGCTGAAAATTTGGTCATTTTTCTTCCTCCAAATTTGCTATATATCTACCTATCTATGAAGACAGATAGCGCAGGTGACAGCGACTTCCTCTTACTTACAATCTCCACTGCTTCACAGACCATACTTCGTTAGTTCGTATGGCATTAATGAAGTGCGTATCCAGAACAGTACATCGTGTCACCATTATGAAATTGCTATACATATGTTGGTACATCGGCCAATCTCCACGGCTTTAGAAAACCCAATGTTCCATAGCGAAGACTACTGTAAATTGCCACTGGTAAATCGTGTGTTCTACCGATTAATTTACATTATCACATAAGGTATTGGCCTTCAAAGCATTGTGCAGCGTTTCATAACTTGTGCAATTTAAAATTTCGATCAATTAGAGAGCTATGGTCCGTGACTAGCCCCGGAATTCGCGAAGGCTCCAACATTTGAGGCATTGGAGCCATGAAGAAAGCAATCAAATATTCACCGGTGTTCATCGAACGCGCAGTGCGCATGGTATTCGAGAGCAGGGGGGCAATACGACTCGCAGTGGGCGGAAATTTAGTCCATTGCTGGCAAGATTGGTTGTACGGCGGAGACGTTGCGACGCTGGGGCCGCCAACATGACGGGAAGGCATTGAGGTCGCACGCTGTACCGATGAACGACTCATGTGCAACTGTTGGCTGCGCGGGGTATTGCGCGGGAAGTCGATACGCACGACGACCGGAGATAAGGCGGCGCCACGCCCACTGGAGCGAGTCCGCCGGCAGGTCAAGGCGCAGCGGCCGAACCAACTGTGGGTCAGCGACTTCACCTATGTATCGACATGGCAAGGCTTTGTGTACGTTGCCCTTGTCATCGACGTGCTCGCTCGGCGCATCGTTGGCTGGCGGGTGAGCAGTTCCATGCAGACAGATTTCGTACGGGATGCATTGGAACAGGCGTTCAACCAGCACGGGCTGCTGGAGCCGCTTGGCTATATATACCGCCGGCAGAATCTGAGGCACTCTACTACAGGCAGCACCCCAGTCGGGTTCAAACAGCCTGACTCACACCAACTGGACTCCGCAAAAGCCGGGGCGGTTCACTTTGGCACATTGATGTCGTAGGTGCAGTGGACAGGATCATAAAATCATTTTGAAAATTGAAAAGCTGCGGGCGTCTACGACCAGCGAAAATTCCTTTGGATTCCCTAACAAGTGAGCCAACACAGCATTGTTGTAGACGATGTAGCGTTGCTTGGTTGTTCTGGAAGAACGCCTGATGTTATCAAGTACCTTGACCATGATCTCTTCAGTAAATGGATTAAAAAAAAAGATCACGGCGTCCTCATCCGGAAAGTTGTATTGTGCAGCATCCATGCTAACGATTTCAATTTTGATTTCGCTCGGATGTCTGGCCTGAAAGCGCGTCACGTTATTTTCGGCAACTGCTACGAGCTCCGGTGCAAATTCAATGCCGACAATGCGCCTGAACGAGTATGTCGTCGCCATGAGCAAACAGCGACCCTTCCCGCAGCCGACATCAAAGAAGGAAAGCTCTTCTGGCATGCAGTTTAGCGAATGCATCATCTTATGGAACAACTTGGGGGAGGTGGGTTCATACTGCACTGCGGTCAAGCGCAATGGATCGCCGTTATCCTTTTGGTGTTCTACGATTTGTGTGGTTTCGGTGCCCCATTTTCTGTCGAAATGCCATCCAACGGACTTTTGGTATAAAGGGTAGAGAAAGCTATAGACCGACCGTTTCACGGCGCGCACGAATTTGGTCGTGCGCGCGGAGAGAAATTGATCGGCGATGTCAGGTAGACTCGTCATGGTCCTGTAGTTGGCTGCGCCGCTTTTGCTGACAGCCGCGCTCCAGAGGATTGGCGACATTACCAATCTATTGTGTTCTCGTAGTAAAAGCGAGTATAAAAAGTCGATATGTTCCTGGTGTTTTGTATAAGAATTGGTAGCTCAATTCTGAATTGGAACGGCGAACTACCATGATTGTAATTTGACTATATAGAACCCACGTGGCATTGGGAACCCAAGGAATTTTTGATGACGGATTCGTATGACTGTACGTCGCCAATGCCACTTTCGCCTTGAAACTGCCTGAGTGGTTCCGCCTTGTTCTCTTGGTCATGCTGTTGCTCCTGTATTCGGCCTTCCGGCCAAGATTGTGAAGCAAAGCCTCCACTTATCCTACTGTCCGAATCTCCGGGGCCACCTCTGTATCCATAGTTTGATCAATGACATGCCGTTCGCTGATATTTGACTGATCATGACTAAGTAGGAATACGAAAGTGGTTTCGGCAAACAGGCGAAATGGGTTATTCATCGCGGCCCGACTCTTTTTCTGCCTTGTTCTTTCAATTTCCTCAGCCTCGTTCCCGCCTTCGCCGGAATGACAGTAATGCAAGAATCGCGTATTCAATATTGCCAGAATATTTTTTCGAACCTGCTTAGCACTCCAGTCATCTGGTGGCATGGTGAATGCCGTCAGGCGGCATAAGTCACGAAAAGCGATTAAAGGAAAAAAACGATGAACGGCAAAGTTGATGTGACTATTATCGGCGCTGGTCCATACGGATTATCAATTGCAGCGCACCTTCGGAAGCTCAATGTCGATTTTCGAATTTTAGGAAGACCCATGCATAGTTGGTTGGTCAATATGCCTAAAGACATGCTCTTAAAATCGGCAGGATTTGCCTCTAATCTTTATGATCCTGATCGTGCTTTTCCGCTGCGCCGATATTGTGAGGAGCATCATGTTCCATACGGCGACATAGACTTCCCCATCCCGCTTGAGGCATTTTGTTCCTATGGAAAGGCGTTCCAGGAGCGCTTCGTACCCAATTTGGAAGATGAGGACGTTGCTGCGCTGACACAGGTAGATGGCGGATTTGACGTCAGGCTAAATTATGGCAAGGTATTCAGAACACAGAAGATTATTGTTGCGGTTGGTCTGGATTATTTTCGTCATATACCGAAAGAACTTGCTTCCTTGCCAAAGGAATTCCTCAGCCATAGTGCTGACCATCATGACCTTGTTAAATTTAAGGGAAAAGAAGTAGTAGTTATCGGAAGCGGCGCCGCCGGGACTGATATAGCTGTTTTATTGCATGAAAACCAGACAAAGGTTCACTTGGTTGCTCGGCAAAGGAGTATGAATTTTGGGGCACCTTGGGACAATTCCGCACAGCCTTTTCTACATCGGCTACGCAATCCAATCTCAGGGATTGGTCCGGGAATGAGAGGAAAGATTTGGAGTGACGCTCCATGGCTCTATCGCTTTTTCTCTGACGATTTCCGGATAATGACAGCGAAAACCTTTCTGGGCCCCTCAGGAGGATGGTTCATGAAAGAGCGGGCACGGGGTCTTGATGTCTTCTTGGGATTCACGGTAGCAAGCTCCACTGTCAGCGAAGGCCGCGTGCGATTGGACTTGATAAAGCATGATGGGTCCACAAACCAGCTATCCGGAAATCACGTTATCTCGGCAACGGGATATATTGTTGATGTCAAGCATATTCCCTTTTTAAATTCTTCAATTGTTGAGAAACTTAGGTTGGTAGGGAAAGCGCCGAGGTTGTCGTGTCATTTTGAATCTTCCGTACCGGGGCTATACTTTGTCGGCCCTATTTCCGCCACCTCGTTCGGGCCAGTGATGAGGTTTATGGTTGGAGCGGATTTCACCTCGAGAAAAATATCCAAACACCTTGCCGCCCTTTGCAATACGAGGAAGTGGTGGCGTAGCGGATCGCTCGAGACTTCCGGGACCGGCTAGAAAATAGACAAGGGAGAAATCATCTGTGCTGGCGGAGTTACCCTGCTTAAAAGCTGTACTTTTTAATCCTACTCCCTGCTGCTGCACTGCAGGCGTTGTCTTTATATCCTTAAGATGGATTATTTCGGTTGATGCGCTCACTACGGTGGCACATCCATTATGCGAAAGCGAGAACGAAATGGCTACAGCATCAAATTTCATTGTCGTGGGAGTGCACAGAACATTTATCATGCAAGTACTGCTGGCAATTCACTCTTTCACCCGAGCGAATTGTGTCGTGATTTGTCCCGGCCACATCCGGTACCTCCACTTATCCAACATGTGTTCAAAGATTCTTTTTATTGAATTAAACGAAGACAATGAAAACGCCTTTACGGAGGCGGTTAACCAGTGTGCTCAAATGGTGCCTAGCCCTATTTTGATTTCCGTCGACTGTGAGAGCACGAGAATTGTTAACAAAGTCCGTCGTCAGTTAAGAGTAACGACAGCACGCGCACCGGATAATGCAATGCTCGAATTATTTGATAACAAATGGCGATTTTATGATTTCTGCAAACAGAACAATTTGAACGTTCCTTCAACTCAGTTAGTCCCCTCTAAGAACGAGCTGAACTTTCTAGCAGTGGTGCGTGAGATTGGGCTTCCATTCATTCTAAAACCGCTGGATCAGCACGGTGCTGAAGGGGTGCGGCTCATTTTGAGTGAAAAACACTATTCTGAAACTATTCTTGGAGATGACCGTTATGATTTTAAGCCGTTGCTCGCACAGCGCTTCATTCGAGGCGTTGACATTGGCTTAAATATCCTCTCAATACTAGGAAAAGTGCAGGCACTGGCAATCCAGTATCGTGCATACCCTCAGAATGAAGAAGCAAAAATTAGCTTTATTCCCAATAGCTATCTGGAAATAGCTGCGCGTATCCTCTGTGGATCGAGCGGATATGATGGTGTGATGAACGTTGATGCGCGACTTGAAGAAGGAAGTGGAAAGGTGTACTTGTTTGAGGCGAACCCAAGGTATTGGGTAAGCTTGTCGGCATCTGTATGGTGCGGGCTAAATTTTTTATCTGAAAATCTGAAAAGCTCATACCGGTCGTCAGAAGTGCGGCTTCTCACATCCGGCAAAGCCGATACTTTCTACCACCCTTTGTTTCGCCCGGTTTTCTGGCCGTACATCTTATTTGATTACGGGTGGCGAGGTCGTATGGCCCGCCTTATGGCAGGAAACGTTTGTACATTAGGAAACCAGGTTCGTACAACACTGAAAAATGGCTTCAAAAAGAATCTTCCGCCGGGCGTTCCGACGCCCAACCATTCAGTGTGGACCAATCAATCTGGATCCACAAAACGGACTTCATGAACTTCACCAAGTGCGGCGCTTGATGCGAGAAGCCGCGTTGCGCCCGGTTTGAAAGCGTAAGTTCATCCATACCACTGACAGCAGGCATGACTTGCCAGTGGCTGCGAACCTGCTGAATCGTCAGTTCGATGTGGCGGCGCCGAACCAGGCGTGGACATCGGAAATTACGTATGTGCGGACCCGGCAGGGAGCAATTGCCGCTTCCATTCGGTCACCTGATTCGGATGAACCTCGTAGTGCTGTGCGATCTCGGTCAACGTTTTATCGCCACGTAACGCCGCCAATGCCACTTTCGCCTTGAAACTGCCTGAGTGGTTCCGCCTTGTTCTCTTGGTCATGCTGTTGCTCCTGTATTCGGCCTTCCGGCCAAGATTGTGAAGCAAAGCCTCCACTTATCCTACTGTCTGAATCTCCGGGGCCACCTCTCTATCTAGCGGTGGTACAACTTATTAGCCAATGGCTGCAATGCTTGCCTTTAGCATCGTCGCGAATTGTACGAACAACTCTCGCTGTGACAGATCGATTTTCCGAATTACATAGAATTGACGCTTGAACATCCCTACGCCGTGCAAAGCCCGATAGAGGGTGCCGGCCTGATGGGCAACGACAGGCAATAAACGCTGTGGCAGCCACGCGTACGCAGTGCTTGCGGACAGCACCTCCAGCGCAGTGTCGATGTTGGACACCACGAAGGGATTACTCCGTCTCAGTCCACGCATGTCCGGTCTCGCCCATCCTGACTGTGCTTGATCACTAAGCATCACTTCCGGCAGGTCCTTCAATATATCGCTTGTTAAGTCGGTTGCATTTGCCAATCGATGCGTGGCACAAACGACAGGCACGTATTCAAGCTCGACCAACGGTTCCCCGACGCAGCCCTCCAGAACACGGCTACTCACCGCGAAACAGGGAAACTTGCTATTGAGCGCACGCTGCAGTGATTTGGATCCGATCGCATCGACAATTACTTCCGCAGCGGAAAATTGCTTAATCATCGGTTCTATCGCCGAGACCGGAAACAGGTTTTCGACAAAACACAATAAGCGCACGGTCGTGTGGTCGTTCAGATCGCGTGCGTAATCCTCGAGCGCAATCGCGCCCTTTAATAGATTGCGGGACCGATCAAGCAAGGCTTTCCCGGCGTCCGTGATGACAACCTTACGCCCATCGACATAATAGAGCGAAATCCCAAGATGCTCTTCGAGCCGGGCGATTGTGTAACAAATGGTCGGCTGACTGAGATGGAGAAAGGCGGCGGCATCGGAAAAGCTGCCGCAGTCATGAACGGCGTGAAATACTTTCCAATGTCTAAAGGTAATTGGGGACGACGTATCTTCGTCTGGCTTCACTGACGAACCCTTTGGTTTAACACCGGCACGCCCTTTTATCTTTCCCAAGCGGGGCGTTTGCAACGAGTGCATGCTGAGTCTCCCGGTGATCGGCTCTTGGCGTCAAGACGTATAACGAATCGGATATCGCGGCGGAAATCAAAGCGCCGCGGTGCTTCAATCATCGAGGCATTATTTGCGTGTCCATAAGTGCTCCATAATTCGTGGTTGTCGAGTATGTGCAAGTTAAAATAGATTGGTAATCAATTCAATTGAATGATGTAACTTTTCGATACAGTTGAACCCTTCCTTAATCCTTATCAAATTTATATCTAAACAGCATGTCTAATTTTTTTTCAGGTGCTCGCATATTTATTGATGACAACCGGACTGTTGTAACGGCCGGTTTATGAGGTCATTTATCTGGCGGATTGAACCCTTTCGCCGGGCTCAATCCGATTAATCATTTCCGAAGCTTAATTCTGAACAACACGCGAGACGGTGACATAGAGTTATGCTCGGAAGTTGTGTATGACATGAGGGAATGAGGCGGCGTATTCTTGGTGGTTTTTCCGGAATCATCATCCAGCGGCAGTTGAAGCGCAGGTGCAGGAATTTCTTGCCTGGCACCAGGCGCTGCGCGACGCTCAGGGACGACAGCGCGTGGTGCGCAATGGCCTACCTGCACGGCGAACGATTCAGACCGGGCGGGCGATATGGAAGTCAAGGCAGCACGGGTGCGGGACCAGGCCAAAGAGGTCAAGTTCATATCGCCGATATTGCCGCCGTATTTGCGTCACCAAGACGATTGAAGAGTTGGTGCCGTGGGGCCGCTCGCAGAGTCCCGTCGACGACGGCCTGTGCTGTCTTTAGCCGATCTACCTCACGCATGCTCATGGTAATGGTCCCGTAAGTCGCCATGGCCGTCTCCTGTGAAAACCAGTCCATAGCTTCAGCTTACTCCCTGGAGTTGTCTGCGTTTCCAAATAGAAAAAGCGACATTTCTATTTGGGTGGAACACGACATTTGTACTTGGGTGGAACACGACATTTGTACTTGGGACCTACACACGAAAGACAGACCTAATTAGGCTTATGTAAAATCCATGAAACTTGCGCACAGCGGATGTCCATCATAGGGATTGCCCGGCAACGCACGCATGTCATTGATGAAATCATCATGATGCGTGGTGGCGATGCTGACATCGGCGCCGAATTCGTAACGCTTATGCGCGTTATGCTTGGCGAGACATTCCGAGGCCGAACATCCGTCAATAGGCCGATAGTCTGGTTGAAGCGAACTATTGATATGCGGCTACGGTCTTATAATTATTGCATCGACAGCTACGGGAGGCGTTATGGAAGCGAAGAATTGGGTCTCCCCACTCGCTTTAGCTTTACTCGTCGGCTGTGGCGGAGGCGAAATATCACTTGGCATTAGCGGCGGTTCAGACAGATTTGTACCAACGTTCCTATCATGGACTGGCAACAGTAGCGGCGATCAGGTAGTAGATGTAAACAATGATGCTTTCGCATTCTATTCAGATAGCGGTTGTCTGCATAACTTTCGAACGGGCCGAGAAAACCCCGATTTTTGCTTAAGCTCCCGACAAGGCAATGTTCGATACGGCAGGTTGTCCATGCGTGTCGTTAATGCGCTTTCCACAGCAGGAACCTGTATTACCGTATTGGTTGAAGAATCAACGGCAAACTTCGTCGATATCGAACTCGATGCATTGGGACGCGAGGTGGTATTTGTAACTGCTGCGCGTCCCGGCTTCTGCGCCTAACATCGGTGCAGTGGCGAATGGCGGAAAACGTCGACTCAATTCGACTCAATCACACTCGATAATCTCAAATGAACTCAGTGCTCGGTCGGGAAGACAAAAGGCCGGCAACGCTCCCGGTCCTTTGCCAGACAGGCAGTCGCCTTCAGCGGCTGCCTGGAGCATCTGCGCCTGGTTGTCTAACATTTATCATCCCATCGGCGGCATTGACAAAATGTTCAAGGATATCGGCGAATTGTTGGGTTCTGACAACGTAAAGAACCTGCAGGTTCTGCTTATCGTTGTTCTGGTGGCCGATCCCCTGCCTAGGGGCATATATTTGCCGTGTACCATCATTCAGGCCCACAAGTGCAGCCTCCCCATCGCGCATGGGTAGCTTGCATAAGATCCAATTTCGCATCCCTTCAGTTTATGAAGGGATGTTTTTTTATCTACCTCCCATCCTTACCAAGATATCAATATGAAGCTGTCGTTTCGCATGAAGCTCTTTGTGCCCCTCGTCGTCTGCTGGATCAGCCTATGGGCGATCACGGGAATAGGCATTTATGACAAAAAGGTGGCCCGGTTCGAAGACAGGCAAGACACCATGAGGTACGCCACCGAGATCGCCCTATCGACAGTCAAGGAATACGCAGCGCTGGTTGGCGCTGGCAAGATGACTCTGCAGGATGCGCAGGCTCAAGCCATGGAGCGCATCAAGCACATGCGCTTCGGTGTCGACGGCTACATCACCATCGTCTCATCCAAGCCCGCAATGATCATGCATCCGATGAAGCCGGAGATGAATGGCAAGGAGATGGGCGATTACAAGGATCCGGCCGGCAATTACCTCTTCCGAGACATGGCAAAGATTGCCCGGGGCCCGGGACAAGGCTGGGTGGAGTATGTGTGGGCAAAGCCCGGCCATCCCGACCAGTCCGCCACCTTCCCCAAGGGTTCCTACGTGCTGACTTATAAGCCTTGGGACTGGAGCTTCGTGACCGGCATCTACCTGGACGATCTTAGCGATGAAGTCGTTTCTGACTTCTGGAAGGACTTCGTTGTGCTCTCCTTCATCGGCATCTTCCTGAACGGCGCCCTCTTCCTTGTGATCCGCAGCGTCGAGCGCACCATTGGCGGCGATCCTGACCAAGCCACTGGAGTTGCACATCGCATTGCCTCTGGCGACCTCACTCAGACTGTCAACGTCAAGCAGAACGACAAGTCGAGCTTGCTCTTCGCCATGAAGCAAATGCAGGACAACCTGCTTAGCATCGTCTCCCGTGTTCGCGCCGGCACCGACGCCATCTCCACAGCATCCAGTCAGATTGCTGCGGGAAACATGGACTTATCCTCGCGCACTGAGCAGCAGGCGGCCTCGCTCGAGGAGACGGCCTCCTCCATGGAAGAGTTGACCTCAACCGTCAAGCAGAACGCGGACAACGCCCGCCAGGCGAATCAGCTTGCCATGGTCGCATCAGCTGTCGCAGGCAAAGGTGGAGACGTCGTAGCCGAAGTGGTTGACACAATGACAGCTATCAATGACTCGGCCAACAAGATCGCCGACATCATCGGTGTCATCGACGGCATCGCCTTCCAGACGAACATCCTGGCGCTCAATGCTGCGGTTGAAGCCGCACGCGCCGGCGAGCAAGGCCGCGGCTTTGCAGTAGTAGCTGCCGAGGTACGCACTTTGGCACAGCGCTCGGCCGCCGCCGCCAAGGAGATCAAGGGCCTGATAGGCGACTCCGTGGACAAGGTTCATACCGGGACCACGCTCGTCGACCAGGCCGGCGCCACGATGAAGGAAGTCGTGACCAGCGTGCGCCGGGTTACCGATATCATCAGTGAAATCGCGGCCGCCAGCGCCGAACAGACCACCGGCATCGAGCAGGTGAACCTGGCCATCACCCAGATGGATCAGGTGACTCAGCAGAACGCTGCGCTTGTGGAAGAAGCTGCCGCGGCATCGGCATCGATGCAGTCGCAGGCCGGCGAGTTGGCTGAAGCGGCGAGCGTGTTCAAGCTGCCGCGCACCTGACGCCGCCTGGCACTGCCATTAGAGAAAGGCTCTCATTGCGAGAGCCTTTTCTATTTTCGAGCGACGACGCGTAGAGGGCAAAACCTATTCGCTAATTCGACAATAGTGGGACAACACTGCGGGATTTATTTCGCCCACGGTTTTTGGTAGATTTTCTGTATCAATGTATCACCACAACGGTCAGGCCGTCGACGGAAGAAAGAATCTGGGCAAAATAGGTTGTTTCTCTGAAGGAGGTAATGGCTTTGAGATATAAAACCCCTGTATCTCGTCGCATTTGAGATCCTTGAGTATCTTCACCTGTTCTATATTTTCGACACCCTCAGCCACTACCTTCATCCCCAAGGTATGTGCCATCGTAATGATGGTCTTAAAGAACACAGTCCCTTCTTCACTCGCTTCCAATTGAGAGGTGAAGGCTTGGTCAACTTTAAGTACATCAAAATCCATTTTTTGAAGTTGCGACAACGATGAATAACCGGTTCCAAAATCGTCAACAAGTATTTTGATACCGATTTTCTGTATTGAGGCAAGCGCATCGGCGGCCGCTTCCCCCATCATTGACGATTCCGTCAGTTCAATCTCGACATGCTTCGGGTCAATGTTGTGTCGAGCCAAGGATGACGAAATAATGTTGGCAACGTCGGTCTCGTTAAACTGGCGAGACGATACGTTGACAGATACAGGAACCAACTCCTGGCCTCGATTCGACCAGTGGGCCAGCTGAGCGCACACTAGGTCAATAACCAACTCCCCCAAACGCAGGATCAGGCCCGTTTCTTCGGCCAGGGAAATAAAATCGTTTGGACCAATCAAGCCTTTCGTCGGATGCGCCCAGCGAACTAAGGCTTCCATGCTTGAAGTAATACCGGTAAAAATATCCACCCGCGGTTGATAGTGCACGACAAATTGGTTGTGCTCTATTGCATAGCGAAGTTCTTCCTCCTTCTGGGTACGGGCGCGCAATACATCGCTGTACTTCGCATCGTAAAAGCGATAATTCCTCTTTCCACTCAACTTTACCGAATACATCGCAATATCGGCATGGCGGAGGAGGCTCTCTGCATCGCCCCCATCATTTGGGAACACGCTGATGCCAATGGATGTCCCGACAGAATGTGTTCCGCCAAAAAGCCTGAACCCGTCAGCGAACGCATGAAGAATTCGTTCGGCAACATGAGCAGCATCCGCTTTCCGCGTGATGTGTTCAATGATAACGACAAACTCATCACCGCCAAGCCTTGCCACACGGTCGTGTGGCCGCACAGCGACTTTCAGACGGCGAGCGGCATTGCGCAATACTTCGTCGCCTGCCTCGTGTCCGACCGTATCGTTCACCGCCTTGAACCCATCCAGGTCAATAAACAGGAGCGCCAGCATCAAGCTCTTCTCTGCGGCACGTTCGATGACTATCGGAAGCCGGTTCTGAACCCATTGACGATTGGGAAGCCCCGTCAGCGCATCTTCGTTGCTACGCCGTTCCAGCTCCTCTATATGCCGTTTGGTATCACTAATGTCGCGTAGTGTTACCGCCAGGTCGTCGCCTGACCGCATAACCTTAAGATGAACCCAGCGTGCAATGAGCGGGCCGTCAGAAGGTTCCTCCAGATCACCCTCATATATCCCTTTTTCCATTGCCTGCTCAAATATCTCCATTCGGTGTTCCAATGTGCTGGCCGGATAAAAAATGGAGAATCTCCTTCCGACGAGTTCTTCTCTCCGTAATTGCAAAAACTCCGCACCGCGCCGGTTGCAGTCAATAACCACGTAGTCGGCAATCGTTCCGTTCTCATCACGGATGGGACGAGCGATATAGAAACCTTCATTTCCTCCTTCAGTCGCCATCCGATAAGTGGCTTCAATTTGTTGCACTTGATGCTTTCTCCATGCGAGCCGAAATGTCAGTCCCATCGCAATCAGAGCGAATACGGCTAATGCCGTAGTGTTTTGTATGGCGCGCCTAATTGCAAGCGCACGGCTATTCCGGTAGGCAGCAAGCGCTCCTTCTTCATCCAGGCCAACGACGGCAATCAGGGGATGTTTATCCATCCTGTCCCAACCGATGAACCGGCTACGCTTGTCGGAAAACCATTCATTGCCGCTCAATAAGCTTGCTCCGCTCTTCAGAGACAGCCGTGGCACAGAGGTCATCGACTGTTCATTCCATTGGTAGACCTTGTTACCCGTACGTACTGCCCGAACAAGTCCATCCAGGCCAATAATTCCTATCAAACCGTTCTCTCCAAGAATGATAGGGTCGTGGTTGGCTGTCAGGTACTCTGGTGAGATGGAAGCTCTGACCACGCCGTCGAAACCACCATCGTCCGCGACGATTTTGCGTGAAAAATGAATGACGCTTCTTTTTGAAGCTCTTCCCATGGCAGCTTCGCCAGCGTAAAGAACGTCGTCATCGGTTCCTCGTTGTACGTAAAAGTAGGCCCGGTCTGTGGCAGGTGGTACGTTGGCCCTTCCTCCTATGGTATTGGTCAGAAGTAATCCAGTACGGTCAGTAATGCCGACATTGAAATCAGAGGTAGACGGAAACAGTCCATGCTCATTGACTGACTCGAGCTGAAGATTTCCTCTTGTTAACTTCCATTCGTATCGAACATGAAGCAGTATTTGGTCAATGGTCTCGATTGTGCGAGCCAGATGGTCAGCGTAGCCTCGTGCCAGCGCACCTGCTTCTCTTAAAGCGGCATTTTCGGCCACTTGCCGGTCCACGTTGAGCTGATTTAACAACGTCGTCCATCCCATTATTCCCAGAATCAAAGCGCAAGCAGGCCACATAAGCAACAACCGCCAGTTGTTGCCTAAAAGACGCATATATTCCAATTGCTTGGCAAGAAGCTTTTTCATCTGAACCGCATCTGTGATGTCGTATCGCCTGCTTTTATAGAGACCGTGGCCGACAGGAATCAGGAACTCGGGAAAGTATTCCTGGGAGCTGTAAAGAGAACTTACCTGCGGCTTAAGACAGCTCGATCTCGTGTTGGTTTGATACAAGAATCAATTCAGATGGAAAACTACGAGCTTGATGCCAAGAGGCAGCGATGAAAATGAGCGGAAGAGCTTTGAAGCTGAACGACTCGAAGAAGCGCGGACAGCGTTTTTATGAGCGCATTCTTGAGTTTGGAAAAGGCCGGGCTTCTAGCGCGGCGTTTGCCGCGATGATATCTTGCGGTTGAAGAGCACGGTGACATCGTGCCCGGCCACCGAATGAGACAATGCGTCCTACTGTAGATAACGTTCGGCCAGTGATACCCAGTAAGCCGCTCCCGCTGCAAGAATCTGGTCATTGAAGTCGTAACCCGGGTTATGCACCATGCATGCGGCGGCCCCTCCCGTTGCTTCGTCACCGTTACCGATAAAAAAATAACTTCCTGGCACTTTTTCCAGCATGAAAGCAAAGTCCTCGCTACCGCTGAGTGCTGCGGTCTGAGGTACCACTCGATCCGCGCCCACCAGTTCCAGCGCCACGTCGCGGGCAAGCTCCGTTTCAGCCTCCGTGTTGACCAGGACTGGATATCCGCCCTCGAACCCGACCTGTGCGCGTACGCCATAACTCGCGGCCTGCAATTCGACCAGCTCTCGGATACGCTGCTTGAGTAACTCATGCACCTTCCGGTCGAGCGCCCGGACGCTCAGCCGTAGCGTGGCGCTCTGCGGGATGACATTATTGGTCTGGCCCGCTTGAAACGAGCCAACGGTAATGACGGCCATTTCCAGCGGAGGTACATTACGCGAGACGATTGTTTGCAGCCCCATCACGATCGACGCCCCTGCTACGACGGGGTCGACAGCCACATGCGGCATCGCTCCATGCCCGCCCGTGCCTTCCAGCCCGATGGTAATGTTCTCGCTCGACGCCATTGCCGGACCAGCTCTGAATAGGAACTGGCCCACCGGAAAGCCCGGCATGTTATGCAGGGCGAAGATGGCATCACACGGAAACCTGTCAAATAGCCCGTCTTCCATCATCCTCTTGGCGCCCCCCAAGCCCTCCTCGGCTGGCTGAAAGATCAGGTTCAGTGTTCCATTGAAGTCGCCGCGGCTTGCCAGATACTTTGCCGCTGCCAGCAGCGTCGCGGTATGACCGTCATGTCCGCATGCATGCATCACGCCGGCGCGGCAGCTGGCATAAGGCAGGCCGGTGGCTTCCTGGACGGGGAGTCCGTCCATGTCGGCGCGCAGACCCAAACGCCGGCTTCCGTTCCCGCGCCTGAGCTGACCCACTACGCCTGTTGCACCCATCCCGGTAGTGACTTCATACCCCCAGTTTCGAAGGCGCTGGGCCACCAGTTCACTGGTGCGCAGCTCTTGAAAACCCAGTTCCGGATGGCGATGAATGTCTCTACGCAGTTCAATGAATTCCGAACTTTGCGCATGCATCTCTTTCAGAATGTCTTTCATTGAGCTCACTGGGGCTGGAGGTTGATGGATTTTGCGATGGCACGGAACTGGGCAGTGCCTTCCGCGTAGGCTTTTCCTACGGCGCTCAGCGGCAGCGACTGAGGCATCAATTGGCTATTGCTTTCCATGCTACTGCGCACGACCGGGTCGTTCAGCGTTTCGGTGATCGCCTTGTGCAGAGCACGCACTACGTGCTCCGGCGTGTCGGTCTTCACAAAATATCCGGTCCAGATATTGAAAGTGAAGTCCTTGAGTACCTTGCTTTCGCTGATAGCCGGATACTCTTTTACGCTTTCAATCCGCTCATGATTGAGCATCGCCAGCACCTTGAGCTTGCCCTGCTTATGCAGGCTGTCGTATTTCTTGCCGTATGGCGCCAGAAACATGTCCACATTGCCACTGATCAGATCCTGCTCGGCGGGAGCCGCCCCTCTGTAGGGAACATGGACCATCGGCGTGTCCGTGACCTTGGACATATGTTCGCCCAGGAGATGATAGAACGAACCGGGCCCAACGCTGGCATACGTCACCGATTTGCCTTCTTTCGCCATCTTGCGCGCATAGGCGATAAATCCATCCACATCATTGACGGGCAGGTCCTTACGAACCAGGAATGCGATGTGTGCCGTCGAGATCATCTGCACCAGGCGGAAATCCTCGCTCTTGAACTTGATGGCCGCGTTTGCCAACGGTGCAAGAATGAGTTCATTCGGCGACCCCTGGAAGATCAAGTGCCCGTCCGACGGGGAGTTGAGCAATCTCTGCGCCGCAATGGATCCGCTACCGCCGCCGACGTTCTCGACGATCACCGGTTGACCAAGATTTTTGGACAGGGAAGTGTTCACCGTGCGCGCGATGAAATCGGACAGGCCGCCGGCGGGATAAGGCACCAATAGCGTTACCGGCTTGACGGGGAACTGCTGCGCAAAGGCAGTGATGCTCAATGCCAATCCGGCAACCAAAATTCCGATGCTGCGGAGGGTGGTGCGCTTCGTTCTGTGCATGTTCTGTCCTATCGGTAGGGTTAAATGACAACGTCTGCATCCTACGGCTTCTGTTTTCAATGTGTCCAATGTATTATTTTTCTGGTTCTAATGAGATTTTGGAATAGCCAGATGAATATCAAACATCTTGAGCACCTGCTCACCCTCGCAGAAACCGGGTCATTCAGTAGAGCGGCGGAGCGGCTGTTCATTACGCAATCTGCATTGAGCCGCAGTATTCAGACGCTGGAAGAAGAACTGGACGGACGGCTGCTGGATCGCATCGGCAAGCGCAATGAACTCACGCCTTTAGGGCAAGATGTGGTGAAACGCGCGCGTCAAATCGTGCATGACGCCTCGGAACTGCGCCGCCTTGCAGAACTGTTTCAACAAGGCGGGGGCGGCGCCATCCGAGTTGGACTCGGGTCGGGGCCAGGCGCCCTGCTAATGACCCCATTGCTGCGCTACATGGCAGTGCATCAGCCTGCGGTCCGTGTCAGCATTACGCGTGGCCCGACCGAACTGCAATTGCTGCAGCTACGCGCGCGTCAACTGGATGCACTGGTGGTCGACGCGCGGCGTGTCGTGCCGGCCCCGGATCTGCAGATTGAGTCCATCGCGGAGTTGCGCGCCTGTTTTGCGTGCCGGGCTGATCATCCTCTTGCCAGGTTCAAATCCGTGACCTTGGCGCAGCTACTCGCCTATCCGATCGCGTCTACGCCCTTGTCAGACGAAGTTGCCCGTTTGATGGTGGACCAGTATGGACCTCAGGCCAATCCCGCACAAATGACCACGCTCCAATGTGAGGACGTCACCAGCCTGATCGAAGTAGTTGAGCAGTCGCAAGCGATTTTCCTGGGAATTGCGGCAGCGGCAAGCGAGGGTTTCAAGGCGGGGCGCTTAATCGAATTGAAGATGAAACCAAGATTGCAGGCGTCGGCGCGATTTGCCTATATTACTTTGGCAGGGTTTACCGAGGCGCCTGCAATGGCCCTGTTTCGCCGTCTCGTAGCAGAACGAATGCATGATGGCGTCAAGAATTAATGTGCCTTCAGCGGCGCATAGATGCTGCTTACGCAATACCAGGGCTCTGCGGATCTGATCCGGAATGTTCCCCAACATATGCTCCGAGCCGAGTGTTGGATGTCCTCCAACGGCCGCCGAAATATGTTCGGGAACATCCAATACTTAACTCAGGCATGCACGCCTTGGTCCATCTGCCACGCAAGCCCATCGGAGAAAAGTCTTGGATTTTCAAGTGCTTAACGGCTTGTCTCTTGCGCCTGCCCGAAATTGGCACGCTTGCTGCAAGTATTTGCAGCAAGCGCAATAACACGCCCATTGAAGTAAAAGCTGGCTGCGATGCCATTCATGGAAAAGCAGAATTTGTTTGCTATATCCAGAGAGGGAAAGGAGCGGTACAAGGATCATGCACGCTGCAATCCTACGGAGCACTTTTAGACTTTTATTGGAGATCTACCATGAGAACGAGACAACCGCTATTTCTGTTGATGGCCTTGCTGCTTAGCCCTTATTGGGCTTTGGCGCAATCTGCATCCGCAGTCTCTGGCAACGCGAGCCTGACATACCACAAAACTGCCAACAATCGCCCTCTGGTGCTCCAATGGACGGTCGAGAGGCGCGGAGACATCCTGATTTTTCCGGCTGGTGGAAATTTCACCTTCAATCTGCACACAGACCATTTACACCCAGGCGCTCATGTCGGCCCTAATCAGATACATGTTCAAGGCAATCTGGATGTTCCCGGAATCTCCGGCGTCCCTGCAGGGCAGGTGTTGGCAGGGATTATCTACACGGTAGAAGGTGACACGCCGGATAGCGGCCTGGCACGTATCTCGGAGAAGATACAGATTATCAACAAATCCTCCCGTGATATCCCGCTTGATGTGATCGGTATGGGATCAAAGCCGGACGACAGTGAGTATGTCGGTCCTCCGGTTACGGATTTAGAGTATCCGAAGTTTCAAACCATGATGGGAGCAAGCGCACTGTTCTCCGAGAAAGGTTCGATCGCAGAGCCACCTTTTGGGCCGCTCACGATCAATCGGTTTATTACCTTTAGAGGATTCAATCCACAATCCTCGCTTCAACGCGTCACGGTGCGTGCCGGAGAAACCATGACAGTCCTCACCGAATTAAGGCTGGCGGCTTTTTCGGCACCAGCAACGCAGGCGCCCGCGGCAGCGCCCCAGTAACGGGTTGCAGTGCTCATCGGAGTTTCGGTCACAATGGCCTCGGACTCCGGCACACCGGAGTAGTCACGCGCCGCATATCGCGTATTGCAGGCGGTTACGAGGCCAAGCACTAGGACATCTCGATGCAAATGGCGGAAGCGTCGTTGCTGTCATCAGTCAGGAGTGCAGGACCGGACATACTGATAATCGCTTCCCCGGACAAATACTGTCCGGGTGCTTGACGCGATCGCAGTACTTAGTCCTTATTTCGGCATCAAGACTGTATCAATAACGTTGATAACGCCGTTTGATTGATAGACGTCGTAGGTACTGATATTGGCAGTATTTCCAGCCTCGTCCATGACCTGAATGTTGTTCATTCCGTTCATTGCGAAGCTCAGCTTGCCGCCGCTGGCAGTAGGCAGTTGCGCTTTTCCATTTTGTTTTTTGATTTCACCCTGGAGCGCGTCGAAGTCATATTTGCCGGGGACCACATGATAGGTCAAGACTTTGGTCAATGTTGCCTTACTTTCTGGCTTTACCAGGGTTTCGACGGTCCCGGCGGGCAGCTTGCCGAATGCGGCATTGGTCGGGGCAAACACCGTAAAGGGGCCTTTGCCCTTGAGGGTATCGACCAGGCCGGCCGCCTTGACGGCTGTGACCAACGTGGTGTGATCGGCGGAATTGACTGCGTTGTCTATGATGTCTTTGGACGGCAGCATGCTTTGGCCGCCAACCATGACGTTCTGTGCGGTTGCAATGTTGGCTGTTGCCAGAGCGGCCGCAATGATGACGGCGGAAGAAAATGTGCGCATGGAATACCTCGATTAAGTAATTTATGTTTGGAACTGCCAAGGTATATACGACATATCAGCCGCAATGGATTCACTGTTTCGTGTCATTTCTCCTGTTCATCAGGCCTCGCGCGTGACCAATGCGTCAATGTGCTTGAGCGAACCAGCCGGGTCGCGCAATTGCCACGCCTGCCTGTCATCGCTGGCTAGCGCAAATAGAAGCAACGACCGGCCTGTAACCGTGTAGACGTGGCCATAATCAAAGGTAAGCCGATCGGTGCGATCCGGGTCGTTGGTATCGACCAGGGCCACCCAGTGTCCGTCGTCCGGCACGGTCGGAAGCGTGAAGTTGACCACATCATGATGAGCGTTAAAGACGAGAAGTAACGTGGCGTCGGAACCAATTTTCTTGATTCCGGTAGGCTGAGCCCGTCCATCGAGAAGCATGCCGAAGCATTTGGCGTTGGTGTCCGCCCAGTGCCCTTTAGTCATTTCGCTCGCATCGGACGCCAGCCACGTCACGTCCTTTACTTCTAGCTCTTCGTTGTAGTTACCGGTCAGGAATCGGCCGCGATGCAGGATGGGAAAGCTCTTTCGGATTTCCAGTAATTTCTTGGTAAATCCAAGCATGCGTCGATCATTCGCCGATATCTTGTCCCACTCCAGCCAGGCGATTTCATTGTCCTGAGCATAGGCATTGTTGTTGCCGCGCTGGGTATTGCCGAATTCATCTCCTGCCAGGATCATCGGTGTGCCGCGCGAAAGCACCAGGGTTGCCATCATGTTGCGCTTCTGCCGTTCGCGCAATGCGTTGATGTCCGGATCGTCGGTTGGTCCTTCCATACCGTGGTTCCAGGAATGATTATTGGAGTGGCCGTCCCGGTTTTCCTCACCATTGGCTTCGTTTTGCTTTTCGTCGTAAGAAACCAGATCATTCAGGGTAAATCCATCATGCGCGCAAATGAAATTGACGCTCGCCCAAGACCGTCGTCCCCGCTTGTTGAACAAATCGCCGGAACCTGACAAATCGCCGGAACCTGAGATACGCGAGGCGAAGTCGGCAAGCTTGCCGGTATCGCCTTTCCAGAACGCGCGGACCGTATCGCGGAATTTGTCGTTCCACTCCGCCCAGCCTGGAGGAAACCGCCCGACCTGATAGCCGCCCGGCCCAATATCCCATGGTTCCGCGATCAGCTTCACGCTCGACAGCACCGGGTCCTGCCGGCAGGCATCCAGGAAACCGCCGCCTTCATCAAACCCGTAAGGCTCGCGCGCAAGAATGGTGGCAAGATCGAAGCGGAATCCGTCCACATGCATTTCCTGCACCCAGTAACGCAGCGAATCCGTGACCATTTGCTAAACGCGCTGATGAGAAAGATTGACCGTATTTCCCGTGCCCGTATCGTTGATGTAAAAGCGCCTGTTGTCCGGCATCAGGCGGTAATAGCTGGCGTTATCGATACCCTTGAGCGATAGCGTGGGGCCAAGCTCATTACCTTCGGCGGTGTGGTTGTAGACCACATCGAGAACGACTTCAATATCCGCCGCGTGGAATTGATTCACCATTTCCTTGAACTCGTTGGCGAATGCCGAATGCAGGTACTCCGAATGCGGCGCGAAGAATGCGATGGAGTTGTATCCCCAATAGTTCTTCAACTGTTTTTCAGCCAGATAGCTATCGTGGATAAAGGCATGAATAGGCAGCAGCTCGGCGGTCGTCACGCCAAGAGCGCGTAAATACCTCGCCACTTCGGCATGGGCCAGACCTGCGAACGTGCCCCGCTCTTCCTTCGGAATGCGATCGTTCAGCGCGGTGAACCCTTTTACGTGCATTTCATAGAAGATGGTGCTTTCCCAGGAGACTTGCGGCCGGTGCGCGGCGCCCCAGGTAAAGGCCGGATCGATCACGCGGCATTTGGGGACGAAAGCCGCACTGTCGCGTTCGTCATACGACAGATCCTTGTCCGGAGAATCAAGCTGGTATGCAAACAGTTCGGGGCCCCAGATAAGCTTGCCCACCAACTGTTTGGCGTAGGGGTCAATCAACAGCTTGTTCGGATTGAAGCGATGTCCGGCTTCCGGCTCGTAGGGGCCATAGACGCGATAGCCGTAGACCGTTCCCGGCCGTGCCGCCGGCAGATAGCCGTGCCAGACTTCATCGGTATATTCGGGCAATTCGATCCGTTCCAGTTCCCTTGTACCGTCGATGTCGAACAGGCAAAGCTCCACCTTGATCGCATGCGCGGAAAACAGTGCGAAGTTCACGCCCAATCCATCCCATGTAGCACCGAGCGGGAAAGGTTGCCCCTCTAAGATCACCGAAGGTTTGAGGAGTCGATGTGCGGTTAAGGACATACTGCGGTTCGGCGCACGCGTCATGATTTTCCTTGAATGCGAAACAGAATTAATTTGGGCACGACACTTTTTAGGGCTCTACAAGGTGACCACTCCATCGAAAATGTTGCAAATCATGAATCGTTCCAGGGTCGCGATATTATGGCGAATCCAATCGATCAAACACCGTGCAGCCACCAATGACGAAAAAGGGCCTGGCACCCATAGAGATGCAGACCCTTTGTGCCTCACGCTAACGCCAGTCATTAAGTGGCACCCATCTATCCTAGCGGACGCGCCGCTCGCATCTTTGCCGAAGATCATGCAAAGCGAATCCTGCCTGCGCAATTGAATTAACTTTTGTCATCTTGAGAATAGGCATCATCCGTAGAAAACTTCTGCCGCTATCTGCACGACCTGCGGAGATATTGATACCAATCCGTTCAATCCCTGCGCCGATCAGATCTTGCAATCATTGTCTGTTTGATTGCAAGACCCTGTTGCTCTGCATACCCTGAAGACCACCCACTCCTGACAATATGCTGTCAGGAGCCTGCGTCTAGAATTGTTCCTGAATCAACTTGATGAGAAACGAAATGAAAAAAACCTATCATGGAAGCTGCCACTGCGGCGCAGTTCGTTACGAAGCGGATATCGACCTGGATGCCGGCACCAGCCGCTGCAACTGCAGCATCTGCTCGAAACTCAGGCGCTGGGGAGCGCTGGTAAAACCGGACGCATTCCGATTATTGTCCGGCGAGTCTGAGCTGAGCACTTACCGTTTCAACTCCAAACAGGCGGAGCATCTGTTCTGCCACCACTGCGGCGTGCATTCCTTCAGCCGCGGCGACATTCCGGAAATCGGCGGCGCCTATGTCTCGATCAATCTTGCATGCCTTGACAATGCCACACCGGCGGAACTTGCCGCTGCGCCGGTGCAATACATGGACGGACGTCATGACAACTGGTGGAATGCGCCGGCAGAAACCGGGCATATGTAAAGTTCCTGATTCTGGAATTTTTACCGTCGCTGCGGCCTTTCGATGACGGCCAAAGGCGACGTCCATTGCCGAGCGCCGAACCGGGCGTAAGGTAGCCTGAAGACATGACGAGACCAATTACCGCCCTGCCCCCGCGCACCCGGCCAGCAGTCCGGTTAATCGCCGAATGACCGCGCCAACGCCATCGACGACCCAACCGCCTGCGACATCGGCATCACATCGTTTTGCCAACACTTCCTCCCTGCACTTTTTCAGTGCGGTTCCCGCGACGCGGCGCTCTGCCGTAATGCATGGCATCCCACTTTGATGCGCATCGCGCCTGAATTCCGTTAAAACTTGTGTAATTCACTTGGCATGCCGATTGCTAAAGTTGGATTGAAGCAATAGCGCTTTACAAGATTAGCAGCCCAACGTCGGGCTCTTCGGGCAATGGTGTCCCGGGTGCTGAAGTGGCAGCCAACTGGCTGCAACCCCAGTGCGCGTATAGGGTTTAGGTTTACATATGTCAACGAAAACGACAGACATCGACTTCTTCCATACGAAGAATCGGACCAGGAACAGCAATGCTGCCGTCCTCACGCTATTGAGCCATCTCATTCTGCCGCTCCGCCGCGGTGCATTGGCGACAAGCGCCTTGATGCAATCCGCCGGCATCGCCCTGCGTGCCTCCGCTGCACATCCGGCTACCAAAACCCTGGACAACATGCAGCTCTGCTGAGCTCACCCAACATTACCGCATAAGGAAAGCCTATGAAAATCCTCGTTATCGGCCACGGCATGGTGGGACATAAATTCCTCGAAAGCCTCGACGACACCGGTATCCGCGATGCGGAAGTCACGGTGCTGTGCGAAGAGCCGCGTGCTGCTTACGACCGCGTGCATCTGTCGGAATTCTTTTCCGGAAAATCGGCGGCCGATCTGTCGCTGGTATCGCCAGGCTTCTTCGATCGGGACAACCTGCTGCTCAACCTGAATACACGAGCTACTGCGATCGATCGCGACAACAAGACCGTCACCGTCAGCAGCGGCGACGTCCTCTCCTACGACAAACTGGTCATTGCCACCGGTTCCTATCCTTTCGTCCCACCGGTGCCCGGCAAGGACCGCAAGGATTGCTTCGTCTACCGTACCATCGAAGACCTGGAAGGTATGCTGGAATGCGGCAGCCGCTCGAAGAGCGGCGTGGTTATCGGCGGCGGTCTGCTCGGTCTCGAGTGCGCGAAGGCGCTGCGCGACATGAACCTGCAAACCCATGTCGTCGAATTCTCGCCGCGCCTGATGGCTGTGCAAGTTGACGATGCGGGCGGGCGCATGCTGCGCAAGAAGATCGAAGATCTCGGCGTCAGCGTCCATACCCAGAAGAACACGGTCGAAATCGTCGATGGCGAACAGGCTCGCCATCGCATGGTGTTCGCCGACGGCACACATCTCGAAACCGACATGATCGTATTCTCCGCCGGAATCCGGCCGCGCGATGAAATCGCGCGCCAGAGCGGACTCGAAGTCGGTCCGCGCGGCGGCGTCGTCATTGATAACAATTGCCTGACGACGGACCCGGACATCTATGCAATCGGCGAGTGCGCGCTCTGGAACGGCCAGATTTTTGGCCTGGTCGCGCCGGGTTATGAAATGGCGCGTATCACCGCGAGGCATCTGGCAGGTGAGGCAGTCGAGTTCGCCGGCGCCGACATGAGCACCAAGCTCAAACTGATGGGTGTCGATGTCGCCAGCATCGGCGACGCGCTCGGCAATGTGGCGGGCAGCCGCGCCTACCAGTTCACCGACGAGCGCAAACAGATCTACAAGAAGATCGTGGTGTCCGAGTGCGGCAAGGAATTGCTAGGTGCCGTGCTGGTCGGCGATGCCGCCGAATACGGCACGCTGCTGCAGATGATGCTCAACAAGATCGAGTTGCCGGCGGACCCGGAATTCCTGATCCTGCCGCAAAGCGATGGCAAGGCGAAACCGGGACTTGGCGTAGACGCCCTGCCGGCATCCGCACAGATCTGTTCCTGCAACAATGTATCCAAAGGCCAGCTATGCGACGCGGTCGCAGGCGGCTGCACCACGATCGGCGACCTCAAGGCTTGCACCAAGGCCGGAACGGCTTGCGGCGGCTGCGTGCCGCTGGTGACGCAGGTGATGAAGGCCGAAATGAAAAAGCAGGGGCTCGCGGTGAACAATCACCTGTGCGAACACTTTGCCTATTCACGCCAGGAGCTTTTTCATCTGATCCGCGTCGGCAAGATCAAGACGTTCGAAGCATTGCTGGCAACCCATGGCAAGGGCCTCGGCTGCGACATCTGCAAACCGGTTGCTGCAAGCATTTTTGCATCCTGCTGGAACGACTTCGTCCTCAACAAGGACCACGCCAGCCTGCAGGATTCCAACGATTACTTCCTCGGTAATATCCAGAAAGACGGCACCTATTCGGTCGTGCCCCGGATGCCGGGCGGCGAAGTGACGCCCGATGGCCTGATCGCAGTCGGCCAGGTCGCCAAGAAATACGGCCTGTACACCAAGATCACCGGCGGCCAGCGGGTCGACCTGTTCGGCGCGCGCGTCGATCAATTGCCAGCAATCTGGGAAGAGCTGATCGATGCCGGGTTCGAGTCGGGACATGCGTATGGCAAATCGCTGCGTACCGTCAAATCCTGCGTGGGCTCGACCTGGTGCCGCTACGGTGTCGACGACAGCGTCGGCCTCGCGATCGAACTCGAGAACCGCTACAAGGGCTTGCGCGCACCGCACAAGATCAAGTTCGGCGTCTCCGGCTGCACACGCGAATGCGCGGAAGCGCAAGGCAAGGATGTCGGCGTGATCGCCACCGAAAAAGGATGGAACCTGTACGTATGCGGCAATGGCGGCATGAAGCCGCGTCATGCTGAGCTGCTGGCGTCGGACTTGTCGAAGCAAGACCTGATCAAATACATCGATCGCTTCCTGATGTTCTATATCCGTACCGCCGACCGTCTGCAGCGCACCAGCGTCTGGCGCGACAACCTGGAAGGCGGCCTTGATTACCTGAAGGAAGTCGTCATCCAGGACAAGCTCGGCCTTGCCGCCGAACTCGAAACCGACATGCAGCATGTAGTCGACACCTACGAGTGCGAATGGAAGAACGCGGTGACCGACGTCGAAACACGCAAGCGTTTCCGCCAGTTCGTCAATAGCGATCAGCCTGACCAGAACGTGGTCTTTGTGGAGGAACGCGGCCAGATTCGCCCCGCTACCCCGCAGGAACGCAAAGTTTATATTCCCATCATTTCCCAAGCAGCATAAGGATTGAACACCATGAGCAACGAAATCGAAACAACAAGCTGGAACGCCGTGTGTTCAGTCGACGACATCGTTCCCAACACCGGAATCTGTGCGTTGGTGAAAGACCGCCATGTCGCCGTATTCCATGTCAATGACGGTGGTGAGCGTCTGTTCGCCATCGACAACTACGATCCGAATGCACAGGCCAGCGTGCTGTCGCGCGGACTGGTCGGCAATCTGGGCGAGCGCATCGTGGTCGCGTCCCCCATCTACAAGCATCATTTCGATCTGCAAAGCGGCGAATGCCTTGAAGCCCCGGAGAAATCGGTCAACGCCTATCCGGTGCGCATCGAAAACCGTACCGTCTGGGTCGGAGTATGACCCCATCCGGAAAGAACATCACGCATTACAGGATCGTGTCCCATGTGAAGACGGCGCCGAAGCGCTCTTTCAACTAATCTGCGCCATATAATCAGGGAACCCCAGCGCCATCAGGGTCTGGGGTTTTTTTACATGAAAAAATGATCAGTCAACTGAACATATCTGTCGACCAGATAAGCGCCCCTATTGGCCGCAACGGTGGCCAGAGTCTGTCAGGCCTTCTCAATCAAGCGGAGGAAACGGCGGGCCGAATTTCCGTCGCTCGGGGCCGCTCCTCATTCAACAGTTTGACGAAATCGCGTCCATCGGTCGCGCCAAGAGGTAACCTTGGGTCTGATCGCAGTTGAGCTCTTTCAGCATGTCGAGCTGCGCCGACGTCGCGACTCCTTCTGCGACGACTTCCATCTCGAGTGCGTGCGCCAGTCGAATGATGGCAGCGACGATGGAACGGCCTTTGGCGGTGTCGGTCAGATTGTTGATGAAAGAACGGTCCACCTTCATCTGCTGCACGCCGAATTGCTGCAGGTAGCTGAGCCTGGAGTATCCAGTACCGAAATCATCGATCGCGAGCTCGAAGCCGGCCTGTTGCAGCTTGTCGATGGTGCGCTTCGCTTCTTCCACATTCTGCATGGCGAACGTCTGTATGAGGGGCTGCGGGCAGCTTGCGGGCCACCTGTATCCGTATTGAAAGTGCGATACAGGAGTTGAATTTCCCGTGCCAGCAAAAATGCTGTGTGAATTTTGAAACTTGCCGTTTTTATCTCCGTCGCCTGAAGCCGATGCGGCGTTTACACCACGTTGGAAAGCACCGGCCAGAAGTTCTGGCGTACAACCGATGTCTGTTATAAAACTACGCGGTCTACTGAAACATCATTCCGGTAGTATGACCTTGGCATCCATCCCTGTAACCACACCGTCTTCAATCCGATTGTCAAGCTTGATTACGCCCTCCATGGCATCGACAATCTCGCGGCAGATAGCGAGTCCCAAACCGCTACCGCCGGACCGGCCGCTGCCCGAAAACGGTTCGAACAGATGGAGACGCTGTTCCTCCTCCAGCCCGGGACCGCTATCCCAGACGCAGATCACGATGCCTTGCGCATCATGCTTAATCCGTATGCCCATCCGCGATCCGGCTGGCGTGTGCCGGATCGCATTGTGAAGCAGATTGCTGATCAGTTCCGAGACCATCCATGGGTGGCTCTGGATCGATACCTTCTCGGCATCCAGCTCGAAATCCAGGTTCTTTTCGCTGATCAGGGATGACAGATCGACGGCCACTTCGCGTGCCAGCATCGCCAGATCGCAGGTTTCCTTGGCACCGCGCCCGCGCAACTGCTCCACCTTGGCGAGCGACAGCAGCTGGTTCGCCAGTCCGATCGCGCGCTCCACCGTCCCCGACATTTCCTTGAGAATCACCTCTGCCGGTGCGTCGCCCCGTAACCCTGACTGCAACTGCGTCTTCAGCACTGCCAGGGGCGTGCGCAACTGGTGTGAAGCGTCAGCGACAAAGCGCTGCTGATGATCGAGCAAGCGCCGCAGACGGGACATCAACTCGTTCAGCGCATCGACCACCGTGCGCAGCTCCTTCGGCCTGCGCGGCAGCGGAAGTTCGGACAGATCCTCGGCGTTACGCTCGCCGAGTTCTGCGCGCAGGGCGTCCAGAGGACGTGTTGCACGCGAGACAACGAAAAGGGTAAGCAGCGTGACGACGGCAAGCAGGATCAGCTGATGCATCAGCGTCTCCCACAGGATCTTCTGCGCCAATGCCTTGCGGTGTTCGACGGTTTCCGCCACCTGCACCAGCGCATGTCCGGCCGGGTCGTTCACCGATACCGGCTGAAAAAGCGCTGCCACGCGTACCGTCTCGCCACGGTACTGGTCTTCGTAGATATGTACCAGGTCGGGATACGATGCTCTGCGCGCCGGCTTGCCGGTGTAGCGAGGCAGATCGTCGTCTCCGGAGAGGAATTTGCCGCTGGCGTCGCTGACGCGATACACCATGCGGCTGGACACGTCGGCTTCGTAGATTTCGAGCGCGGTGTAGGGTACCACCACCTTGAGGGCACCGTTTTCAATGCGCAGCAAATCGCCGATCGAATGCGCGGATGCGATCAACATCCGGTCATAGGCCGTATTGACGGACGACAGCGCGTTACGATACAGCGTCAGCGTGTCGGCAAGGATGAAGATCGCGATCGGTGTAATAATCCAGGCAAGCAGGTAGGTGCGTGCCGAAAGCGTCGTCTTGCCGATTCTCATTCGGGAAGATTCGCTGACAGTTCGCGCAACAGATAGCCCAGGCCGCGCAGGGTCATGACTTCAGTCTTTGTCACGGCGATTTTCTTGCGCAGGCGATGAACGATGACCTCGATCGCTTCGATCTGCACATTCTCCTCTCCAGAAAACACCAGACGGAACAATCGTTCTTTCGTTACTGCGTGACGCGGTTTTGCAATCAGTGCCTTGAGCAAGGTATGTTCGCGCGGCGTGAATTCGAGCGGGGTATCGCCGTGATAGAACGCTTCGGATGTCTTGTCGAAGCGGAGTTCGCCGCATCGCTGCGTATTGTCTTCGGCTCCGTTCCGGCGCCGCAGCAAAGCGCGGATCCGTGCTTCCAGTTCGTCCAGGTCGAAGGGCTTGGCCAGATAGTCATCGGCTCCGGCGTTCAATCCCGCGACCCGGTCGCCCACGGCGCTGCGCGCCGTCAGCGCAATGACCGGCACATCGATGCCCTGGGACCGGACGCGCTGCAGCAAATGCAGACCGTCGATCACGGGGATATTCAGGTCAAGTACAACCAGGTCATGGTTGCCCTCCTTGATCGTCCGCAGCGCCGTCCCGCCATCCACACAGGTGGTGACGGAAAAGCCGCGCCGATCCAGCGCGCGCATCAACGCATTCGACATATCCGGATCGTCTTCGACAAGCAGTAGGTTCATGGCTTCGGCAAATGAGAGTAGTCATTAAGCTTACGTTATACCTCTACTTGCCTGTCTGTTTCAACAATCAGAAAACTGCCTCTCCGGACGTGGCATCCATCGCATGCCGTGCTACGGGGCGGGTGCGGTCGGCGATCCACGCGTCAAGCACCTGTTCGGTGCCTCGTGGCAAATGCAGGCCCAGCTTCGAACGGCGCCACAACATATCGGCCGCCGTGCTTGCCCATTCATGCTGCATCCAGTATTCGACCTCCGCCGCATACAGTCCCTCGGCAATTTCGTCTCCCAGACCAGCAAGCGAATGGCACCCGGCAAGGAGCATTGGGGTCCGCGTACCATAGGACCGGACGTAGCGACGCAGCACAGCCGGCGGCATCCACGGGTACGTTGTCATCATGTAACGAGTGAATGCCTCGAACTCGAGCACCGACCGGTTCGATGGTTGCGGACCATGCACATCGCCGCCGGGCAGACAGGCGTTTTCGGTCCAGTGCCCGTGCGAATTGCCGAGCACCTCCGCAAGTTTTCCGGCAGCTTCTTCCGCCAACTTGCGGTAGGTGGTTATCTTTCCGCCAAAGACTGACAAAAGCGGCGCGCCAGCGGTATCCAGCTCGAGCTGATAATCACGCGTGACGGCCGCCGCATTCGCGGCGGCATCTTCAAGGAGAGGACGCACACCGGAGTATGACCACACGACATCCACGGGCGAGATCGATTTTTCGAAATAGCGCGCGCACAACGTGCAGAGGTATTCAATTTCTTCGCGGCTGATCTGCACGGAACCCGGGCTCCCGTCGTGTTCCACGTCGGTAGTGCCGATCAGTGTGTAGTTTTCCTCATAGGGAATCGCAAAAACAATGCGGCCATCCGGATGCTGGAAGATGTACGCATACAGGTGTTCAAACAGCTTCGGCACAACGATATGGCTGCCCTTGATCAGACGAACCGATTTTTTCGACGGCTGTTGCACCACTTCCTTGAGAAATCGGGTTGCCCATGGTCCGGCGGCGTTGACGAGGCTGCGCGCCTTGACCATGGTCTCCCGACCGTCCGAGCCACGAAGTGTGGCAACCCAGCAGTGGGAATGACGCGTCGCCCATTCGCACACCGTGCGCGTCAAAATCCGCGCGCCTTTGTCTGCGGCGCCGACCGCATTGAGTACAACCAGCCGCGCGTCATCCACCCAGCCGTCGGAATAGACGAAGGCCTTTGCGAATTCCTTCTTGAGGGGGACGCCGGCAGCGTGCTCGCGCAGCTTGATGCCGAACGATCCGGGAAGCAGTTCGCGGCGCGCCAGATGGTCGTACAGGAATAGGCCGGCGCGCAAAAGCCAGGCTGGACGCTGCCCTTTGTCGTGCGGCATGACGAACTGAAGGGGACGCATGATATGCGGCGCAGAGCGGAGCAAGACCTCGCGCTCGATCAAGGCCTTGCGCACAAGATTGAACTCATAATGCTCCAGGTATCGCAGTCCGCCGTGAATGAGCTTGCTGGAGGACGACGATGTATGCGCCGCAAGGTCATCCTGCTCGCACAGCACGACCGACATGCCCCGCCCGGCGAGGTCACGCGCAATGCCTGCACCGTTGATGCCACCGCCGACCACCAGGACGTCGCATTCGACGGGAGAATTGCCGCGCGAGTCGATCACCTCACGGCCGACGATGTCTACGATAGCATTCATTGTTTTTCCTGTTTTGCTCAATGCAGGGTGGTGGTTGAGATACGCCGAAAACCGGTTACAGAACACGTTTGCGAATTTGGGTCACCACGATCTCGGTGATGACGACGATCGCGAAGATCGATACCAGTACGGTCGCCACGCGCGGCCACTGGAACAGGTTCAGCGCCGTGTCGAGCGCCATGCCGACGCCGCCGGCGCCGACCAGGCCAAGCACAGCCGATTCGCGCACATTGATATCCCAGCGCAAGAGCAGGATCGACAGGAACGCCGGCTTGAGCTGCGGCCAGTAGCCGTACCAGATCTCGGAAAACTTGCTCGCGCCCGCCGCCTGCAAAGCCTCGATCGGGCCGCGCGGCATTTGCTCGATGGTCTCGCCCACCATCTTGCCCACGAAGCCGATCGAGCGGAACGCGATTGCCAGCGTTCCCGCGATTGCCCCTGGACCGAACACGGCGAGGAAGAGCAATGCCCAGACCAGGGAGTTGATGGAGCGGCTGGCGACCAACACCACACGGGCAAACAGGTTCAGCCCCTTGTTACGCGTTAAATTGCTTGCCACTAGCAGCCCGAACGGAATGGCCAGGAAAATCGACAGGAGCGTGCCCAGTGTCGCGATATGCAGGGTTTCCACCAACGCAGCGTGCACGTCACTCTGGTAATGCTCCCAGTCGACCGGCCACATGCGGCCCAGCATGTCCTGCATCTGCTCCGGTGCGTCGTACAGGAACTCCGGAATGATTTCGATATGGCGCACCGACTGCACGACGGCCAGCACGATGGTGAACCACACAATGAAGCGCAGGAGCTTTTGTATCGGCGTATGGCGTTGCCAAACACGGTTCGCCAGAGGCACCGCTGCGCTCGGAACATGAGAAACGATTTGAGCGTTAGACATGGAACACCTTCTTGACAAAATTGACCAGCAATTCGCTTGCGATGATGATCGAAATGATCGTGAACAGGATCGTGAACACGAAACCGTAGTCGAAGCGCTGGAACGCGGAGAACAGCACGCCGCCGACGCCGCCCGCGCCGACGATGCCGACCATGGTGGAGTTGCGCAGGTTCGAATCGAGCTGATAGGTACTGAAGCCGACAAAGCGTGACATGACCTGCGGCAGCACGCCGAAGATGACCACGTTCATGAACGAGGCACCGGTGGCGCGGATGGCTTCGACCTGCTTGGGCGAGATCTCCTCGATCGCCTCGGAGAACAGCTTGCCGATGAAACCAATGGACGCGACAACCAGCGCAAGAATGCCGGCGAGTGCGCCAAATCCCACGGCCTTGACGAACAGGATCGCCACAATCACCGGATGCAACGCGCGGCACGCCGATACGAAACCACGGGCCGTCCACGAGACCCATCCCGGCATCAGGTTGCGCGCGCCGAGCAGGCCGATCGGCAGGCTGAGCAGGATCCCGGCCAGCGAGGCCAGCACGGCGATCTGCAGGGTTTCCATGATGCCGCCCCACAGGATGTCGCCCTTGCTCAAGTCCGGCGGGAACATGCGTGATAAAAAGCGCGCGCCGTGTTCGAGGCCGGCAACAAAGCGCGGCCAGGAAAAACCCAGCTGGGTCGATGCGTACAGCGCATAGGCGATGATCGCCAGCGCCACGAGACGCGAGGTCAGGCTGGCGCTGAAGGCGCTCGATTGACGAGGCACGATGGCCGTTCCGGTAGCGATGTTCATAGCCAGTCCTCGCCGCCGTAGATCTGCTTGAGGAAGTCGTCGCTCAAGCCCTGCGGCGCGCCGTCGTACACCACATGGCCGCCGGACATACCGATGATGCG
This sequence comes from Noviherbaspirillum saxi, assembly GCF_003591035.1. NCBI lineage: Bacteria > Pseudomonadati > Pseudomonadota > Betaproteobacteria > Burkholderiales > Oxalobacteraceae > Noviherbaspirillum > Noviherbaspirillum saxi. Next base: position 1,248,137 of record NZ_QYUO01000002.1, read on the forward strand.
GTCCGCGTAGCGCTTGGCTAGTTCGACGTCATGGATGTTGACGATGACCGGGATCTTGTGCGCCCTGCCCTGTTCGCGCAGCAGCGAGATGATTTCAAATGAAGTTTTCGGATCCAGTGATGAGGTAGGCTCGTCCGCCAACAGCACTTCGGGCTGCTGCATCAGTGCGCGGGCAATACCGACGCGCTGGCGCTGACCGCCGGAAAGCGCATCCGCGCGCTGATTGGCGAAGGAACCCAGACCTACCGTGTCCAGAAGCTGGAATGCGTAGTCGATGTCCTTCTGGGCGAACTTGCGTCGCCAGGCGGCAAAGGCATTCATATAGCCGAGTCGCCCGCACAACACGTTTTCCATCACGGTCAGGCGTTCGACCAGGTTGTATTCCTGAAAGACCATGCCGATCCGGCGGCGGGTGGCACGCAGAGCGCCGCCGCGCAGCGACGCCAGGTCGACGCGCTTGCCGCCCGCGTTGAGCCAGATCGCCCCCTGGCTGGGATCGACGAGGCGGTTGATGCAACGGATCAAAGTCGACTTGCCGGTACCGGACGGGCCGATGATGGCAGTCAGTCCGGTACCGTCGATACTGAGATTGATTCCTTTGAGAATAGGATGGCCGGGTTTGTACTCCTTCATCAGGCCGTCAATTTCAAGAGCGTAGGACATTGGAGGAATCGCTTTCGAACAAATTTTGAGAAAAAAGGTCCCCCGGACCGCAAGAGCGGTCTGTACTACGCAACAGGGGATCAAAGAGACAAGCGGTGGCTTACTTGGCCTTCGACGACTGTTTGTCGTAGGCCGTGCGGTTGAAGGATTCACCCGCGGATTGCGCGACATGGCGCACCAGAGAGAAATCCTTCTTGTATTCGATGGGGAAGAAGCGGTCGGAGCCGGCAAATGCCTTCTTCAAGTCATCCGTGAACCGGTAGTCATAGAAGCACTTGAGCATCTTGTCGCGGAATGCCGGCTCCAGATCATGGGCATAGGCGAAGGACTGGGTCGGGAAGCGTTCGCTGCGATAGATAACGCGGAAATCGTCCGCCTTGACCGCGCCGCGCTCGACGAGACGATCGAACACGTCGGAGGCGACGGCAGCCGCTTCATAGTCACCGGAATTGACACCCAGGATGGACTGATCATGCTTGCCGGAGAAAACGATTTTGTAATCCTTGTCCGGCACGACACCTGTCTTCGGGAACAAGGCCACCGGCGCCATATGGCCGGAATTGGACGACGGCGAGGTATGCGCAACCTTGCGCCCCTTGAGATCCGTCATTTTTTGAATCGGGCTGTCCTTCTTGACAATGACGATCAGCGAGTAACCCTGATACTCTTTTTCATTGCCGATAACAGCAAACGGGACGGCGCCGGCGATGTTGACGGCAAATGCCGTCGGACCGGTGGAAAAGCCTCCGACATGCAGGCGGCCGGAGCGCATCGCTTCGATTTCGGCCGCATTCGATTGCACCTGGAAGAAGACAACGCGTTTGCCGGTGCACTGGGAGAGGTGGCTGGTGAACGGATTGAACATCTTCTCGTAGACGGCGGGATCTTCCACCGGCGTGAACGTGAAGACGATTGTGTTCGGCACCTTCTGCTTCTTCGTATCCGCCGGGACATCGGCAACAAGATCCTTGTTGGCATCGCAGTACTGCGCGTCGAGGTCGCCGCGATGAGGACAATTGTCCTGGGCGAATGCAAAAGCCGGTGCGGCCAGTGCAATCAGGGAAAGGGTCTTGGTAAGGCTTTTTGCGATCATGGATGGTCTCCTCCAATGGATATCGAGCTTCATTGCTCCGAGCAGTCTTGCGCTCTGGTTAAAGTCTAGTGCATGCATTTTTTAATTGCGAATCGGGAAAGATCAAAAACGGCGGTTTTCTGTCAACCTGCTTTCTAATACCTTTCATCTTGCTTTCAATTTGCGAGACAGGCTGGTTAAGCAAATGGCAACTCTGCCGAATGCTCCCCCGTTAAGTGGCGTATCGCCGAGATTAGCTCGCCTTTCCCATGCGGCGTGCGCGGGACCGAAGAACTCGGAGATTGCATGGTCGGAAGTGCCGCTGACGTTGGCCAATATTTACCTGGCGCGCGGTCGATTAATGGTACAGGTATGCCCACAATGAGCAAAAGGTGGATGGAAGCGCCCGGTGAACGGCCCGCAAGGGCATGATATAACCGACAGAACGCCCCCGATTCCCGATTCGAGTCGATCATGGTGACGGGAGATTCGAAAATCGACGGCTGGTTCAGCGTAACCGTAATTCTAATCGTTGCTCACTGGGCTTTTAAGAAGTCTTGCGACGATCTTCAATATTTCAGGATGATGGGCCATGCCAGACTGACTTACTCTTTCAACGTCAGTACTGCACTCATATGCTATGACCTTGGTTCCGAAACGTTCATTTGCGCACGCCTGGATCGTGCCAGACCGACTTGTTTGACGGCCGCACCTGACTGTCGTCCTCGCGCACTTCACGGCAGTATCACCGGCTGCTTTCAAGCAGCTTCGCAATAATCCTTCTCGCCCGGACCGCGCCGACATCGACGTGAATATCGGTCCAGGCGGCCTGTTCGCCGAACTGCCTCATATTCTTGTACTGCGCCTCGATCACGACCCGGTCTTCGTCGAAAGTGTATTTCGTCTGCTCGATCACTGTGTCTATGGTTTCCGGCATGTCGGGATGCTTGTTGCTTGCCATGCTCCAGAAGTAATGCGCGGTGGTTTCCGTTTCCGGCGTGATGCCATGAAAGCCGCGCATATGAAACCCGCCACGATCGGGATCGTCGATCACATCCTTGCCGGGTTCGACCGCGCCGGTCCAGATCCTGAGATGACTGACATCGAACTCGATTTCCTGCCAGCGATCGCATTTGTCGCCGAAAGGATAGGCCGCCTTGTATGTGGGCGGCGGTGGGGTGCCGGGCATGAGGCGGATTACCCTGACCATGTTTCCTTCGCTTGTGACCTTCATTTCAGCATTCATGTGCTGTCTTGCATTGCCGCCTATCGTTTTCAGATGGACATAGCCAAGATGGCTCAGATCGAGCAGATTATCGTGAATCAACTGATATGGCGCGTCGTAGTGATAGACGCCCCAACCGAATTTGTATTTTGGATCGTCATGATGAGGATAGTCCGGCGCATCATGTGTGGGCGCACTACCCTCTTCCGAACCGAACCAGATCCAGACAATGTGATTTTTTTCCGTGACAACGTAGGACGTCACTTTTGCTTTGGCCGGGATGCGTTCCTGGCCGGGGATCTCAATACAGCTTCCGTTTGGTGCATACAGTAAACCGTGGTAACCGCATCGTACTCCGCCAGATTCCACAGTCCCGCAAGAAAGCGGCAGCGATCGATGGCAGCATCTGTCCTCTAGCGCAGCCACCTGCCCGCCACCAGTACGAAGGAGCACCACGGGCTGATTCAACAGTTTTCTGGCGATAGGCTTGTCCGTCAATTCGCCGGAAAATGCGGCGACATACCATTGGTTGAGAGGAAAGGACGATTGGTTGGCAACGGACGCCGACATTTTCATGGCGTCGGAAATAGTATTCATGTTGGTCTCCTTGGTTCTATCTACGGATTGATGTGAATGGCACTAAAGGTCTGTTAAAGGTCCAGTACCAGGGTGCGCGTTTTCGCTCTTGAGCAGCACGGAGTAAATTGATCGTTGCCGGCCCGCTCTTCTTCGGTAAGAAAGAGATCGCGATGATCGGGAACACCATCGATCACGCGGGTGATGCAGGTTCCGCAAATGCCTTGCTCGCATGACGACGGGATATCGATTCCGTGTTTTGCAAGGGCCGAGATCACGGTTTCGTCAGGAGGAATCAGGTACACCGCCCCGCTGCTCGCCAGCCTGACCTCGAAGATTTCATCGGATTGTTTAACCACAGGCGCTGCCACGCCAAAATATTCGACATGGAGTTGTCTGTCGCTCCATCCGAAGGATTTGGCAGTGGCAGTAACATGGGTAATAAACCCGGCAGGACCGCAGATATAGAGATGCGTATCTTTATCAGGTCTTCCCAGTACAGCCTGATAGTCGAGCTTTTGATCAGGGGAACCGGAATCGAAATGAAAATGAACCTTGTCGGCAAAGGCGCAAGCTACGATCCTGTCAATAAAGGCAGTGCGCTCAGGCGAACGCGTGCAGTAATGCAATTCAAAGTGGGCATTACCATGCTGAAGTTGTTCTGCCATGCAAAGAATCGGCGTAATGCCGATACCGCCAGCAAAGAGCAGGGTACGGTTTGCCTGGGCCAATGCAAAATGATTGCGTGGTTCGCTTATCGTCAGGGTGTCGCCTTGGTTGATACGTTCATGCATTGTCCTGGAGCCTCCGCGCGATTCCGGCTCATGCAGTACAGCGATCAGATAGCGGTGCCGCTCGGCCGGATCGTTGCAGAGCGAATATTGGCGGATGTGTCCATTTCCAGTATGGACATCGATATGTGCACCGGCACTGAACGAAGGCAGTTCGCCCGCAACCGGCATAAGTTCGAAGCTGGCGATACCCTCGGCTTCCGTGATTTTCTTTACGACTTTGACTTGTAGCTGATTCATGGAATTGCCTGTCGATACAATACGCCCGCAGGCGCAGATAAGCCTGGGCCGTCGACGCATCCATATGGAGTTGCGTCGCGGTTTCATGCAAAAAAGAGAGTGGGCCTGCCGGAGCTTACTTGCCGGGATCTTTCACCATGCTGAAGTGATCGAACTCGCGGTTGACGAGTTTTCCATCCACGCGTTCGACCCTGCGGACATAGACGTTTTGCACGATGTCCCTGGTGTCCTTGTCGATCAGCGCGGGACCGCGCGGGCTCTCGAACTGGAAGCCTTTTGCGGCCGCGATCATGTCTTCTGAACTCGGCTTGCCGTTCTGGCCCTTGATGCCCTGGTAAATGACACGCATAGCATCATATGCCGCGACGGCAATGAAATTGGGGGCAAGCTTGCCGTTACCCACATTGGCAAAATTGGCGACGAACTGCCTGTTCTGCGCGCTGGGATGGGCCGTTGAATAGTAGCCGGTCGAGATTGCACCTATCGCGGCATCGCCGACGGCGGCCAAGGTGTCGTCATCGGCCCATCCTTCGGTAGCGAGAACCTTGATGCCGGCCTTGCCGAGATCACCGTCCTTGAAGCCTTTCATGAAAGACACGATAGGCTCGCCCGCGGGAAGAAAGGTAAATACGGCATCAGGCGCGGCATCCTTTATCCGTCGCAAGAAGGGCGAAAAGTCGCGCGTGGCAAGAGGTACGCGAACTTCACCGACTATCTGCCCCCCGTTCTCGGTAAAACCTTTCTTGAACCAGGTTTCCGCATCCAGTCCCGGGCCGTAATCCGACACCATGACGAACGCACGCTTGATACCGTTCTTAGCCGCCCACTTTCCCATCGGTTCCGCTGTCTGCGGAATGGTGTAGGAAGTGCGAACGATGTACGGCGATTTGGTGGACACCGAGGAGGTCGCCGCGAGCATCACGTACATCGGCTTTTTGGATTGCGTGGCGACCGGCGCTGCGGCCATCGCGTCCGGTGTGAAGGCGAAGCCTGCCAGGACATCGACCTTGTCATTGACGACCAGCTCCTGTGCAAGCCGCTTGGCGGCTTCGGGGTTAGGGCCCGCATTGTCCTTGTAGATCACCGTCACCTTGCGGCCTGCGACCTTGTCTCCGTGTTCGTGGATGAAGACGCTGATGCCGTTTTCAATCTGCTTTCCATAGCTGGCGAATACGCCGCTCATCGGGGCGACCACGCCGATTTTGATGACCTTCTGCGCTGTAACACGGCCGGCGGATGTGGCGAGGATGAGGGCGCTTGCAGCATGGATCCAATATGTTTTACGCATTGTTCGTCTCCGATGTAGTGATGTTGTTGTGCTTGTATGGTAAAGAAACGAATATATAATTCAACGTAATTCCGTTTATAAGCTTTATTTGAATTTTGGATAATGCATGCCCAAGTTCGACCTGAACCTGCTGCCCATTGCGGTTGCCATCGCCAAAGAAAAGAGCGTGAGCCGCGCCGCCGAGGCGCTTGGGATGAGCCAGCCAGCGGTCAGCGCGGCATTAAACCGCTTGCGTCAAGTCTTTAATGATGAGTTATTCATCCGTACCGCGCATGGCATGGAGCCGACACCGCGCGCGCTCACCCTGATCGAACCGGCGCGCGAGATCCTGACGCGGGTCGAAGAAGAAGTCTTGCAAAAGGAAAGTTTCGAACCGTCGAAAGCAAGCGATACCTTTACCCTGGCGCTATCGGATATCGGCGAAATGGTGTTCTTGCCCAAGCTTCTGGAGCGCATTCAGCGCGACGCGCCTTTAGCGTCGGTATCGTCGGTCACTTTGCCTGCGCATGAAGTCGCGCATGCGCTGGAAAGCGGAAGGGTCGACCTCGCGGTCGGTTACTTTCCGGATATTCAATCGAACAATTTTTTTCAGCAGCGCCTGTTCTCGCATTCGTTCACCTGCCTGCTGCGCGCCGATCACAAGATACGCGGCAACCGGCTCACCATGCCGCAGTTTCTGGAACTCGGCCATGCGGTCATCAAGGCCGAAGGCAGGAGCCAGGAAGTATTCGAACGCTTTCTTGAAGCCAAAAACCTGCGGCGGCGGATAGTCCTGTCGACACCGCATTTCATGACCATTCCCTTCATCGTCGCAACGACCGACCTGGTGGTCACCGTGCCTCTGGCAGTGGGAACCTCATTTGCCAGCTTTGCCAATATCAAGCTGATGAAGCCGCCGATTGCGATTCCGTCGTTCGATTTGCGTCAGCACTGGCATCGCAAATATCATCAGGATCCGCGCAATATCTGGCTCAGGAATCTGGTGGCGGAGTTGTTCAGCAACGATCCGCGCTGGTGATATGGATCCGCGAAACGATCAGCGTATCGATGAGGGAAAGCGCAAAAGGTAGAAGCTCACGCCGACGGCAATCGCAAACAGCATGATGACCAGCGGTAGTCTTTGCACCATGTACATCGAGAACAGCATAGACGGCCATATCATCAGGAGAGCGATGATTTTGGCGCGCACCGGGATCGTCCGGTGCTCTTCAAATTCCGTCAGGATCTTGCCGAACAGGGGCGTCTGGCGAAGCCATGCATGCATGGTTTTCGATCCTCGCAGAAAACAGGCCGACGCAAGAAGCAGAAAAGGCGTCGTCGGAAGCAGTGGCAAAAAAATGCCGATGATGGCCAACAGAAGCGCCAGGGCGCCAACTATATTAAAAAAGAGTTTCACGGTGCGATTCCTGTCTATGTCTTCTTTTCTGAACTGCCTGTGCAATTTTCATATGCTTTTGAGTAAAGCAGCAGTTATTTCCGTGGTCAATAGAAATCGCTCCCGACAGGACAGAAGCATTCACTCTCGTCTTCCCCGTTTTTCAGACAAGTGATTGCCATTTCAGCAATTCCTCAATTCAGGATGGTTGATATTCCGATAGGAAGCTTGCTGCACGTCTTTTTAACAGTCTGAGTTAGAAGCCTACCCCCATATTTATGGCATGCGCAATTTCGGTGCAGTCAGTATCTTTGTTTCGCTAAAGAAACCGTCCATAACGGTCAAAAAGGGAGACAGAGTGCTATGAGCCACTGATTTATATGCCAAAAGACTAATGAAATGGGGAATACTTTGAAAAGTACATTGACCTTGAAGAAATTGTTTGTTCTGCTATTTGCAAGCGGGGCGGTGCTCGCAGTGTCATTGCTTGCAGCGGTACTGCACGCTTCGCACATGCAGTCCAAGTTGAGTGGCGTGCACTATGCCCGCTACAACTCTTATCTTCTCGCAGACGAACTGCGACAGAGTTCCGATGACCTGACCCGGCTCGCGCGCACCTACGTCGTCACTGGCGACGCCAGATATGAACAGCAGTACAACGACATCCTGGATATCCGCAACGGCAACAAGCCGCGCCCCTTGCATTACGAACGGATTTATTGGGACTTCGTCGCTGCGGGCACAAAGAAACCCCGCGAGGATGGCCCCACCATTTCGCTTGAAAAGTTGATGGCCGATGCCGGTTTCTCCGCAGACGAATTCGCAAAACTGAAAGAAGCACAGGCTAACTCCGATGCACTGGTAAAAACCGAAGTCATTGCCATGAATGCGGTGAAAGGCCTGTTCGACGATGGCACCGGCCGCTTCATCAAGAAGGGCGACCCCGATCCAGAAATGGCGCGCATCTTGATGCATAGCGCCGATTATCACAAGTTCAAGGCGCAAATCATGGCGCCGGTCGACGAATTTTTCCAGCTGCTCGACAAGCGCACCGGCACCGCCGTTGCCAATGCGGAAAACGCCAGCAACAGGGCCAACCTGATTGCCATCAGTATCCTGGTTATCGCTCTCTTCGCCGCAGTCGTGGCGCTATTCTTCGTGTACCGACGGATAAACAGCCAGTTGGGCGGCGAACCATCCTATGCACAGGATGTGGTAACGAAAATCGCAGCAGGCGATCTCGCGGTTGCCATCGATCTCCAGGCCAACGATACATCCAGTCTGCTGTTTGCCATGAAAGCGATGCGCGACAGTCTTGCCGGCATTATCAGTCAGGTGCGCAGAGGAACGGATACGATTGCGGCCGCTTCATCGGAGATCGCTTCCGGCAATCTTGAACTGTCATCGCGCACCGAACAGCAGGCATCTTCGCTCGAAGAGACAGCGTCTTCGATGCAGGAGCTGACTTCCACCGTGAGACAAAACGCCGACAATGCGCGACAAGCCAATCAGCTATCGGTGTCGGCCTCCAGCGTCGCGATCAAGGGTGGCGACGTGGTATCGCAGGTCGTTGCGACCATGGGCTCGATCAACGACTCATCGAGAAAGATCGTCGACATCATCAGTGTGATTGACGGTATTGCCTTTCAAACCAATATCCTCGCGCTCAATGCAGCGGTTGAAGCGGCCCGCGCGGGTGAGCAAGGCCGCGGCTTTGCGGTGGTCGCGGCGGAAGTGCGTAACCTGGCACAGCGCTCGGCATCCGCTGCCAAAGAGATCAAGACCCTGATCGACGACTCGGTGGAAAAGGTCGACACCGGCAGCAAGCTGGTGCTCGACGCAGGCTCGACCATGGATGAAATTGTCTCCAGTGTCAAACGTGTCAACGACATCATGACGGAAATCATGGCTGCCACGCAGGAGCAAAGCGATGGTATCGAACAGGTCAATCAGGCAGTCGGCGAGATGGACCAGGTTACCCAGCAGAATGCGGCATTGGTGGAGGGGGCCGCCGCTGCGGCGGAATCACTGCAGAATCAGGCCGGCCATCTGGCACAGCTGGTATCGGTGTTCAGGCTCGACAGTAACGATGCCGACGGAAGTATTGCATCTGCTCAGCAACCGGCACGCATGGCGCGTACCGCCTCCTCCCCTGCGTTTGCGCACAAGCCGCGCACCATGGCCTCAAGCACGGCATTGGCGAAACCTGTTTCACATCGCCAGCGTCAGGCTGCCACGGCAACGGCTGGTGACGACTGGGAAGAGTTTTAAGAAAATGCTTTGATTCAGCGGGACATGGCAGGGATTGATGCCCCGAGGGATGTGAGTCTGCCGAGTCTGTATAAAACAAAAAGGGATTGCGAGTCATTGCTCGCAATCCCTGCAATCAGATTGATGCCAGCTGAAGGTCTCGAACCCCCAACCTGTTCATTACACTTGAACCGCTCTACCCGTTGAGCTAAGCCGGCGACGTGAATCACATTGTAAGCAGCGCAGCCGGGTCTTCTTTGATCTGTGCCAAACTGCGAGCCTGTGTCGCACGCATGTCACGGCTGCGTGGCTTGCGAAGTCAATGCGGCGCCCGCTTCTTGCTCGCTTTCCTGTGCTGCCGTGCAGATACCGCTGCGTAACCATCCCTCCGTCAGCGCGCCCAGGCGGAAAAAACTATACTGGCAACGCAAACGCGCCGTCAGCGTTGCGCACCCTACAAGGAGACTTCCATGCTGCATCCTCAGGCAAAAGCACTGCTCGATTTCATTGAACAACACGGCGTTCCTCCGACGCATACATTGAGCGTGGAAGATGCCAGGAGGTTTTATCGCGAACGACGTTTCTTTACCCAGCCGGAACCGGCTGAAGTCGCCGAGGTCAGCGAACACATTGCAGAGGGACCGCATGGCGCCATACCTTTACGCCTGTACAAACCGCTCGACCGGTCCGACGATAAAGCTGGCGCATCCAAGCTCCCGCCCGTTCTTGTTTTTTTTCACGGCGGCGGATGGGTGATCGGCGACCGTGACACGCATGACAGCTTGTGCCGGCATATGGCGAATGCCTCGGGCTGCGCCGTGGTATCGGTCGACTACAGACTTGGGCCCGATCACCGCTTTCCGGCAGCGGTCGACGACAGCATCGCCGCCACCTACTGGGTGCGCAAGGAAGCGAATCGCCTGGGCCTCGATGGCTCGCGGCTTGCGGTCGGCGGCGATAGCGCAGGCGGCAATCTGGCCGCTGTCGTTGCGATTGCAGCGCGCGATGCGGGCGACTTGCCGATTGCATTCCAGTTGCTGATCTATCCGGCAACCGATATGCGGCGCACCGCGCCCTCCCATACGACAAATGGTCAGGGCTATCTGCTGACCAGCGATACGATAGGGTATTTCCATGATCACTATATTGACGATGCCGCGCACGACCTCGACTGGCGTGCCTCGCCTTTGCTGCATCCTGACCTGAGCGGACTTCCTCCGACGTTTCTGCTAACCGCAGGCTATGATCCGCTGCGGGATGAAGGCTTGATGTACTCGCAGCGCCTGAGCGAAGCCGGCAACCGGGCGACGCATATCTGCTTCGAACGGCAAATTCACGGATTCATTACGATGGGCAGAGTGATAGACGAAGCAAACGTCGCCGTGGAGCTGTGCGCAGCACAGCTTTCTCACCATTTGAATATAAAATAAGCAGATCTTCCGCAAAAATCTTTCGCAACAAATTTCTTGTAATAAACGCGATAAACGGCTTCAGCCGGTAATACGTTTTTTGACGCGAATGTACCGGGCCGCGCTGCATGCAACTTATACAGCGCAACAGGCTCTATGTAACCAGGACAATTAACAACGGCTAGCATGAGTGTGATCGGCTTTATTCAACAGTATGGGTACCTTGCTCTTGCTCTCGGCAGTTTCCTGGAGGGCGAGGCGGTGGTGCTTGCGGCCGGTTTGGCAGCTTATCACCAGCATCTTGCATTGCCCTACGTTATCGCTATCGCGGCCGTTGCAAGCTTTCTCGGCGATCAACCGTATTTCTATGCAGGCCGGAAATACGGCACTACGATCCTGCAGCGCTTTCCCTCATTGCATTCACGCAAGACCCGTATCGATCAATTGATCGAACGACATCACATGCTGTTGGTTCCGTCGTTGCGCTTCCTGTACGGGTTGCGTATGGTCGGGCTGATTGCCATTGGCATGAGCAAACTCGGCACCCTGCCCTTTCAGGTGATCAATCTGATCAGCGCCTTTGTCTGGGCGCTTGCGTTTGCACTGATGGGATATGGGACCGGACACGGTCTGGAGTTTTTCGGAGAAGCTTCGGGCATTACGCAGGCGACCGTGCTGGCTACCTTGCTCCTGTTCGGAACCATCGCATATTTCATCCGACTGCGTCGCCGGAATTCAGAGAATTAAACTGCGCGCAAACTGCATATGCAGTCGCACTGTCGCATCCTGTTGATCTGCAATAGGGACCACCGCCGGCACGGACCCCGGTGAGAAACATTCCGCGTATCGCATACAGCAAGCCGGTCATAAGCCGGAACTGAGCGCAGAACGCGATTCAGTGTAGTACTTGGCTTGCGGCTTAAAACTTGTTCAATGCTTAAGGCTACGCTGAACAAGTCCTCGCGTGTCGCACATCCTGATTTCGGGCGATCCGCGGCGTTGCAAATCCTCGCCATGGCCCCGCCATGTCTGTGGTTTGCGCCTTGCGCCTCATCCCGAAATCAGGCCTGCGCCATCGCGGGACTTATTCAGCGTAGCCTTAAATATCGTACTGGTCCAACGCAATCCGCGCGGAGTCGGCGATATCGGTGCCGATCAGGCTGATCACGGGCTCATCGTTCGCCGCTGCGGCATTGCTGCAGCGCTTGGCTGCGGCCAAGGCCGTCAATTGCCGACGAATATGTCGTGCCAGCGAAATCCGTTTTTCGGTATGCTTGAGACCGAACTTGCCGCGATAGCGAAATCCATCCTCGAAAATAACCTGGACATCGCACTGATCGTCCTCGGCAGCCGGCACGCCGTCCGCCCAGTTCTTCAGCACTATGTCGGCTGCCTGTATCGATGAAACGCGCGCTTTCGAGTGCAGGCCTTTTGTACGCTGGATCAGAACGCGGGAAACATCTACCTTGTCACATACGTTGCTTGTCACTTGTCACCCTGTCACAAAAGTACATTGGAGCGGTATTCCGGACTACAAGTTGCACCTATCTGCACCTGTCTGCACCTATCGTGAACACGTTGGCGCAGTGTCTTCGCGTATGCCGCTCGCCTCCCCGTCAACGGAGCGAAATCTTCAACATAGAAAAAAGCCCGCAGACCTTTCGGTTGCGGGCGAATCCAATTCAAGAAGAGTTGGAGGAGACAGATGCATAGTACCCCGCTGTGGCGCTCAAGTCTGCTTCCGATTGGTGATAGCAGATATTCAGTTACCTGATAGCAGCGGCATAGTGATGCATTTCTGATATCGTGCTTCGGAGGGGACGCGCAAAAGCTCAAGCGAATTCGGGACAAGACAGTTATTTTACCGTTCCTGCGAACGGACTGCAGCGAATGACACTACGGCCGCCGATGGCAGCGCACATCGCCACAGCCGCATGGAGGAGGAGTCGAGAAGGAGTCGCTTCTCGTTTATCCGGTGACAAATGAAAACGAGCCAAAAACTACCTACCTGCATACTGCCAGGGAAGCATGTCATTTTTGCGCCGCACGATTGTTTCAGTCTGTCACAATTACCCCCAGTCGTACGTCTAGTGATTAAGGACGGCGCACTGTGTCCCGTACCTGATTAACAGAAAGGATTGCTATGTCTCACCCTGCGCGGATTTCTCTGTTCAAGCTTGCTCCCGCCAATCTCAAGGCCCTCATGAACTTGTCCGCCACAGTCAAGCAAAGCTCGCTCGGCGAGCGGCTGGTTGAACTCGTCAACTTGCGGATCTCGCAGATCAACGGCTGCGGTTTCTGCGTTGATCTGCACTGGCGTGACCTGATCCGCCAAGGCATGGATCCGCGTCATCTCAATGCTGTGGCCGTATGGCGCGAGGCGCCGTTCTTCAGCGACCATGAGCGCGCAGCGCTGCGCTGGGTGGAGATTGTCAACAGCCAGCCGCATAGCGATGCCAGCGACGAGGAGTTCGCTTGGGTGCGCGAGTATTTTTCCGAAACCGAGGTCGTCGAGCTGGGTTATGCAGTGGCTGCGATCAAGAGTTGGAACATGCTTAACCTGAGCCTGCGCAATCCTATTCCGGAAGTACCGGCGCCAGGGCTGTAGACGCCCGTCCCAATGGAGCATCCGCGGGCACCACTCTCGAAAGATGCTCCAGCAAGTTTCTGGACACGATCTCCGGAATCTCTACCATCGGCCAATGTCCGCACTGAGGGAAGTGCTTGACCTTTTGAGCGCCAAAACGGCTTGCGAAGGAAGCGTCAATATAAGTATCGCGATCGCCCCACATGACAAGGGAAGGCACGACTGCGCTAAGTGCACGCAACTGGGTATCCCAACCCTGAAAAACCTGTGGGTCTAGCCCTCGGTAGACACGAAGCACCATCTTACGTACTGAAGCCGTAAAGCTGCGGTAAGTGGCGGTGATATGTTCGCGGCTTGGCTTGGTCGCTCCCGAGTTGACGCGCATGGCGCGCGCCAGCCCAGACTGCGACGTGAGGATCTGGAGCAATTCTCCGAGAATGGGCGTGCGACAAATACGTCCATAGCGGTGCCAACGGTATTCGGACTGAAAAACGGTATTCATGATGGCAATGCTTCTCATCTTTTCCGGATGCCGCACGGCCCACGCCAGGCCATACGGACCACCGATGTCATGCACGACCAGGTTTACCGGCTCGCTGATGCCCAGCGCCACGAGAAAGGCGTCGACAAATTTCGCCATTTCGTCAAGGCTGATGTGAAAGCCGGCAGGGGCCGCCGACTGTCCGAAGCCGGGAAGGTCTGGTACGACACATCGGTATGAGGCACTCACTACGCGAGTCACATCTTTCCAGACCGCGCCGGAGTCGGGTATGCCATGCAGAAAAAGTGTTGGCGCTCCCTTTCCTGAGTCTGAAAAATGGATCTTGGCTCCCTGCACATTTACAAACATAGTCGGCACCTTTAAGTAAATCGTGCAGCGAAATGCACGCGTAGTCATAGTGTGGCCGAGTCTTGCGCAACCGGGAATGGTAATTTGTGTCACAATCAATGCAAATTAAGCCAAGCATGCAATCCAATACGAATGTCGCGAATGTCAATTTATGCCAAGCTCCCTTTCTAGCCATCGACCGCAGCCCGCGATGAGGATAGGACTTTTAGTCTATCCAGGATGCATGCCGGCTGGGCTCTTTGCCGCGTCCGATCTTTTTCAGGCGATCAACCGACGTATCGGGAAGTCCGTTTTCGAACCGATATGGATCGGTGCCGGCAACGGCAGGGTAAATGTGAATAATGGCGCGACGCTCGAGATGGATTATGCATTGCATGAACCATGCGACGCCTATCTGCTGCCAGGTTTCTGGGCCGAAACCGCGACCGACATCGACCTTATGCTGGACCGGCAATCGCTCTTCATCGACTGGCTCGGTCAACTTCCGGAGCGGACTGCATTGTGGACCTATTGCATGGGCGTCGCATTAGTGGCTGCCGCCGGAAAGATCGATCGCCATGAAGCCACGGCGACATGGTGGCTTGAGCAATCTCTGCGCAAGCGATTTACTGCAGTCGCATGGGATTTTCAGCAACCTGTCATCGAGGATCGCAAGATCATGACTGCGGCTGGCGCAAATGGCTACTGGGCCGTGCTAAGTAAACTGCTGATCTCCCGGATGCCTGCGGAAGTCATTCGGGACGTGGAGCAGGCGATGCTGGTTCCCCGCTCCAACACAGGTCATCCGGTGTTCAGATCTGTCGAAATGATCGCTCAGTCAGAGCCGCAACTGCAGCGACTGATTGCTTATGCCCAAAAAGTGCCGGCATCCGGCTTAAACCTTAGTGAGGCAGCAAGATACCTTTCCGTATCGTCAAGAACCTTAAGCAGAAAAATCGACCAGCATACGCAAGTCAGTGCCGGCGAATGGCTGCGACTAGTCAAGTTGCGTCAAGTCGCAAACGCGCTGTTATCGTCGGCATCTTCGGTAAAGACGATATGTGCCGAGTTGGGTTTTACCGATGAGGCAAGCCTGATGCGTGCCTTCAAAAAGGCGACTGGAATGACGACTTCCCAATATAGACAGCAGTACGGTCATTCGGTGACTTCGTTTGTCGCTTCCCTCAAATAACCCGCATCGGCTGAATGTCTGTCAGCATGACGGTATTGCATGCATACAAACCTATGGACGTCCGTAAGCTTGACGGTATTCTGCAGGGGTTAGTCCAGTCAGGTCTTTAAACATGCGGCGCATACTGGAGTCGCTGCTAAATCCAAGCGCAATGCTGATGGTGTTGGCCGGTGTGGACGTCAGGATAAGGCGTTCGCTTACCTGATTTAGTTTGATGCGACGCAGATAGGCCGCAACCGGCAAACCCACTGCGGCGCCAACCTTTCTTGCAAGTGTACGCTCTGTCGTTCCCAGTTGATCGGCTAGTCTGCGCACCGTCACTTCTGATGCGGGCATGCCTTCGGTAAGGAGATATAGCTTGCGAAGAAATGCGTCTGGTTGCTCAATAAGATTCATTGCCTGGAATGCATGATGAGTTCTTTCGGGTCGCGGCAGCACCATCAATTTCGTGAGATCCCGATAGGCCTCCTTGCTAACCTGCTTCTCTATAAGTTCCTGAGCAAGGAGTTGATAGCCATTGACGCCGGACGCAGTCGCTGTCCGCAAATTGAAGATGCTGGTCCGCTCGCTGAGCCACGACGCTGCGGGGTACTGTTTGCGCATCATGTCCGACAGCCACCATGTCACGGTGGCCTTCTGACCATTTAAACGCCCTGTTGCGGCCATCAAGCAAACGCCCGTACAGTAGCTCCACATCATGACGCTTTTGTTGAGCGTGCGCAGTGCATTTATCACCTCGGCATTTTCTACTAAAACTTCCTCTATCTGCGCAATGGACTCAGCCCAGCAACCCGGGATCAAGATGGCGTCAAGCGCGGCATCGAAGACCGTATCCGCCGGCTTCAACACCTGGTTGTGCGCACACTTGATCTCCTCGGCCCGCGCGGCAACGAATATCGGTTCAAAAATGTGACGGCCAGCGCGGCGATTTGCTGCATGGACGAGATCCGAGAACGCAAACAGGCCGGCTGGCATGCAGTTTCTGTACAGAAGAAGGCCAATACGAAAAGGGGAAATACGCGCCATGTCTGAAAATGATTGGTTTATGTCAGTTTTCGCCATATTAAGCAGATCCAGAACATTGCACAATGACGCTCCTGAATAGCCGGCCACGAAAATGAAAATAACTCAACTCCGCAATGCGACAGCAGTCCTCGAAATAGGCGAATATCGGATCCTGGTCGATCCCATGCTCGGTGCCAAAGGTGAATTCCCGCCGTTGAAATTTCTTCAGGATAGCCAACGCAATCCCACTGTTGAACTTCCTGCGGTGACCGACTCGATACTGTCTACCGTGACGCACTGTTTAATCACCCATTGCCAGAAAGGCCATTTCGACCACTTGGATCGATCGGGAAAACAGTGGTTGCGCCAGAGTCAGATTCCCGTCATTTGTACTCCGCATGATGCGGAATATCTCCGTCAACGAGGCCTCAACGTCCGTTCATTGGCAGACTGGCATTGGGAATGCCAGCCCTTTCTAAGCGGGACCATACGAACAGTAAAGTGTACCCATGGTGTCGGCTTGGTTGGAATGATGATGGAACACGGCGTCGGCTATTTTATCGAGTGGCCAGGCGAGCCTACTGTCTATCTGGCCGGCGATACAGTGCTCACGTCAAAAGTAAAAGAATTTGTCGTTCAGTACCAGCCACAGGTGTCGCTGATTCCGGCCGGAGGCGCAAGATTTGACTTCGGGTCTGAAATCATTATGGGAATCGACGACGCGATCGAGTTCGCCCGCCTGGCAAAGGGCGCCGTGGTCGCCAACCATCTGGAAGCAGTCGCGCATTGTCCTGTAGGGCGACGTGAGCTATACCTCGCAGCGAAGAATGCAGGCGTGGCAGACCGATTGCATATTCCGGCCGATGGTGAAACATTAGTCTTTGCAGTGTGATCGTTTGTACCATGGATGGATCGATGGATTGGGCAGCGCGCTATTGAATTCTGCATTGCTTGCCGGACGCGATCCACCGCGTCGATGTATCGCATGTATCCGGCTCCTTTTCCGCGCTAGCCTAGCGTCACGGGAACAAAGATATTCTGGCCATCTCGTTGGATCAGAGGCGCGAGATTCTTTTTATCGTCCGTGACAAGCTTTTTCATCTCCTCGCTTACAAACGCACGATTTAGTAACTACTCAATACTGGGATAGCGGTGGCATGACAGGTCAAACCAAAACCAATAATACAAATAGCGCAACGTACAACCGTATCGAACTTCACTGCAACGGCTTCGTGAAAAGCCAAGTGCCATCAGCTTTCAATCATTCCATGTACCTTGGTCGCAAATGTCGTGAGCGAGAATGGTTTAATGAGCACCTGCATCCCCGGTGCGGTCAGTCCCATTCCGCTCGCTGCGGTCTCGGCAAATCCGGTAATAAACAATACCTTCATGTCAGCGAGGATTTCCCTGCCGGCGTGGGCGAGTTGGCGGCCATTCATGCCTTTGGGCAGACCCACATCGGTAATGAGGAGATCAATGCGAGGCATCGTCCTGAGCTGGCGCAGGCCATCAATACCGTTTGAAGCTTCGACTACGACATACCCGATATTTCCAAGCATCTCGGTAGTATTTTGCGAACCGCATCCTCATCCTCCACCAAAAGTACTATGGCTTTTTGGTCAATACAAGTCGCAGGCAACAACGTATGAGGCGTTTGCGTTTCGGCTGGCCCGACACGCCGTGGAAGCAGCAGCTGCACTGTCGTGCCTTCGCCGGGACGGGACAGAATCCGCATATGACCTTTCGATTTTTTCACAAAACCATAAATCATTGACAGACCCAGCGCGGTCCCCTGGCCAATCGGTTTAGTTGTAAAAAAAGGATCGACGGCGCGCTTGGCGATATCCGTAGTCATACCAACTCCAGTGTCGCTGACGCAGGGGCGGATATAGTCGCCAGTTTCAACCTCGCCGGCACCGGCCAGGCCTTCGCGATCCAGCGGCGCATTGACCGTTTCAATAGTTAAACGGCCGCCGTCGGGCATCGCATCGCGACTGTTGATCGCTAGATTAAGCAATGCGGTTTCTAACTGGTTCGGGTCGCACAGCGCCGTCCACAACCCATTCGTGAGTACCGTCTCCAGATATATGTTGGGACCTAGTGTGCGGCGAATCAGGTCTTCCATGGAAAGCACGAGGTGGTTGACGTCAGTCGGTTTTGGATCGAGGGTCTGGCAACGGGAAAATGCCAACAGCCGATGGGTCAATGCAGCCGCACAATTGACCGAAGTCAGCGGACCGTCTACGTACTTGATGTTGCCGTCGATCAGACCTTGATCCAGCCGGACTTTGAGCATTTCCAGGTTACCCATGATGCCGACCAACATGTTATTGAAATCGTGCGCCAGACCACCGGTCAGTTGCCGACCGCCTCCATCTTCTGCGCCTGCCGCAACGAATCTTCGGCCAGCTGCAACGCTTCAGCTTGTTGTTAGTCGTCCGTAACATCGCGCCCGGTCGCAAACAATGTACCTTCATCGTTGGAGCTTGCCCAGTCGATCCAACGATATGCCCCTTCCTTATGGCGCCAGCGATTCTCAATATGAACGTTTGGCTTGGCCGTAGAATCGATTAGTGCGTCCCTGGTCGCTCCACGATCATCCGGATGGATGAACTCTGCGTAGGATTTGCCAATCGCTTCCTCGGCCTCGTAACCTAGAATAGCCAAAGATTTAAGTATCGTCAGTTGTTGCTCGGTTTTGACACCTTCGCCTACTACTTGCATTCCACGACCGAATTACCAGGCGCTAACTGGCCTTTTCTGGGGTGCGTCATGGTATCTCCTCCTACTACTAACAACATGCATCGGGCCGACACTTGCCGGCCCGATGCACCACAGAGGATGTCCTTTGATTAGCTGCTCAATTTCCCAGGTTCAGTGTCATCAGAGGTGGAAACCGGTTCTGCGCCAATTACTTGCGGTTCTACGGTATCCGAGGTGCCGGATATGAGTGCCATCACGCGACTCAAGAACGAGTTGTCTGCCGTTGATGGACCCGCAGTCGCCGCCGGCGCACCGGCACCGGTCGTCACGTTGTTTGCCGCACTCGACGAGTCACCCCCGCCACCGCCACATCCCGTCAGTCCGATGATCAGCGCCATGGACAATGACGCTACTAAGTAAGGATGTTTATGTTCCATGATGGCTCCTTACTTGTTGCCAGGAATCGGCGTATTAAAATACGGGAAGGTCGCCTTGAAGTCGGCTGCCGTCTTGCGTACGCCATCGGTCAATGGCAGTGCCCCGGCCGGCGCATCAGACGGTTTGCAACCGACTTTCAGCATGTCGGCGTCGCCGGTGAGAGCACAAAGGGCTCCCATTGCGACCCGCGTTGAAAGATCGACGACATCATCGGCCGGACGGCGCCCGTTCGGGAAACCCGCATTGTCGCCGCCAGCCACGCCCAGCGGACTCTGTGTCTGGGGAGCAGTGGGAGCAATCGATGTGTTCAGGCGCAGCATTTCAGACGGAACCACATTTTTGGGCTGGTTGACGCCTTCAATGCCTTTCAGGAATACCGTGACGAGGTCAGTGCGCGGGAAGTTGGTCGGAGCCTTGGCGGACGGGAACAGTATCTGGATGACGGCTGGAAGTGTCGGGTTGGTCACGTAGTCGATAAACTGCGCATCGTCTTTTGGCTTGGAACTATTAAAGCGATCCTTGTCTTCCATGCCAATCACCACTTCGTTCACCAGTGGCATGCCCACTCGCGACACTTGCGACCAGGCGCCACCTTCCTTGGACGCGTTATTGATGCCGGATTCGGGGAATGGATTGATGATGCGGCCCTGACGAATGCTGGCGGTGGTATAGGCGCCGATGACTGGATCGCCAGCCGTTGTCAGGCACGAGATCGGGAGTTCCATCGCAATCGTACTGACGTTCTTCATCTCGAGATCGTTCTTGTTGCCGTCGACTTCTGGCCCAAGCGGATTCAGGTTGACGAGGTCGAAAATTTTGCCTACCGCAATATAGAACGGCTCCTTACGCTGACCGACAAAGACACGCCCATTGCCGCAGTTTGGAATGGAAACATCGTAAATATGCTGATTCGCATACTTTTCGTAGCCGTCTGCGCCGCCAAAGGTTTTTTCACCGATGTTATCGACCGGCTTGTCGAAATCCCGATTTCCTGCTCCCATGGTCACAGCAGACTTGGTGCCGGTGCGCCGGTCGCCGCGCACGACATCAATCGTGAACGTTTCACGGACATTCAATGTCGCCGGATTAATGCCGTCAATCGGACCGGAATTAATGAGCGGGATTTTTACTTGTTTGCCGCCGACAGGCAGGGCAGTCGCCTTTGACGCATTCTTGAAGCGGAACTGGAAGGTGATGTCTTCTTTGGCATCGCCATTGTTATCAAAGTGGATCTCGTAAAGGCCGTTTTGATCGAGCTGATAAAAGTTTGGGCCGCCTTGCGGATCCTGGAACGGGATATAGTTCGCCATCACCGTGACATAGTCCTGCCGTCCCTGCTCGTAACTACGGAACATATATAAATCGGTGCCGTCGTTCTTTGGCGAATTAGTCAAGAAAGGCGCTTCGCGGTGACTGGATGCCATCGCAGGCGCCATGAAAATCCCAGCGACGGCAGCTGCCATGAAGGTCATGCCAATTGCATTTCTTTTTTTTAAACCGTCCATTTCCGTCTCCGTGGTGAATGTAAAAAAGTAACCAGGAAGATAGGACTGGCAAACTATAGAAATGTCATAGTTAAAGACTAATGGTTTGATGGTTATCAATTAACCATCTTAGCGTGCAAAATCTTGGGAAAAGCCCTGCCTCCGTCGCCGTTTTCAACGCGGCTTGCACCATCGCGTCGACTATTTCCATAGCATCACCGATTGTGCAATAAGGCAAGAGATGGAAAGCAATGGGGTTCAACAATGTGCTACACCCTTGTAAAAGACTGACAAAGTGCATGCGTCAGCCGAAACTTTGCGCGTCGATCCCCCATTAAGAGACGCAATTCTTCGACGCTGATTCCAGTTCTTTGGTGGATGAGAAGGACAATGGTCGCCGCTACGGGTGTGCGACGTTGCCGAAGATCAGAAAGGACAGTCAGCGCCAAATGTTAAACGTTAAAAGCTCATGTTGAGCGTGACCCGAAATGAGCGCGATTCGATCGGGTGAAAATGGATGTCGTCAGTCAACTCGCCGGGCGGTTCATTGGCGAGACGGGAAGCATAATGGTAGTCGATTGCCGAATCCTTGCGGTTCGTGAGATTAAAACCTTCCAGTTCAACCCGTGTCTTCTTGTTGATCTTATAGCCAATGCGGCCGTTGAGCGTTGCGGTCCTTTGGACCGGACACTGTTATCTTCAATTAGGGGACGCGGTCCGAAATAGCGCAGCTGCAATGCGCCGAAATAGGGACCGATCTTGTCTACAGCCAAGGCGATCGATGCCACCCCTTCGACGGCGCCCGGGATGCGCCGACCTGCAGGATCGACGTCACGAAAGCGTGCCCTGGCAAAGGCGAGATCGGCATCGATGGTCAGCCAGTTGGTCGCCTTGTAATAATTGTTGAATTCGAACCCCACCCGGCGGCTGGGTCGACCTGCTTCCGTTGTACCCACGTCACCGACAAAGACGAGCTCGGAATCAAAATCGAGTTGGTACAACGCCAGCGAACTTTGCAGTCCAGGAATGATCTCGATGCGCATCCCCAGTTCCGCACCTTTCGAGCGAACCAGCGGAGGAACGCGATCCACCGCTGCACCGGACACCGGGTCCACAGCAATCGTGGTTCCGCGAGCGTCATTACTGTGGAAACCGGCGCCGACATTGAAGTAATATTCGGTCTTTGCCCAAGGGCCAAAAATAAGGCTTAACTTTGGGCTGGCAATGCTATCGCTGGCTTTGCCAGAGTTGGCGGGATTGTCGCTACCGACATTGAACCGGTAAAAGTCCTCCCTCAAGCCGGCGACCGTTCTAATAGTATCGGTCCAGCGGGTGTTGTTCTCAAAATAAATACCGGCGCTTCGCTCTGCGATATGGTCCGACCGCGTAGTCGACAGTCGCTGCCGGGTGGCCGTGCTAAATAAGCCGTTCTGGATACTGTCATTCTGCAGCTGCAGGCCAATCGTATTTTCGGATTCTTTTCCAAACATCGCCATGGGCCAGGTGTGACTCGAGCAGGGTATGGCGATACCCGTTCTGTCCTATGCCGACGCTCAGTAACCCTTGTACAAGCTTATCCGCATACATCACACTTGCCGTAGCGGCCGATGCAAGTCTCCCTCCGCCGCGTAGTAGGGACCCTTTCGGTATTCCAGTCGGGTCGTCAATTCGGGAGTCAGGAAGTTGAGGTCGGTCCAAACCTGTCCATGTCCATGGCTGCGCTGATTGACCAGCATGCCATCGACGGTCGTGCGCAAGTCCGTCCCGTGATCAAGGTTAAAGCCGCGCAGGTAAAACTGGTTCGCTTTGCCTTCACCGCTGTGTTGGCTGACGATCAAGCCGGGCGTGGCCTCGAGCAGTTCACCGGCTCGATAAACGGTACGCGCCTCCAGTTGCCGCTGGATGACCACACCGGCATTGGCTGATTCAGCAATTCCTAGTTGACTGGTACGGGACGCTTCCACATTGACCGCGGGAAGTGTTTTTTCTTGCGCCAACACCAAATTGCCTACGGAAAATAAAGACAACCCAATGAATAGTGGAATGAAGTAGATAGTTGGTAGATTTTTATGAGTTTTTAGTTTCTTCTTTGGCATTATTTTCCATCAAATTCAGAGATGTCATCGAGCAGGTTTGGCAAGAATACGTGGATATCTGAACAACAGATTCAAGAAATGACAAAAATAAAAGCGATGGATTTTGCGCCAGGCTAGGCCTCGTCAGCCGCACGCAAAGTACAGCGATAGCGGGACTACCCTGCCCGCTATCATTAAATAAAAAGTTCACGCCATTAATCCATGAATTGAATGTTTGATAAGGATGCATATACTGAATCTGTTCTGCGATAGGTAGCCAAGGAGGTGGCCATGCGACATAGACTCTACTATTTGCTCCCCGACATCGATAGTGCCCGGCGCGCGCTTGATGACTTGCTGTTGCAACGCATTGAAGTCCGGCATGTTCACTTTCTATCAAGAGGGCCGTTGCCGGAAGATTTGCCTGAAGCAAATTTCCTGCACAAGACGGATGTGGTGCATGGGGCGCAGAACGGCATGATCGTCGGCGCAATTCTCGGTATGTGCCTGGGGTTCTTGGTGATCTATTATTTCGACCTCGCGTCGCAAGCGCTCGTGGCCACGACGGCGACCCTGGTCGGTCTTTTGTTTGGAGGCTGGGCGGCGAGCATGGTGGCCGCGGCCATCCCCAGTACGAGGCTGACAGCATTCTTCCCGGAGATTGAAAAAGGCAGGGTGCTGATGATTGCCGACATACCGGCACATCGGGTCAAGGCAATTGAGGCACGACTTGCGGAACGCCATCCGGAATTGAATTTCCGTGGAGAGGAGCCAAACATTCCGGCGTTTCCATGATGCAAAGCGCGGTCGTGGCTATAGAGCATTGCTTGTCGTGATTCGGTTCGGCGGTGCAACCGCTGCAAAAGGGGATATACATGGTAATGGCAATCTCGCTCATTGTTATCGTCGTGGCGAGTTTGCTATTCCACGTTGTAAGTCCCTGGTGGATTACACCACTCGCATCCAACTGGAAGCAGATGGATGACACACTCGCGATTACGCTGGTGGTCACCGGAATCTTCTTTGTCGGCATCAATCTCTTTGTCGCGTATGCGCTATGGCGCTACCGCCACCGTGACGGTTCGCGCGCCGCCTACGAGCCGGATAACCACAAACTGGAACGTTGGCTGTTTGCAGGCACCTCGGTGGCGATCATGGCGCTGCTGGCGCCAGGCCTGTTCGTGTATGCGGAATATGTGCGGCCGCCGGACGATGCATTGGTCGTCGAAGCGCTGGGCCAGCAATGGCAATGGCACTATCGGTATCCCGGCCGCGATGGAAAGCTTGGGCTCACCGATACCCGCCATGTGAAGGCCGACAATCCCTTCGGTCTGGATCCGGACAATCCGGCCGGCCATGACAATATAGTTGTCAGCGGCGATCTGCATCTGCCTTTGAACAAACCGGTGAAAGTCTTGTTGCGCTCGAATGATGTGCTGCACGACTTTTATGTGCCGCATTTCCGCGCGCGCATGAACATCGTGCCAGGCATGGTCACCTCGTTCTGGTTCACGCCTACTCTTGCAGGCCGCTACGAAATTCTGTGCGCGCAGTTGTGCGGTGTCGGCCACTACAACATGCGCGGCTATGTGGTGGTCGAAGACGAGGCGGCCTTTCAAAAGTGGCTGGGTGCGCAACCCACCTTTGCAAGCCTGATGGCAAAGCCGGGCGGCGGTATCGCCCCGACCACTGGCAGCGGACCCGAAGCGCGCGTTGCGCAAGGCAAGTCACTGGCGCAGTCCAAGGGTTGCATCGCCTGCCATACCATCGACGGCGCACCCGGCGTCGGACCCACATGGAAAGGTCTATATGGCAAAACGGAAACCATGACGGACGGCTCCGCGGTGCTGGTGGATGAAGCCTATCTCAAGGATGACATTCTCAACCCGCAGACCCGCGTGGTGAAAGGGTTTCCGCCCATCATGCCGAAAGTTCCGTTCAATGACGATGAACTGGCGGCACTAGTCGCGTATATCCAGTCGCTGGGCAGCGCGCCGCCTGCGACGAAGACACAGAAATAGCAGGGAGAATGCCATGAGCTACGCCGATCACGATGCGCATCAAGGACCACAAAGCTTCTGGACAAAATATGTCTGGAGTCAGGACCACAAGGTCATTGCCATTCAGTATTCATGTGTCGCCATTGCAGTCGGCCTGGTCGGCGTCGCGCTGTCCAATCTGATGCGATTGCAGCTCGGCTTTCCGGGCCGCTTTGCTTTCATCGACGCCCAGAGCTATTACCAGTTCCTCACCATGCATGGCATGATCATGGTGATCTACCTGCTCACCGCCCTGTTCCTCGGCGGCTTCGGCAATTATCTGATCCCGTTGATGGTGGGTGCGCGCGACATGGTGTTTCCCTACCTGAACATGCTGAGCTTCTGGGTCTACCTGCTATCGGTGCTGGTCTTGATGGCCAGCTTCTTCGTGCCGGGCGGGCCGACCGGCGCCGGCTGGACGCTCTATCCGCCCCAGGCCATCCTGCCCGGAACGCCCGGCCATGAATGGGGAATCATCCTGATGCTGGTGTCGCTGGTCATCTTCATCGTCGCCGCCACGATGGGCGGCTTGAACTATGTGACCACCGTACTGCAGGCGCGCACCGAAGGAATGACCTTGATGCGCATGCCGCTGACGGTATGGGGCATCTTTGTTGCCACTATCCTGGCGCTGCTGGCATTCCCGGCACTGCTCGTGAGTGGCGTCATGATGCTGCTCGATAAAACGCTCGGCACCAGTTTCTTCATGCCTTCATTGGTGTCGATGGGACAGCTGACCGATTACAAGGGCGGCAGCCCCCTCTTGTTCCAGCACCTGTTCTGGTTCTTCGGGCATCCCGAAGTCTACATCGTCGCGCTCCCGGCGTTTGGCATCGTGTCCGACCTGATCAGCGTGCATTCGCGTAAAAGCATTTTCGGCTATCGCAACATGGTGTGGGCCATCCTGGCCATCGGCGTACTGTCGGTGGTGGTGTGGGCGCACCACATGTTCGTCAGCGGCATGAATCCCTATTTCGGGTTTTTCTTTGCGACCACCACGCTGATCATTGCCGTGCCGACCGCGATCAAGGTGTACAACTGGCTGCTGACCTTATGGCGCGGCGACATCCATCTTTCAGTGCCGATGCTGTTCGCGCTCGCCTTTATCAGTACCTTCGTGATCGGTGGACTCACCGGATTATTTCTCGGCAACGTAAGCGTCGACATTCCGCTGTCGAACACGTACTTTGTAGTGGCGCATTTTCATATGGTGATGGGTGTGGCGCCCATTCTGGTGGTCTTCGGCGGCATCTATCACTGGTACCCGAAAGTGAGCGGGCGCATGCTCGACGATCGCCTCGGCAGGCTGCATTTCTGGGTGACCTTTCTCGGCACTTATGCGATCTTCTTTCCCATGCACTATCTCGGCGTGTTGGGCATGCCGCGCCGCTATTACGCATTCGAGCACTACGACTTTATCCCGCAATCGGCACACACTCTGAACGCCTTCATCAGCGTGGTGGCATTGGTGGTGGCGACGGCGCAGCTGGTGTTCGTTTTCAACCTGGTCTGGTCCGTGTTCCGCGGCCGGCAGGCTGATGGCAATCCTTGGCGAGCGGCTTCGCTGGAGTGGCAGACACCGACGACGCCACCCGGCCATGGGAACTGGGGACCAAACTTGCCGGTCGCGCATCGCTGGGCCTATGCCTATAGCGTACCGGGAGCGCCGCAGGACTTCATCGCACAGAATGCGCCACCCGGCCCCGGAGAACCCGAACCGTTGCCATACGGCGGCAAAGAGGCCCTGACATGAATACGGCAATCCTGTTGAAAGCCGCGACCGGCAATGGCAATGATGAATACTCGCGCGACAACCCCGGCCGGTATCGGGGCGATCGCGGTTCGCCCGCCAGCACCGCGCTCTGGGTATTCATGGGCGTTGTCACCGCGTTGTTTTCCCTGTTTATCGCAGCCTATGTGATGCGGATGGACTCGTCCGACTGGAATCCGATCGCGATGCCGCCGCAGCTATGGCTAAGCACGGCGCTCCTGATTGCCGGCAGCGTGCTGCTGCAACTGGCAGGCGCAAACGCCGGCAACGCGAGATTCCAACGGGCATATGCCTTGTTTATTGCAGGGGGTGTGTGTGCAGCTGCTTTCATCGGCGTGCAGCTTTGGGGGTGGCAGCAGTTGCTGGCGGAGCGCGTACCCATGGCCGGCAATCCAGCCGCCAGCTTCTTCTATTTGCTGACTGCAATGCACGGCCTCCACGTCGCAGGCGGCCTGATTGCCTGGATGGCGTCGATGCGCAGCGTGCGTCTCGGTGCACCTGGCCTTCAAGCCGCGTGGCGCGTCAGGTTATGCGCGCGCTACTGGCACTTTCTGCTGGCCGTGTGGGTGGTGCTGTTCGGTGCACTCGGCTGGCTCACCCCCGAGACGGTTCGCCTTATTTGCGGCACCGGTTGAAACAGAGAGAGGATCATGAGCGCGCAATTATCGCCATCGCAGTCGACACCGCAATCGCCAGCCAGTGGCTGGCGCGGCCTGATTTCCGACTGGTCGTCCGACCGTCAGGCATTTCAAGTGTCCTGGGGCAAGGCGATGATGTGGATCTTCCTGCTTTCGGACACCTTCGTATTCAGCTGCTTTCTGACTGGCTATATGACGGTCAGGATGGGGACGCCCGTACAATGGCCCAACCCGAGTGAAGTGTTCGCATTGCATATAGGCGGCGCGGATGTGCCGCTGGTTCTCATCGCCATCATGACCTTCGTGCTGATCACCAGCAGCGGCACCATGGCGATGGCGGTCAATTTTGCCTACCGCCGCGACCGATTGCGTACGGCGTCGCTGATGTTCGTCACGGCGGCCTTCGGCGCCATGTTTGTCGGCATGCAAGCCTTCGAATGGACCAAGCTGATTGTGGAAGAAGGCGTGCGCCCATGGGGCAATCCGATGGGTGCCGCGCAATTCGGTTCGACGTTCTTCATGATCACCGGCTTTCACGGTTTGCACGTTTCCGGCGGCGTCATCTATCTGCTGATCGTCGCATTGCGTGTTTTGCGCGGCCGTTATGAACATAGCGGAAACTACCAGATCGTCGAGATTGCCGGTTTGTACTGGCACTTCGTCGATCTGGTCTGGGTGTTCATCTTTGCATTGTTTTATCTCTGGTAAGGCCTGCCATGAGTACACACAGCGATCAACAGCATCCGATCGGTCTGTACCTGAAGATCTGGGGATTGCTGTTTGTTCTTAGCACCTTGTCCTATCTTGTCGATTATTTTCATGTCGAAAGCTACCTGCGATGGACGCTGATCATCATCTTCATGCTGATGAAGGCAGGCCTGATCGTGGCGGTGTTCATGCATATGGCTTGGGAACGCCTATCGCTGGTGTATGCCATCCTGGTGCCGCCGCTTTGCCTGTTGGTGCTGATCGTTCTGATGGCGACGGAAGCGGATTACACCCTGGCCTTGCGAATCTTGTACTTTCGTTAATTCACATACAACCGTGGCGTAAAGCGGAGTTTCCGCGCTGCGCGCCGTTATTAATACGTGCAACAGCCGAGTGATTATGGATAGATTCGAAGTTTTCGACTTCCACGCAGTAGCGGTCCACCCGATGTTCGGCGTTTAGTGCAACGGCGATATCCCTTGCCAGGTCTTCAACGAATTTAGGATTGTCGTAGGCCCGCTCAGTCACATACTTCTCGTCGACTCGCTTCAGCAATCCGTACACTTCGCAAGAAGCGCCTTGTTCGGCAACGGAGATCAACTCCTCGATCGACATATCGCCGTTGATCTCCGCATCAATGACGATGTGCGATCTCTGATTATGGGCACCATAAGCGGATATCTCTTTGGAGCATGGGCACAGGCTGGTTGCGGCAACGACCACGCGCATCGAAAAAATGGGGGAGTGCCTTGTCGAGACGACCGCTTTCCAGCCCACATCGACGTCGAGCAGACTCTGTACTTGTGACACAGGAGCCGTTTTGCGAATAAAGTAGGGAAACTTCACTTCGATTGTGCCATAGGTCGCGTCGAGCCTGCTCAGCATGTCCAATCCGAGGGTAATAAATTCGGTCTGCCCGATGGGATTTTTTGCAGCTTCCAGCAATTCGATAAAGCGCGACATGTGCGTGCCCTTTGCGCTTGCCGACAAACCGACCGTCATCGAATAGGTGCCCAAGGTTGATGTCGGTTTTCCTTCGGATGCGATAGTGATCGGGTAACGTACTCCGTTGACTCCGACAGCATCAATGGCAATATTCCGACCATCTATCTGCGACTGTATATCAGGTAAAGCGAGTCTCTCCGGTGCATTCATTGGCATGTCCTTTGTATGGTCAATGGTTTACTTCAATGTTTTCAGGTAGGCGATAAGGTCTTGCCGTGATTTTTCATCGGAAACCGCCACTCCCATCCGCTGGCCAGGTACGGTTTTCTCAGGATTGGCCAACCACATGTCGAGTGTCTTCTCGTTCCATACGATGTTGGCGCTTTTCAAGGCTGGGCTGTAATCAAAGCCCGGAACGGTGCCGGCCTTTCTGCCGAACACACCTCGATGCGACGGGCCGGCTATGCTGGCATCGACCGCATGGCATGCCATGCAGTTAGCCGCATAGAGAAGTTTTCCAGTGCCGGCATCGCCGGCAGCAAATGCTGACGCTGCCTGCGCCAGCGCGATCAAAATAAGAATGGGTCTCATGGGCCCTCCATTCGTCATCGGTATGGCCGGGGCCATGCCCGGCCACCAGCGCTACCAGCGTTTATGCGCCGAACATCATTGCGTTTGGAAGAGGCTGTCCAAGGGCATTGTTAAGAATGGCCCAGTGCGATACTTCATCGGCGGCAAGCCGCCCCGCCACTTTTGCCAACGCCGTGCTGTTAAAGGAAGGGATAACGGCGAGGTAGGCATTCGTTGCGCCAAGTTCCAGAGACAGTGCAAGGCGCAGAATATCTTCCTGCGTCTTGAGCGTACCGGCATTCAATGCCTTCGCATAGATGTCGAGCGGCTTCTCGTCTACCGCCTTGCCTCCGAGCTTGTTGATCGTTGCAATGAGCAGGTCGCGATGAATCTTGTGATCATCCTGGAACTTGACGGCCACATCTAGGACAGGTTTTTGCAGCAGTCCGCTTTTTGCACCCAGTGTGTATGCCGCGATTCCCTGATGCTCCAGGCCGAGCGCCACATTCAATATTCCGACATCGTTTGCCGAATCGTCTTTTGCGCCTGCCGCTCGCACATCCTTTCCTGCTAACAGTAATACCGCTCCAACGGACAAAGCGCCAGCGGAGGTATTACATAAAAAGGCACGCCGATTAATTTCTTTCGTAAGCTGTTGTTGCATGATGTACTGCTCCCATATAGCGCCGATGCTTCCCGTTAGGCACAAGCAAACGGCCAATTAATGACAGCTGACTGGCGCTGTCCCATCTTTATGCGCATTAAGAAATTACAGAATAGATTACATAGATAACTTTGTACAGTTAAATATGTCAAAAGTATTTATACGTAAAATGCGCTAAACTGTCCTTGTCATACAAGCGAAATGATTGGAGCTTTTATGCTTGAGATACTTGGTGGAAGGCAGCGGGAACTGCTCGAACTGTTGCAGAAAAATAAGGTTGGCATGACTGCGGATGGTTTATCCGAAGGGCTTGCCATTACGCGCAATGCAGTGCGTCAGCATCTGGCGACGCTGGAAAATGACGGCTTGGTAAAGAAGGGACTGACGCGCGCATCGGGTGGCCGTCCGGAACAGCTATATGTCCTCACCGAAAAAGGACAGGAATGTTTCCCGCGTCATTATTCGTGGTTCGCGCAGTTGCTGGTCGAATCGATTGAAGAAGAAGTCGGCAAGGAAGGATTTGCGGAGCGTCTCGACCTCATCGGCGAGCGCGTTGGAAGGCAATTGCTTCGCCAGCATCATGAGCTGTCCACGCCGGCAGACAAGATAGAGGCGCTGTCGGCGGCAATGAAAGACCTGGGCTACAACGCACACACGCAGGCAGATGAACAGGGCGCAGCGGTCATCGAAGCGGACAATTGCGTCTTCCATAACCTCGCGATGAAGAATCCGAATGTGTGTCGATTTGATCTGGCGTTGTTATCGACCTTTTCGGGATGCGAGGTAGAGCATCAGGAATGCATGGCGAAAAACGGAAACGTTTGCCGATTCCGTTTCAAGGAACCGTCCTGAAGCCACGGACTGGGGTCCATTACTCACCGCTCGATTCGAGCGCACCGAGCAGTTTGATCAGGCGCGCGTCAAGCGCTGCGCGCTCGGACGGTTTAAGGGCGGCCAGTATCCGGTGCTCGTTTTCCACATGCGCTTCAACCGCGCGATCGATCAGCTCCAGTCCGGCAGGCGTTAGTTGCACCAGCATGCTGCGGGCATCTTCCGGATTCGGAACGCGCCGAACCAATCCACTTCCTTCGAGCCGTTGCAGGCGATGAGTCATCGTCCCGGAAGTTACCATCAAGGCTGAAAACAATACGGTTGGAGCCAGGCAATACGGCGTGCCGGAACGCCGCAGCGTGGCAAGCACATCGAATTCCCAACCGCTGAGTCCAAATGCAGCGAAAGTCTCGTCCAGCTTGCGCTGCAATAACGCCGCGCAGCGCTTCACCCTGCCTATGGTTCCCATAGGACTGACATCAAGGTCAGGACGCTCCCTGCGCCACTGCTCAAGAATGGCATCTACTGCATCGGCCGGTCGTTCAGCACTCATCGGTCACTCCCTGTTTACCTCGAAACCAAGATTATATGGTACGCGTCTGTTCCAATTAATTATCTCGATATAAAGACACTATTTATCTTGATATCGAGATTTATGCTACACTGATTTATCTTCAATTCAAGACAAAACAATGTCTAGGAAAACTATGAACACCATGAAAGCGACGTGGCCGGACACCTTGCTGACCGCATTGGCGCCGGCAATCTGGGGTTCCACCTATATCGTCGCCACCGAAATGCTGCCGCCGGACCAGCCGTTTACCGCCGCGCTGATTCGTACCCTGCCAGCCGGCATCATGCTGACGTTGATCTGCAGGCGCCTGCCAAAAACGCTTGGATGGACGCGGTTACTCGTGCTTGCTGCCTTGAACATCGGTGCCTTTCAAGCCTTGCTGTTTATAGCTGCCTATCGTTTGCCGGGTGGGCTGGCGGCCGTCCTCGGAGCGATCCAGCCGCTGCTGGTCATGGCATTGGCATGGCTCGTCGACCGGCGCCAGCCCGCATGGATGGCTGTCTGGGCGAGCGTGTTCGGCGTGCTGGGAATGGCCGCCCTGCTGCTCTCGCCCGATGCCATCTGGGAGCCGGTCGGCGCGATGTCCGCACTTGCCGGTGCCGCCTGCATGGCCACAGGCACTTATCTCTCGAGACGCTGGCGGTCCGACATGCCGGTACTTGCCTTCACCGGCTGGCAACTGCTGGCAGGCGGCCTGATGCTGGCTCCGCTTGCACTGCTGATCGATCCGCCGCTGCCGACGCTCGGTGCGATGCAGGTCCTGGCTTACGCCTATCTATCCATTGTCGGCGCCTTGCTGGCTTACGCATTATGGTTTCGCGGCATAGCGCGGCTATCGCCGGTCGCCGTGTCATCGCTTGGACTGCTGAGTCCATTGACCGCGGTTGCCCTCGGATGGGCTCTGCTGGGTCAAAGCATGAATGGCCTGTCGCTACTCGCACTGCTCGTGGTACTTGGCAGCATTCTGGCCGTGCAATGGTCTGCACGGCCGCAGGCTTGATCCGCCATACCGCTGCATGCGGTCGCCAGCTGTTTTTTCTACACACTTAATCAACGGGACATCGAATGGACAAAACTATTCAGACACTTATCGAATCGCGCGTATCGACGAATTATTACGATACGGACAAGGACGTATCAGAGGACAAAATCAGATCACTGGTTCGCCTCGCCAGTCTTGCGCCTTCGGCCTATAACTTCCAGAACTGGAAATTCATCGCCGTGCGCACACGGGACGCGAAGCAGCGACTGGCAGCATTGTCGTACGGCCAGCAAAAAGTGCTGGATGCGCCGCTCACTTTCATCATTTGCGGCACGCTGAAAGCGCATGAAGCATTGCCTCGCATCCTGCAACCGTCGGTCGAGCACGGGGTGATTGACACAACGGTATTCGACAGCTGGGTAAGGAAGGCGAAAAGAACCCATACGGATGATCCACAACTGCAGCGTGACGAAGCTGTCCGATCCGCTTCCCTGGCAGCCATGACGCTGATGCTGGCTGCGGAAGGAATGGGATTATCGACCGGCCCGATGGGCGGATTTGATCCCATCGGCCTGGCAAGCGAATTTCAGCTGGCGGCGAACGAGGTGCCGGTGATGCTGGTGACCGTCGGTTATGCCGCACCAGGAAACTGGCCGCGGAAGCCGCGCAGGCCGAACGAAGAGATTCTGGAGTTTGTTTGAGCGTCTATTAAGCGTCTATTAACGCCGCCCCGTGGATATCGCCGACTTTTCGATAGCCGCCAGGCGGCGTGCAAGCTGGGGATGAAGCCAGTTATAGCCGCCCGGCTGGTTTGCCGCATCCT
The DNA here is from genome assembly GCF_003591035.1 of Noviherbaspirillum saxi. Taxonomy (NCBI): domain Bacteria; kingdom Pseudomonadati; phylum Pseudomonadota; class Betaproteobacteria; order Burkholderiales; family Oxalobacteraceae; genus Noviherbaspirillum; species Noviherbaspirillum saxi. The sequence continues at coordinate 1,281,884 of NZ_QYUO01000002.1, forward strand.
GTTCCGACAAACGCTTCAGGAAATCGCGGTATGCCAGGACCTTATAGCGGCTTCTGGCCAGCATCTGTAACGCGAGTTGATCGGCCTTGATATCTTCTTCGGCGGAATAAGGTTTCAGCGCCATGACGGCTGCATCCATGTCGGTCACGCTCCCGATGGACCGCAGCCGGTCGATGATTGCCGCCATCGCCCGGGTATCCTGCTTCGTGCTCAGGTTACGGGCGAACTCGCCGGCTATCACAAACGCCAGTTCCTCGTCGGACTGTACGAAATCCAGCATGCCTCGCGTCACCATGACCCGATAGCCATCGGAATAGCTGGCGATGGCATTCGAATTCCCCAGCTCGATACCGAAGGCGCAGGCTTCAGTCAGGGGAACAGTCAGTGACATCTCTTGGTCCTGGCGGGAAAGCGTGACGTCGACCTGTTCCTTGCCGCGGGTTTCCGCACCAACAAGGATCGCCGCTTCCCGCTCGGCCTCGGCTCCTGCCGGCAATGGTTGGCCATTGATTTCGAGAAGGATGTCGCCCTTCCTGATCCCGGCGCTATGCGCGCCGCCCTGGGAAATCACTTCAAACACCTGCAGGCGTTCGCCCAGCCCTAATGCTGCACTGGCCGCGTCGCTGTAGCGCTGGGTGTAGGAATACCTGTTCTTGGCAGTAAATCCGAGTATCCGGCGTGCATTGTTCGGACACGACTGTACATTGCGGATCATGAGATTGCCGGCGACCTCGTACAAACGGCTGTAGGCGGATACCCAGGAACGAAGAAACTCAAGTTCCTGGGGCGGAACCAGCTCCACCATGTCCTTGACCTGGGTTGAGCCCAGGTCCACGGAATAGACTTCAGTCGCGCTGCTCGGCTCGGCGACGGGAGGCGCGACCGGTACTTGAGGCACGGGCATACGGCTTGCCGGCGTTGCGGGCGTGTCCAGTCTTACCCGCGTCGCACAACCTGCCGAGATCAACACCAGCAATAAAACCAGCGGCAAGCGTGCCTGCCTTTTTAAAGATCGATTCATGCCATTTCTTTCCTTGGGCTGTACAGTTTATGCGTCACGGCAACATGGTACAAAGGTTTGCTTAGACCAAGCTTAGCAGGCCGCAAAAAAGTTGTTCGGAGACCGATCTGCAATCGCCCCGATGTTGATCTTCATGTCCCGAGTCAGTCTATTTCAGGGTGTACAGATAAGCCGCGATATCCTTCGCCTCGGCTTCGGATAGTCCAAGGTTGGGCATGGCGCTGCGTGGATCGATCGCTGCCGGGTTACGCAACCAGCGCACCATCTGTTCGGGGGTATTGGGAATCACGCCGCCAAGATAGGCGCGCTGCGCGATCTTGTGCAGCGGCGGGCCCACGTTGCTGCCCTGATTCAAGGCGCCCGGGATCGCATGGCATGCAATACATCCATAGCGGGCGACGGCTTCTTTACCGCGCTCCGCATCGCCGAGCGCGGCAGATACGGCTTCGTCCTGGCCGCACCCGGCTACGCTCAGGATAAGCAGCAACCCGTACAGCAGCTGACGTGCCGTGGCCACCGCGTCAGCTTTCCGCCCGGACTGGCCTGTGCGGCGCAATCAGCTGCACAGCATAGGCCAGTCCAGCTATCACGAATGCAAAGCCCGCCGGCACCCACATGATGAGACCGCCCAGTTGCTGATCTTCCAGCAGCGTCAATCCCCACTCGGTCGATCTCCCTGCGTACACCGGATACCAGGAACGCGGGGAAAAGGTCAGCAAGGCGCCCAGCATGCCCGTATGGATCGCGGTGGTCAGCACATACAGCACTGCGCCGCCACGATGCAGTTGCGATGCGGAGCCGCTCAATGAAGACCAGAACAGCAGCGAGGAAAGCAGGAAGCTCACGTGCTGCGCCGTATGCATGGCGGCGCTCTCGACACCCGCCTGGAACAGGCTGGGGCTATGCCAACTCCACAGCACCAGCACATGTTGTGACCATGCAAACAGAGGCTGATGCAGCACCCGCCAGATCCGGCCTACCGGTCCGGCCTGCAGCGTGACGGCGATGGCGCCGCGCATTGCGGGAGGGAATGCCCATATGAATGCAGCCAGCGGCTTTCCGGCCACCAGCAACGGCGCCGCCGCAAGCATCAGCAATTCATGCTGCACCATGTGCATGGAAAACAGATCATCCGCCACGACATCCACCGGCGACAGCAGCGCAATGATCAGCACCGCCAGACCGGAGAAATAACAGGCGGCCCGCTGATAGGAAATGCCTGCGCCGCTGCGGGCTTCCCGCCATAGCCGGAACACGCCCAGCGCATACAGCCATGACGCAAGAAACAACCCGACGGCGATGTACGCATCGATGCGCCATACAAGGCAGAGCGCAAGCACAGTGACCGCGGCAAGCAGCTTGAGCGCCATGGCTGCCAACGGCGCGGCGCGTAGCGCAACATGCGCTGCGCATATCCAGCATGATAGGGCGGCGCTGGCCGCGATCCACGCTTCGACCCGCCACGCAGCGAATGCCAGCGTGTCGGCCGATGTGCTGGCGGTATGGGCGGCGGCTTCCGGCATCAGCATGGCGGCGGCGGTAAAGAGAAATGCATGCGGAAATGGAAGACTGGCTCTCATTGTCCTGGCGTGCTGTTCAGTTGAAGCAAGGACTCATGTTTCAGCAATAAGTCTGCCAGCAGCCGGCCTGAATGGTATGCAATGTGCTTGGTACGCGAAAGATCATCGATACGAGGCTGCAAAGACTCGAATATTTTTTCACTTCCACTTCCATTGCCACGCACTGTCGATGCCGTACAGGATCCTGCTGCTATCGCTAATGTTTACCGCCGCGCCATCGCTCGTGCACGGGAATAGCCAGTCGGCATTGGATCCGCAAGGAGAAAACGCACAAGCGATCGCAGAAATCGCCTGGGTATTATTTACCGGTGGCGGCGTGATTTTTGCAATCGTTCTACTGTTTTTGGGCATCGCCCTGTTCGGCGTGCCAACATGGCGTTCCGCCCTCGGCCGCCGCGAACTGATCATCGGCGGCGGTGTGGTCTTTCCGGTCGTGGCGTTGTCCGCCCTGCTCGTCTATACCTTTTCATCCAGAGCCGTCGGCAAGGACGCGCGGGAAGCGACGGTGCGCATAGAAGTGACCGGCGAACTCTGGTGGTGGCGCGTGCGCTATCTCGATCAGGCAGGCAATGCACTCGCCGAAACCGCCAACGAGATACGTATTCCGGCCGGCAATCCGGTGGATTTGCTGCTGACGAGCCGGGACGTGATTCATAGTTTCTGGGTCCCTAACCTCGCCGGCAAGCTCGACATGCTGCCCGGCCATGTCAACCGGCTGCGCTTGTTCGCGGATGCGCCCGGCGTGTTTCGTGGCCAGTGCGCGGAATATTGCGGCGCGCAGCACGCAAAGATGGCGTTCCACGTGCTGGCCGAAACGCCGGACAGCTTTGCCGCATGGCTGGAGATCCAGAAGCAGTCTGCGCCGGAGCCTGCCGAACCCTTGCTTCTGAAAGGCCGACAGCTCTTCCTCGACAACCGCTGCGGGCAGTGCCATGCAATACGCGGCACGCCGGCCGACGGCACACTCGGCCCGGATCTCACCCACCTCGGCAGCCGCATCTCGCTTGCGGCAGGCATCGTACCGAACAATCCTGGCACACTGGCCGCCTGGATTACCGGCGCTCAGTCGCTCAAGCCGGGAAGCCGAATGCCATCCTTCAGGCAATTCAGCAGTGACGACTTGAGCGCACTGACCGCCTATCTTGAAAGCCTGCGGTGAAGCGCTATCCGAACGCTTTGCCGCGTCCTCCCGATGAGCTCGACAGGCTGCGCCAGGCATGGCAGCGGCCGTCCGGCCTGCGTTTTCTTACCGTCGTCAACAATACCTATATCGGCCTGCTCTACGTCGGCACTGCCCTGCTGTTCTTTCTGCTGGCCGGAGTCCTGGCGCTGATGATGCGCACCCAGCTTGCCGTGCCCGACAACGACCTGATCGGATACCAGACCTACAACCAGCTGTTCACGATGCACGGCACCGTCATGATGTTTCTGTTTGCCGTGCCGGCGGTGGAAGCGATGGGTGTGCTGCTGTTGCCGAACATGCTGGCGGCGCGCGACCTTCCCTTTCCTCGTCTGTCCGCCTATGCCTACTGGGCTTATGCTGTGGGTGGCCTGGTGTTTTTCTGCAGCTTGTTCTTCGGCCTCGCGCCGCAAGGCGGCTGGTTCATGTATCCGCCGCTGACGAGTTATGAATATTCTCCGGGCATCAATGCCGATCTCTGGCTGCTCGGCATAGGCTTCATCGAGATCTCGGCCATTGCCGGCGCGATCGAGATCGTGGTCGGTGTGCTGCGCACGCGCGCGCCCGGCATGACACTCGACAAGCTGCCCATCTTTGCCTGGGCGATGCTGGTGTTTGCCGGGATGATCATCTTTGCGTTTCCGGCTGTCATACTTGCCACCATCCTGCTGGAACTGGAGCGCAGTTTTTACTGGCCTTTTTTCGTCGCGGACAAGGGCGGCGATCCCTTGCTGTGGCAGCATCTGTTCTGGTTCTTCGGCCACCCCGAGGTGTACATCATTTTCCTGCCGGCGGTCGGCATGGTATCGATGATGGTCCCGGCAATGGTACAGAAACCGCTCATCGGCCATCAATTGATCGTACTGGCGTTAATCGCGACCGGCTTTCTCAGCTTCGGCCTATGGGTGCATCACATGTTTGCCACCGGCATACCGCAACTGTCGCTAAGCTTTTTTTCTGCCGCCAGCATGGCGGTTTCGATTCCGAGCGGTATCCAGGTGTTCGCCTGGATCGCCACCATTGCAGCGGCCGGCCGCTTTCGAATCCAGGTGCCGCTGCTGTTCATCCTTGGTTTCCTTTTCATCTTCGTACTGGGCGGCCTGACCGGCGTCATGGTGGCAGTCGTGCCTTTCGACTGGCAAGCGCATGACACTTACTTCATCGTTGCGCACCTGCACTATGTGCTGGTAGGCGGTATGGTGTTCCCTCTGTTTGCGGCGTTCTATTACTGGACGCCGTTCATCAGCGCCAGGCCGCTGTCCGAACGTCTCGGCAAATGGGCGTTCTGGCTGATGTTTAGCGGCTTTAATGTCGCGTTCTTTCCCATGCACATAACCGGTCTGGCCGGCATGCCGCGTCGTGTCTATACCTATTCCGAAGAACTGGGATGGGGGCCGCTCAACATGGCATCCACCATCGGCGCCTATGTAATCGCGGCTGGTGTACTCCTGTTTCTGATCGATCTGGTCCTGCACTTTCGCCCGACCACGGGCAAGAATGCCGGAAACGTATGGAATGCCGGCACGCTTGAATGGCTGCCGAACGACACCTATGGCGTGCGCAGCATTCCCATCATCGATAGCCGCGAGCCGCTGTGGGACCAACCCGGACTGGCGGATGATGTGGAAGCAGGTCGTTTTTATTTGCCCAACACAGCGACCGGTGGTCGGGAAACCATCGTCACCAGCGCGATCGATGCACAGCCGCAATACCTGCTGCGCATGCCGGGGCCAAGCTGGCCGCCCCTCTTGGCCGCAGTCGGCACGGCCGGTTTCTTTCTGCTCCTGACGGTGAAATTGATCATTCCCGCGCTGCTGTTCGGCGTAGTGGCAATCGTCATGGTCATCAAATGGCTGTGGAGCACAGACCCGACACCAGCGTTGCCTCCGGTGGACATTGGCGGCGGCATCAGGCTGCCGGTCTATATGGCCGGACCTTCCTCCCATTCCTGGTGGGCGATGGTGGTATTGATCCTGGTGTCGGGATCGATATTCGCGTCCATGCTGTTTTCATATTTGTTTCTGTGGACCGTGTCGCCGGAAGTCTGGCCACAATCGGATGCGATGCCTTCCGGCATGTGGCCGGCTGCCGCGTCGACATTGCTGTTGGCGAGCGGTGCAGGCATCGCCTGGCTCAGCCACAGCCTGAAGCATGACCAAGCCGGACGCAGGATATCCATGGTCATGCCGCTGGCCATGGCCTTGTTAGCCGCATCCGCAGCCGCCGACGGTTACGCTCATTGGCAGAGCGGCCTGCGGCCACAGCACAGCGCGTATGGCGCAGCAGTATTTACTATCATCTCGCTGCAAGGTTTCTTTGTTGCCGTGGTACTGGCGATGGGCATCTATACATACGCGCGCAACCGGTGCGGCTTGCTTGATGGACGCCGCCGCAATACCTTCGATAACACGATGTTGATGTGGTACTACACAGTGGCGCAGGGACTGACCGGCATGCTTCTTGTCCATGCATTTCCCAGACTGACAGGGTAAACGATGTCCGAACCATCGTTTACCCGCAGCATGTTGCGCATATTCGCAGGCCCCATCGTCTGGGCCGTGCATTTCATCGTGATATACGGATTCACCGGCATTGCGTGCGCGCGCCGGACCGCGCACCTGGAGTGGCTAGGCTTGGGCGTGATTGCATGGGGAATCGGTGGCGCGTCCATCGTGGCCGTCGCGACCATCGCGTTCATGCACCTGCATACCTGGCGTACCGGCATGCAGACTAGCGAAAAAGATTTCATCCGCTGGAGCGCCGCCATACTCGGCTTGATTTCCATACTCGCTATCGCTTGGGAAACCTTGCCGCTATTCCTGGTCCCTAAGTGTGAATAGACAGTCATTTCCAGATGCAAGGCAGCCCGGCGCGGCATGAAACCAGCCCTTGATGCAGGAACTTCGCTCCTCCTGCGATCTCGAACTTTGCTCCAGAGGATAGACGCGGCATTCCGCCTCAACCTCGACGGGAATCGCGTCCTCATGGACGATTTCAATCAATCATTGATAGGAGGTTTATCATGCGAGTCGCCGATGCAATGACACGTAATGTGCAGCTGGCAAGCCCAAACGACAGCATCATCGACGCAGCAAAGATGATGGCCGATAGCGATTTCGGTGTGCTGCCGGTGAGCGAGAATGACCGGTTGGTGGGAATGATTACGGACCGTGACATCGTGGTCCGCGCCGTGGCGCAGGGAAAGACTGGCAACACGATGATCAAGGACGTGATGAGCGCGGAGGTCAAGTATTGTTTTGAAGATGATGATATCGACGAGATCGCGCGGAATATGGGCGATTTGCAGATACGTCGTCTGCCTGTCGTCAACAAGGACAAGCGGCTGGTCGGCATCGTTTCGCTTGGCGACGTCAGCAACAACGCCGACATCGCACCAACTGCCGAGGCTCTCTCCGCCATCTCGGAGCCGGCTTCACAACATATCAGCGGAGTTCAGCGTCCGCATTAAGGGCCGCATCGCCTGTCGCCGATGACATAGAAAATTTCCCTTTTCACTGCTGCGATGCAAGCCTTACCCGACGATGTTCGGCCGGTCCATATCGAACCGAACGGAATTGAAGGTCTTCTGGGCATGTGCCACATGCCCAGAGGCTTGATCGTATTTGCTCACGGCAGTGGAAGCGGTCGCTTCAGCCCGCGCAACAATTATGTGGCCGCCGGTTTGCGCCGAGAGGGATTTGCCACTCTTCTGCCTGACTTGCTGCAGCCGGGTGAAGAAGAAATCCGCTCCAAGGTATTCGATATTCCCATGCTGGCGTCGCGCTTGCTGGAAGTGATGCAATGGGCGCAGCGGCAACCGGAAACGAAACATCTTCCGGTCGCGTTCTTCGGCGCGAGCACGGGCGCGGGAGCGGCACTTGTAGCTGCAGCAAACGCGGATATCGATATTGCCGCCGTCGTCTCCCGCGGCGGCCGTCCCGATCTGGCCGGCGATGCGCTCACACACGTAAGGTGTCCGACGCTGCTGATCGTCGGTAGCCTGGATGCGCCGGTTATCGCGCTGAACCGGCAGGCATTGCTGCAACTGCCGGTCAGAAAGGATCTGGCCATCGTGCCGGGCGCCAGTCATCTCTTCGAAGAAGCCGGTACGCTGGACGAAGTCCTTCGCCTCGCCGCTGCCTGGTTCGCCGAGGTTTTCCCGGACAAGACCGCATGAGCAGCCATGCTCCTCGCTTCATGATCAGGCCCGGATTGACGCTCATCAAACAAGACATCGGTTTTTCCTGGACAGCGGAATCTGTGTCATCAGGTCACTCACTAAATAAAATCCTGCGCCGAAAGCAGCGTGTAGTGTGTTCCGTCATACCGTCACTCAGGAGAACAAGATGCAACATGCTCTTCTTACCGCGATGATTGCACCCGTCCTGCTTGCATCCTGTGCCCTGACCGATCCACAGGCGCTCCCGGTGGAGGCTGGCATGGGGCCAAATCCCACATTACCCGCTCCCGACCGCGATCTGGTCCCCACTGTCCATATCGCTCCGGCCAAGGGATGGCCAGCCGGCGCCGAACCGACGCCGGCTGCGGGATTTAGCGTGACGGCACTGACAAGGGATCTGGATCATCCGCGCTGGCTATACGTCTTGCCGAACGGCGATGTCCTGGTCGCGGAAAGCGATGCGCCGCCCAAGCCGGAAGATAACAAGGGCATCAAGGGTCTGGTCATGAAGGAAGTCATGAAGAAAGCGGGTTCCGGCACACGCAAAAGCGCAAACCGTATTACCCTGCTGCGCGATACCAATGGTGATGGAGTGGCCGACGTCAGAACCGTTTTTCTCAAGGACTTGAATTCGCCGTTTGGCATGGCGTTGATAGGCAACGACTTGTATGTGGCCAATACCGATGCGGTAGTCCGGTTTCCCTACAGACAAGGGCAGACCGAAATAAACGGAAACGGCACCAGGATCGCCGATCTCCCGGCGGGACCGCTCAATCATCACTGGACCAAGAACATCATCGCCAGCCGTGACGGAAAGCATCTGTACGCAACGGTTGGTTCCAACAGCAATATCGGGGAGAACGGTCTCGATAATGAAAAGGATCGCGCCGGCATTCTTGAAATCGATCTGGCAACCGGCAAGTCACGGGTATTCGCTTCCGGCCTGCGCAATCCCAATGGCATGGGCTGGCAGCCGCAAAGCGGGCAGCTCTGGACCGCGGTCAACGAGCGGGATGAACTCGGCAATGATCTCGTCCCGGACTACATGACTGTGGTCAAGGACGGCGGCTTTTATGGCTGGCCTTACAGCTATTTTGGTCAGCATGTCGATGAACGGGTAAAAGAAAAACGGCCCGATCTGGTCGCCAGGGCCATCGTCCCCGACTATGCCCTGGGATCACATACCGCTCCTCTCGGGCTTGCATTCTATGAGGGAAAATTGTTTCCCGATCAGTATAAAGGCGGCGCATTCATCGGCCAGCATGGTTCCTGGAACCGCAAGCCGCACAGCGGGTACAAGGTAATATTCGTCCCCTTTGCCGACGGCCGTCCTTCTGGCATGCCGATCGATGTTCTGACCGGCTTTCTAAGCCGCGACGGTGAGGCATTCGGCCGCCCGGTAGGAGTTGCCGTCGACAAGCTCGGCGCATTACTGGTCGCCGACGACGTCGGGAATGTCGTGTGGCGGGTCGCGCCCTCTGCCGGGAAGTGAGCAGTGTTTAGCGCCGGGCGGTGATACCTTGGGACGGGTACGGTTTGCCGAGCTGCGTCGTGATCGACGGGAATGCACCTGGAAATCATTTTAGCTCTTTACCCAATGCATGAATCTCGAGGCTGACAGCGCGAATTCCGGAGTTGCTAATCCTCACGAATATCTTCCCAAAGGATATTTAATTCTAAACGGCAATTAGAAATGTAGTTTCAGAAAAAGTCATCGCGCATTGCTGTCCAATAGTGCTAACCTGTCGAGAACCGCCGAAATATTCCCAGGCGGTTTTTACGTTCGCAATGAAGAACCGCACAATCAGAATATGTTCTTCCTGCGCATCATGGTCCATGACATCTTTTCGATGCGGACACTGCCGCATGCCGACCGATGAACCTCGATCTCCAGCAGCTAAGGCAAAAAATTGAAGCGCTTGAAACAAGACTTCAAGAAAAAACCTCTGCCCTGGAGAATGCCGAACGCATGCTGGTGGAAAACTCAGCGCAGCAGCAGCGCACCGCCGCGGAACTGGCGGAAACGGCGATCATATATCGCACCACTTTTGACAATGCCGCAGTGGGTATCGCCCACGTCACGCTTGGAGGACGGTGGTTGCGTATCAATCAGTTTTTTTGCGAGATGCTTGGTTATAGTCCGGAGGAATTACAAGCCAAGACGTTTCAGGAGATTACTCATCCGGATGATTTGGATGCGGATCTGAAGTGCCATAAAGATGTGCTGAGCGGAAAGATCGCATCCTATTCGATGGAAAAGCGCTATATCAGCAAGAGCGGAGGCGTCATCTGGGCTCATCTCAGCGTCTCTCTCGTACGCGATGAGGCCGGGCACCCCAAGTTCTTCATCTCCGTCGTGAAGAATATTGATCGCCGAGTGCGTGCGAATGCCGAAGTCGAGCAAAGCCGGGCGCGGCTGAAAGCGGTCCTGGACAGCTTGAGCGAAGGGGTCGTCGTTTTTTCCGATGACGGCAAGCTGCTTGAGGCAAATCGGGCCGCCCTCCAACTATTCGGCTATAAAAAATTGGATGAAATCCACTCGAGGGCGCCCGAGCTCGATGAATTGTTCGACGTTCGCACGTTCGAAGGCAGAAAGGTGCCATTAAGGCACTGGCCAGTTTCTCGGCTGCTTCGCGGGGAATCGGTATCCGGCATCGAATTGACGGTTCACCGGCGCGACATGAACAAGACGTGGATCGCCTGTTTTTCCGGAAGTGTCGTCAACAACAGCCGGCAGACGGCTCCGCTTGCGGTGCTCACGGTACAAGACATTACCAAGCGACGTATGGCCGAAACCGCGTTACGCGTCAGCGAGGAACGACTCCGCCTTGCCTTCGACAACATTCCCGACATGGTCGTGATCTACGACATGGAACTGCGCATTCAGTACGCAAATCTGGCGGCAATGGAAAGCATGGGCAAGAGCGCCGCAGAGTTGATCGGGCGTCGTGATGTCGATATTGCTCCGCAGTCCGTGATTCTGCTGTGGCGACCGCTTCTGCATGCCGCATTGGAATCCGTCGCGATACAGAGCGACGACTTTGACTACCCTTCCAGTAGTGGATTGCGCAATCTGGCCGTTACCTGCGTACCGATCACGGAGTCAAGCGGCGTGGTGCGCGAAATTCTGGCGATTTGCCACGACTACACCGAACGGCGCCAGGCGGAAGAACAAGTTCGCCAGGCTGCATTGCATGACCCGCTGACCGGCTTGCCGAACCGTGCGCTGATGTTTGAATACGCGCGCCACATTTTTGCCGCCGCCAACCGGCACGACCAACAGGTTTCCGTCATCTTCATTGACCTTGACCGCTTCAAGCCGATCAACGATATCCACGGTCACGAGGTAGGCGATGCCGTACTCCGTCAGATCGCCAAGCGCTTGCGCCAGACCATACGTGGCGAAGACATCGTATTCCGGCTTGGCGGCGATGAATTTCTTGCATTGGTGCCGCATGCAAACGACGCGAATGCCGGCGACAAGGTCGCCCGTCATTTGATGGATGCGATCAATAGGTCTTATCAGGTCGGCTCGCTTGACTTGTCGTTAACGTGCTCGATCGGGATCAGCATATACCCGCGTGACGGTACTGAAGTTGACGCGCTGGTCAGTCATGCCGATGCAGCGATGTATCTCGCCAAGCAGATGGGACGCAACAACTTCCAGTTCTATACCGCGGCGCTGGCTGAGCGGGTGCAGGCGCAATCCCTGATCGAACAAGGCATCAAGTCGGCGTTGACACGCCATGAATTCTGTCTTTATTACCAGCCGCTGGTTGATATGGAAACCAGCCAGGTGGTGAGTGTCGAAGCCCTGTTACGCTGGCCAAAGAACGGCATGACTCCGGACCGATTTGTCCAGGTGGCGGAAGCGACGGGGCTGATCGGCAGTCTTGGAGAATGGGTGCTGTCGGAGGCTTGTCACCAGCACACGACATGGAAAAATGAAGGATTGCCTGCGATACCGATCGCTGTCAACGTGTCGCCGATGCAGTTCAGAAAAAAGGATTTTTCCGCGGATCTGGAACATGTCATGAATCGGCACCACATCAACCCGGCCGCCATACAGATAGAACTGACCGAGACCGCAGTCATGGAAGACATCGACCACGCGATCACGATCCTGAATCATTTCCGGAAAAAGGGCATCAAGATTTCGCTTGACGATTTCGGCACCGGATATTCCAGTTTGAATTATCTGAGCCGTCTGCCGCTCGACAAGATCAAGGTCGACAAGTCTTTCGTTCACCGCCTGGAAAATGATACGGCAAGCCGGGCGATCACGGAAGCCATCATTGCCCTGGGCCGTACGCTCAATCTTGAAATCGTCGCCGAAGGCATCGAGTCGGAATCCGTGCTGCAGTATCTTCGCACGCATGGATGTCATCAGGCGCAGGGCTATCATGTCTGCAAACCCATGCAAGGGAATGCATTCCTCGCCTGGTACCGGGCGCATACCTCGCCCAATGTCGCGGGCCTGCACTGAGTTTCGTAAGAGTTGACCCTATCGATCCGATACAAGCCGTTCGCTTTGGCTATAAAAAATGCGCTCTTCCTCTGCGGACAAGGCGTGAGTCAGAAAGATGGAGCCGGCATCGGCGGGGACGTTTGCGCCACAATGGGGACATGTAATGCACCCGGCTTCGGCTAACGCGGATAGTGCAGCGTTGAATCTGTTGACCTGAAACGGTCGACCGCAATCCTGTCGTGAGCAACGTCTGAACACAAGCGCCTCCTGAAGTCAACAATGCAAAGCAATGCGACGGAGTTCCAGAATAGTTCCTGCTTTCAATATTGCAAGAACTATTTCGTGGTCTTGAATGGCGGCAGTAGTGAACATTGCCCATCGGCAATAAATTGTCGGCTTAGGCGCCGCGCAGGAATAACTTGTGCAATTTGGCGGACGTCGCGGGAGGCGCTGCAAGGCGGGAGGAGGAGCCATAGCGAGCTATGGCGACGACGAGCAACGCCGTAGCGCGCCCGCTACGGCCAGCAAAATTGTGCAAGTTATTCCTGCGCGGCGCCTTAGTAAGTCTCGACGTGCAGTCGGCCTTCGTTGACCATCCGTGCCGACAACGCAGTCCATTCCAGCCCGTCTGCCATGCACACCTCGCGCAGGGCATCCATGACACCGGTTTCCATTCCTTTCAGACCGCAAATGTAAAGATAGGTATCGCCCTTGAGCAGTTCGGCGACCTCCTTGCCGGCTTGGCGCAGCTTGTCCTGCACGTAAGTCTTGGGTTCTCCAGGAAGACGCGAAAAGGCGAAATGCTTGTCGATGAAATGTGCAGGGAGCTTCAGCAGCGGTCCGAAGTAAGGCAGTTCTTCAGGGTTGCGTGCGCCGAAGAACAGCATCAGTTTTCCATCGACCTTTTTCCCCGCCGCTTCCAGCCTGCGTCGCTGTTCGGTCATTGCGCGCATCGGCGCGGAGCCGGTACCGGTACAGATCATCAGGATATTTGAGCCGGCATGATTGGGCATCAGGTAGTTCGTTCCGAAGGGGCCGGCCACCTGCACCGTCGCACCCTTGGCAAGATCACACAGATAGTTCGATGCGACGCCGAGCGTGGAATTGCCTTCATGGTCTTCGACCACACGCTTGACCGTCAGCGACAAATTGTTGTATCCCTCGCGTTCTCCGGTACGGGGACTGGCCACCGAATACATGCGCATGTAATGCGGCTTTCCGCCGGCATCGGCGCCTGGCGGGATGATGCCGATGGACTGGCCTTCCAGAATCGGAAAAACCTGCGTGCCAAAATCGAGCACGATATGGTGGATATCGCTGGTTGCGTTGGGATCGGTCAATCGGTAATTGCCTGCGATGGTCGCAGTGATCGGCGCCTTGAGGGTGTACAGATTGACGTAGGGATGCGCTGCGGACCAGGGTGGTACAGCCGACGTCAGTGAAGTGGCAGCATTGAGTTGGATGCCCTCCTCTTCGGCGTCGGCCGAATTGTCGGATGCCGCCTGATCCAGCACGCTGGCATCGACGTCCTGCTTGGGCGGTAACTCGTCCCAAGTCAGTTGCTCGTCGATGGAATATGCCGATGCCTTGGGCACGATATGCCAGTGGTCGATCGAGCCGGTCGGACAGGGCGAGATACAGGCACCGCAGGCATTGCAGACATCGGCTTTCACCACATAGTTGCGACTGTCATGCGTGATTGCGTCGACCGGGCAAGTCTCTTCACAGGTATTGCAGCGAATACAGACTTCGGGATCGATCAAATGTTGACGGATGAAGGCGATCGGTTCGGGAGCATTCATGGCGGTCAATCGGTCAATGGTGCTTGGGTGTTGGCGCGCGCAAGGCGTCGGTTCATTCTATGCGCGCGCCGGACGGTGCGGCGTTGTCAATTGAAGCGTACATATTCGAAATCGATCGGCTGGCGATTGATGCCGACCGGCGGCGGCGCAATCCAGTTCGCCATCTTTCCTGGCTCGATCACCCTTCCCATGAGCGACGCGACATAGGCACGGTCTTCTTCGGTCGGCAACCAGTCACGTACATTGGACGCCCATTCCGCTTCCGACACCAGACGCCCGTCCGGCGATACCCGATGGCCGGCGAAGCTGCCGATATGACGGTTGAACGCCTTGTGCGGGGTTTGCAGACGGAAATTCAGTCCAGCTTTTTCGATGATACGGTTCCAGCGGCCAACGCCCGCGATCGAATCACGGATGTAATCGTCGCGCAGCACTTCATTGAGCGAGTTCAGCATCGGTACTTCCTTTTCCACGATGGAGCCATTGGAAATTTCCAGGATTTTGTACTGATGGCTCTTCAGCACATGATCGTCGTCGCGCTTGGTTTCCTCATAGCGCCCCTTCAGGCCTGCGCTGTAAAACGTCGCGGCGTTGGACGACTGGTCCGCGCCGAACAGGTCGACGGTCACGCTGAAATGAAAATTCAAATAGCGCTGTATCGTTTGCAGATCGATCACGCCATGCTTGCGCACTTCGTTCGGATCTTCAATGCGATGCTGCTTCATGATGTCCACGGTACGCTGGATCACGCGCGCAATGCCGGATTCACCGACGAACATATGATGCGCTTCTTCGGTCAGCATGAAGCGGCAGGTGCGCGACAGCGGATCGAAACCCGATTCTGCCAAGGCATTCAACTGGAACTTGCCGTCGCGATCCGTGAAGTAAGTAAACATATAGAAAGCTAGCCAGTCGGGCGTTTCTTCATTGAAGGCTTCTAGAATGCGCGGATTATCCTGGTTGCCGGAATTGCGCTGCAATAGGGCTTCGGCTTCCTCGCGGCCATCGCGCCCAAAGTATTTGTGCAGCAGGTAAACCATCGCCCACAGGTGACGTCCCTCCTCCACGTTAATCTGGAACAGATTGCGCATGTCATACTGGGACGGCGCGGTCAGGCCCAGATGGCGCTGCTGTTCCACCGAGGCGGGCTCGGTGTCGCCCTGCGTGACGATGATGCGACGCAAGTTGGCGCGGTGTTCCCCTGGCACATCCTGCCACGCCGCCATGCCCTTGTTTTCACCGAAGTTGACCTTGCGGTCTTCTTCCTGCTGGGCGAGAAAAATGCCCCAGCGGTAGTCCGGCATCTTCACATGACCGAAATGCGCCCAGCCATCAGGCGTGACACTGATCGCGGTACGCAGGTAAACGTCGAAATTGGTCGAGCCGTCAGGGCCCATGTCCTGCCACCATTGCAGATAATTGGGCTGCCAGTGTTCCAGCGCGCGCTGCAGGGTTTTGTCTTCGGCCAGGTTGACGTTGTTCGGAATTTTTTCGCTGTAATCGATTTTGCTCACGGTGCGGTCCTTGATGAAGTCGTTTAAACGCGGTTCAAATCAAACTGTGCCTTGGTACCGGAGCCATACACCTTGAGCGCTCCCAGCTCGCCGACAGCATTGGGACGAATGAAGATCCAGTTCTGCCAGGCGGTGAGGCGACCGAAAATACGCGTTTCCATGGTTTCCTTGCCGTTGAACCGAAGATTGGCTTCCATGCCGGTCAATGCATCGGGCGACATGCTCGCGCGTTCTTCCAGCGCCAGGCGGGTTTCATCCGCCCAATCCAGATCGTCGGGATCCGCAGTGATCAGGCCGAGTTCCATCGCCCTGGCGGCGTCGAGCGGCTCACCTTTGGCTTCGCGCACGCGTTCAATGGTCGATTCGTCGCCGTAAAAGCGACGCGCCAGACGGGATTCTGCGGTCACCATCGGATAAACGCCGAAGTTCAGTTCCGACAACGCTATCCGGGGAGCCTGTTGCGGATCATCGGGAAGCGCCAGCATGTAACTGCGGTCGGCTGCAAGCGCGACTTCAAGCAGCGTGCCGGCAAAGCAGGAACCGGATTCGATAAAGGCAAACAGAGAGCGCGACGTGACATCGAGCCGCGCTAGCGTACGGCGCAGGAAGCCGACAGTTTCGCGTACCAGCCAGTTTTCCCTGTTGGCAGCGATGGTTGCATCGACGTCAAGTACAGCCTGCGCATTGCCGGAGGATTTCAATACCCAGGTGCCGATGTCCGGTTCGTTGGTGCGAAGATGAAGAATGGCGTCATCCAATTCGCGCGCGAATTGCAGCGGCCACCACCTGACACCTGCAGCTTCGATCCCGGCGGCATCCTTCGGCTGCGCGACGGTGGGCGACTTCACAGTAAGGGTGGCAGTACGGTTGGCGCGATCAATGGCGATGCTGACGAATTCATAGTCGACTGCATTCTCCGACTGTGTTCGCTTCAGGGGAGTGAGCTTGACGCCGTTAGCCTGTGCAGGACGCGCGCTTTTACCCGCAAGCGCGAGCGCATGTTTGCGCACCGTGTCGGCGAATTGCGCGGGCTTGGCGATCTCGTCGACCAGCTTCCAGTCCTTGGCGCGCTGACCGCGCACGCCTTCGGACGTCGTACAAAAGATATCCGCATGATCGTGGCGCACCTTGCGCTTGTCGGTCAGGCGTGTCAGCCCGCCGGTCCCCGGGAGCACGCCCAGCAACGGCACTTCCGGCAGGCTGACCGACGATGAGCGGTCATCGACCAGAATGATTTCATCGCATGCCGCAGCCAGTTCGTAGCCGCCGCCGGCGCAAGCGCCATTGACGGCAGCAACAAACTTGAGCCCGCCATGCCGGCTTGAATCCTCCAGGCCGTTGCGCGTTTCGTTGGTGAATTTGCAGAAATTGACTTTCCAGGCATGCGACGACTTACCGAGCATGAAGATGTTAGCGCCGGAGCAAAAGACGCGATCGCGACCGCCGGTAATCACCACCGTACGCACGGTCGGATGCTCGAAGCGGATGCGCTGCACGGCGTCGTGCAATTCAATATCGACACCGAGATCGTAGGAATTCAGCTTGAGCTTATAGCCTTCCTTCAAGCCGCCGTCTTCATCCACGTTCATGGTAAGCGTCGCGATCTGACCGTCGACAGCCAAGGTCCAGTGCTTGTAACGCTCGGGGGATGTTTCGTAATTGATTTGCGGTGCGGTGCTCATACGCTCCTCGGTGAAGTATGCTGCATGCCTCTATAGTCAAAAGCACTATATTGCAGCAATATGAGGGTGTCAAGCATAAACCTGAATGGAACCGGGCAGTCGCCCGGCCCATCGCGACTCAATACTGAAGCTGAACCGCTTCCCGCAACTGATCCATCAGGCCGAAGAACGCGGTCTCCTGCGTCATCTCGCTGGTACTGAATGTCTGGTCCGCCTTGGAGTAAAACGCGGCGCGACTTTCCAGGATGCTTTTGAGGTCTTCCATCGCCTCGCGGTTGCCGGACATCGGGCGCGTATCGCCCTGGGCTAGCACCCTTTCCATATGGTCTTTTGGCGATGCCTTCAGCCACACGGTATAGCAATGCGAAAGCAAAAGATTGAAGGTCGCAGGATCCGAAACGATGCCGCCCGGCGTGGCAATGACTGCACGGGGAAAGCGCTGGATGATGTCTTCCAGCGCTCGGTATTCATAGCGGCGATAGGCACTTGGACCGTACAGCGCATGAATTTCAGCAATACTGCAGCCGGCGAGCGTCTCGGTATGGCGGCTGAGTTCGACGAAAGGCACCATCCAGTGATCGGCCAGCATTCTTCCCAGGCTGGACTTGCCCGCGCCGCGCAATCCTATCAGTGCGACTCTCTGCCGCCGCGCCGTCTCGCTGGTGGGCGCATCGAATACGCCGGCCAGCGTGGACCGTGCCTTGGCAAGTTCATCGTCGGATCGCCCGCGCAGGATTTCACGGATCATCAGCCATTCCGGCGACGTCGCCGTTTCGTCGCCGATCATTTCCGCCAGCGTGCAATTGAGCACGGTGGTCAGCTGCCGCAAAAATTGTATGGTCGCGTTGCCGACACCGGATTCGACGTTAGCCAGATGGCGTTCCGACACGTTGGCAAGCTTGGCCAAGGCCTTGCGGGTGAAGCCTCGACGGGAACGCAATGCGCGCAGGCGCTCGCCCAATGCCACAAGGAATGGATCTTTTTCCTCGTCCAGGCTCTCCTCCAATACATTCGACGCAGTCATGCGTATCCGTTTCTCCGTAAGTTGATCCAAACCATTATCAGCTCTCGGCATTATCGCAAAAAAACCATTGCATGCGGCTATGCCTTAAATGAAATATAGTCGGCAATACGACTTGACACATGCAAGATAATACACCTACACTCGCCGCAGAAGCATTCGATAGCAAAACTTTACTACCATGCACTTATACCAATCACTAAAGGTGCCAAATGGGCGTTGCTCGCTTTCAAGGGCTGGTTAGCCAAATCACCGTAGAAATCGCTTCCATTCCACTCGATTCGTCGCTGAAGCGCCATGTTAACGTGCCGCAAGGCGCGATCCAATTTATCGCCGCAGCATGAACTTGCGATAGCTATAGAGGATCACGATCAAGCAATTAAAGCCGCGAGCCGACTGCATCGCGGCACATGGAGAGAGAACATGAGCCAGCCTGCCGCAGTGCTACCACAACGCTTCAATTTCGCGCGTCACCTTCTCGAACTCAATACGGAACGTGCCGCCAAGACAGCATACATCGACGACCACGGGCGGATGAGCTATGGCGAACTCGAACAGCGGGTACGCCGCTTCGCCGCTGGGCTGCTTGCCAGCGGCATACGTCGCGAAGAACGCATTCTTGTCGTCATGCATGACACCAACGACCTGCCGGTGGTATTCCTTGGCGCGCTCTTTGCCGGTGCGGTTCCGGTGCTGGTCAATACCCTGCTGCATGCCGAGGATTATGCCTACATGATCGAGCATAGCGGCGCAAAGGCCGTGTTCCTGTCTCAACCACTGCTGTCATGCATCAAGGAAGCGCTTAGAAAAACCGATGCACGGCCGGAACTGGTCGTGTCGGGCAGCACCTTGGGCGAGCAAGGCTTGTTCGACATGGCCGATCTGCTGGCCGCGGAACCCCTGGCAATGACGGCATGTGCCAATACGCATGCCGACGATTTTGCCTTCTGGCTGTATTCCTCCGGCTCTACCGGCCGTCCGAAAGGCACCGTGCATTCGCACGGAAACCTGTTCTGGACCGCCGAACTGTATGCCAAGCCGGTGCTGGGCATCGGGAGCGACGACACGGTGTTTTCCGCCGCCAAGCTTTTCTTTGCGTATGGTCTCGGTAACAACCTTACTTTCCCGCTCAGCGTTGGGGCGACGGTCATTCTCATGGCCGAACGGCCCACACCGCAAGCCGTGTTCAAACGGCTTGTGGAATATAAACCGACGATTTTCTACGGTGTGCCGACGCTGTATGTAGCCATGCTTGCATCGGAGGAGTTGCCAAGGAAAGAAGATGTCGCGCTGCGCATCTGCACATCGGCTGGGGAAGCGCTGCCGCGCGAAGTCGGCGAACGCTTCCGTAAACATTTCGGCTGCGACATTCTCGATGGCCTGGGTTCGACCGAAATGCTGCATATTTTCATTTCCAACAGGGCGGGCAGCGTGCGCTACGGCAGCTCGGGACAACCCGTACCTGGTTATGACATTGAACTGCGCGACGACAGAGGCCAGCCGGTAGCGCCGGGTGAAATCGGCGACCTGTACATACGCGGCCCGAGCGCAGCCTTGATGTACTGGTGCAACCGCGAGAAAACCCGCTCCACTTTCATCGGCGAATGGCTCAAGAGCGGCGACAAGTACACCATGGACGCCGATGGCTATTATGTTTATTCGGGCCGCAGCGACGACATGCTCAAAGTCAGCGGGCAGTATGTTTCTCCCATTGAAATCGAAAACGTCCTGATCGAACATCCATCAGTGCTTGAATGTGCGGTCGTCGGCAAAACCGATGCCGAAGGCTTGATCAAAACCGCCGCCTATGTGGTGCTCGTCAAAGGTCAATCGGGATCGCCGCAACTGGTGGATGACCTCAAGGCTTTCGTCAAAGGGAAACTCGCGCCGCACAAGTATCCTCGCGACATAGAATTCGTTCCCGAATTGCCGAAGACCGCGACCGGCAAGATCCAGCGCTTCAAGCTGCGCGCCTTACAGGGATGATATGCATGACGACCGAATTGCACCAGCCGCACACCGAATTTGTTGAAATTGTCTGGCGCGAAAAGCCGCTGCATATGGAGTATCAGTGGGTCGGGGTCAGGGAATCCGCCTATCCGGTTGTGGTATTCCTGCATGAAGGGCTTGGCTCCATCGCACTGTGGAAAGATTTTCCGCAGCGCCTGTGCGAAGCGGCTGGATTGACCGGGCTGGTTTTTTCTCGCTACGGGTACGGCAATTCCACGCCGCGCCCGCATGAAGAACGCTGGCCGGTCGGTTTCATGCATGCGCAGGCGCATGAAGTTCTGCCGGCGCTGTTTGCAGCGCTGGACATACACAAGCCGTGGCTGTTCGGCCATAGCGACGGCGGCTCGATCGCGCTGCTCTACGCGGCGCGTTTTCCCGACGCAGTGAGCGGAATTGCGGTCGCTGCGCCGCACATCTTTGTCGAGGAGTTGACTATCACCAGCATCGAGCAGGCGCGGGAAACTTATCTGTCCACCGACCTGCGGGCGAAGCTGGGGCGCTATCACGCCGATCCCGATTCCGCGTTCTGGGGCTGGAACAATATCTGGCTCGATCCGGCCTTCCGCGCCTGGAACATAGAAGACGATTTGCCGCAGATTTCCTGCCCCGTACTTGCCATGCAAGGCGAAGATGATGAGTATGGTACGCTAGAGCAGGTTCGCGGCATCCAGCGTAAAGTGCCGCAGACTCGCCTGCTGGTAGTGCCTCAATGCGGACACTCTCCGCACCGGGACCAGCCCGAAGCGATCATCAAAGAAGTCGCTCGATTCATCGTCAGTTCGACCTGACCGCATTCATCATAAGGAGACAGCCGTGAAGTATTTCAGCAAGCCAGCCATCACACTTAGTATCGCTGTTGCAGTTGCCACGCTATCGACCACACCGCTTGCCGTCGCGCAGTCCCAGGCGCCGATCAAGGTCGGATTCATGCTGCCCGCCACCGGTACCTTTGCCAGTCTTGGCAACATGATAGAAAACGGATTCAAGCTGTACGTCAATGAACAGGGCGGAAAGCTGGGTGGACGTGAAATTCAGTACTTCAAGGTTGATGACGAATCCGATCCGGCCAAGGCCACCGATAACGTCAACAAACTGATCAAACGCGATCAGGTTGATGTGCTGGTCGGCACCGTCCATTCCGGCGTCGCGCTTGCCATGGCCAAGGTCGCACGTGAAACCAATACGCTGCTGATCGTCCCGAATGCCGGCGCGGATGTCATTACGGGGGCGATGTGCGCCAAGAACATCTTCCGCACCTCGTTTTCCAACTGGCAGCCGGCGTACGCGATGGGCAAGGTCGCGGCGGAGCGCGGCCACAAGAAAGCCATGACGATTACCTGGAACTACGCGGCTGGCACGGAATCGGTCAAGGGCTTCGCGGAAGCCTTTGAAAAGGGCGGCGGCAAGGTCACGCAAAGCCTGACATTGCCGTTCCCGAACGTTGAATACCAGGCATTGCTGACAGAAATCGCCTCGCAGAAGCCGGATGCGGTGTATGCATTCTTTGCCGGCGGCGGTGCGGTCAAGTTCGTCAAGGATTACGTCGCGGCCGGACTGAACAAGACGATTCCGCTGTACGGTCCGGGCTTCCTCACCGACGGCACTCTTGAAGCGCAAGGCGCGGCCGCACAAGGCATGATCACCACCCTGCACTATGCGGACAATCTGAATACGCCGCGCGACAATACCTTCCGCCTTAATTTCGCCAAGGCCTACAAGACCAATGCCGACGTCTATGCGGTGCAAGGCTACGACGCTGCGCAGCTGCTCGCCAGCGGCTTGAAGGCAGTCAATGGCGACATCGGCAAGCGCGACCAGTTGGTGCAAGCCATGCGTAGCACAACAGTCGACAGCCCGCGCGGCAAGTTCACGCTGTCGCCGGCGCACAATCCGATCCAGGACATCTACCTGCGCGAGGTCAAGGGCAATAACAACGAAGTCAAAGGCGTGGCAATGAAGGCGCTGGCCGACCCGGCCCGCGGCTGCAAACAGCTTTAAGCCCACCCTCACCGTACTGGCGCGGCTTGCAATGGATCGCAAGGTATTGCAAGCCGCTCCCTTCCCTTTCACCGAGCAAAGTGTGTGATGGACATTTCGACGTTCCTGGTCCAGTGCCTGAATTCAATCCAGTATGGCTTGCTGCTTTTTCTGGTCGCCAGCGGATTGACGCTGATCTTCGGCATCATGGGCGTGATCAATCTGGCGCACGGCAGCTTTTACATGATCGGCGCCTACCTGGCGTTTTCCATCGCGCCGTTTTTCGGCAATCATTTCATCGCCATGCTGCTGGCCGGCGTCGCCTTGTCGGCCCTGTTCGGCTTCTTCCTTGAGTGGATCTTCTTCAGTTACCTGTACCAGCGTGATCACTTGCAGCAGGTACTGATGACCTATGCGCTAATCCTGGTATTCGAAGAGTTGCGCAGCATCCTCGTCGGCAACGACGTGCACGGCGTCAAGGCGCCTGACTGGTTGTCCGGCGGCGTGTCGCTGGGCGGCATCATGACTTATCCAATCTATAACCTGTTTGCCTCCGCCGCCTGCATCGTCGTTGCGATCGGCCTGTACCTTGTCGTCAACCGCACGCGCCTGGGCATGATGATCCGGGCCGGCGCAAGCAATCGCGACATGGTGCGCGGGCTGGGCATCAACATTCGCCTGCTGTACCGCATCGTGTTTGCAGCAGGCGTCGCGCTGGCCGCGCTGGCGGGCATGATCGCCGCGCCGATGGCCTCGGTATACCCGGGGATGGGCGGGCATGTACTGATCGTATGTTTTGTCGTGGTCGTGATCGGCGGCATCGGCTCCATATCCGGTGCGCTCATCGCTTCGCTGCTGGTGGGCTTTGTCGATACCTTCGGCAAAGTCTTTTTCGCCCAGTTGAGCGGCATCGGCATTTATGTGCTGATGGCGATTATTTTGATCTGGCGTCCGGAAGGCCTGCGCAGCAAAGGATACTAAGTCATGGGCACTTCCATTGCCGCAACCAATGCCGTGATGCCGGGTGCCACGCCCCGCTTCGGATGGCTTGCTCCGCTGGCGGTCCTCGTCATCCTGGCTGTCCTGCCGATGTTTCTGTCATCGTATTCTCAGGACCTGGCGGTCAAGATCATCATCTATGCAGTCTTCGCACTCAGCCTGGAATTGCTGGTCGGCACCACCGGTCTTGTCAGTCTCGGCCACGCCGCCTTCTTCGGCATCGCGGCCTATGTCACCGGCCTTGCGTCGCCCGAAGCGGAAGCCGGTTCGATACTTGTGCTGCTTCCGTTGGCCATTCTGATCGCAGGCGCCTATGCGCTGGTGGTCGGAGCGCTCAGCCTGCGCACCAAGGGTGTCTATTTCATCATGGTCACGCTGGCCTTTGCGCAGATGGCCTACTACGTATTTCATGACACCCCGATCGGCGGCGGCAGTGATGGCATGTATCTCACGCTGCGGCCGGCATTGGCGCTCGGAACCACCACACTGATCGACCTGGACAATGCGCGCCATCTCTATTTCATGGCGCTGGGTGCACTGGTCTTCACCTTCGGCCTGCTCGCGCTGGTGCAGCGCTCTCGCTTCGGCCATGCGCTGGCCGGCATTCGCGTCAATGAACAGCGCATGCGGGCGGCCGGCTTCCAGACTTACTGGTATAAGCTCGCCGCCTTTGTGCTTGCCGGCATGCTTGCAGCTCTCGCCGGATTTCTGATGGCGGCAAAGAACGGCGTGGTCAATCCAGAAATGCTGTCATGGCATGAATCGGGCGCCGTGCTGCTGATGATCATTCTCGGCGGCCTCGGTTCGCTGCGCGGTGCGGTGATCGGCGCAATGGCATTCGTGCTGTTGAAGGAGTTTTATTCATCGGAAGCCATATTCGGTGACTTTGCCGCACGCTGGCAGTTGACGCTGGGTCTGACCATGATTTTCTTCGTTGCGCTTTTGCCCAAGGGATTGATCGGCCTGTCATCGCTCGGTAAGCGCTTCGGACGTGCATCGGCAGGCAGGCCCGCGACCGAAGAGCAAGCTGAGGGAGCGGATAAATGACTATCGACGCGACAGGCGGAGCACTGCTTCAGGCGAGCGGCCTCACCCGACGTTTCGGCGGCCTGAAGGCAGTCAATAACGTGTCGGTGGATCTGCATGCTGGCGAAGTGCATGCGGTCATCGGGACCAATGGCGCGGGGAAATCGACGCTGATCAACATGTTGTCCGGAGAAATTGCCGTATCGAGCGGGACGATACTTCTCAAGGGGACCGACATTACGCATCTATCCCAGCCCAAACGCGCACGCTGGGGCATAGGCCGCAGCTATCAACGCACCACAATCTTTCCAACCTTTACCGTGCTGGAGAATTGCCGCCTGGCCGCGCAGGCAGCCTATCAGCGATCCTGGGCCATATGGGAATCGGCCGGACGCTGCGAGCAGAGCACCGCCGTTGCGCGCCGCGCGCTCGATGACGCCGGTCTGGGAGATGCCGGCCATCTGCCGGCGGGCAGCATGAGCCACGGCAAGAAGCGGCAGCTGGAGATCGCCATGTGTCTGGCCACCGCGCCGCAGGTGCTGCTGCTCGACGAGCCGCTGGCCGGCATGGGTGCGGAAGAAACCGAGCGCATGCTTGCATTGCTGCAGAACCTCAAGCGCTCCCATGCCATCCTGCTGGTCGAGCATGACATGGACGCGGTGTTTCGTGTTGCCGATCGCATTACCGTCATGGTCAACGGCGAAGTCATCGCCAGCGATGTGCCTTCCGCCATCCGCAGCAATCCCGATGTGCAGGTCGCCTATTTGGGCGAGCATTGATTCCGAGGCTGTAGTGCTACAGATAAAAACACTCAACACCTACTACGGCGACAGCCATATCCTGCATGGCGTGGATCTGGATATCCCGCGCGGCAAGACGGTTGGTCTGCTCGGCAGAAACGGCATGGGCAAAACCACCTTGATCCGCTCGCTGATGGGATATGTTCCCGCCGCCTCCGGTTCGGTCTCATGGCTAGGCAAGGCTGTTACCGGTCAGCCACCGGAAAAAATGGCAAGGCTGGGAATAGGTTATGTCCCCGAAGGACGAGGCATCTTCCCCAATCTCTCGGTACGCGAAAATCTGCTCATGAGCGCCCGCCCGGGACCAACGGGCCGGCATGACTGGACCTACGACAGGGTACTCGACATTTTTCCGCGCCTGAAGGAAAGACTGGATCATGGCGGGCAGCAGTTGTCCGGCGGCGAACAGCAAATGCTGTCGATAGGACGCGCATTGATGACCAACCCCGACCTCCTGATTCTCGACGAGGCCACCGAAGGTCTTGCGCCGTTGATCGTGCAGGAAATCTGGCGCGTGATCGCAACGATACGCGCAACCGGTATCAGCGCGTTGATCGTCGACCGCAATTATCGCGCGGTGCTGGAACACACCGATTCGGCGGTGCTGCTTGAGAAAGGCCGCGTTGTGCTGCAAGGCGAATCGAACGCCTTGCTCGGCACACCGCAAGAGCTGGCGAGATATCTGGGCGTGTAATACACACCCCGCCATGTATATGCTTGAAGAGCGGTCGGCATCCACTCTTGCTCTTACTGAAAGAGGCCTTCCATGAAAGCTGCATATATTACCGGTCACGGTGGCAACGAAGTAGTGGAGATTGGCGAGCGCCCTGATCCCATCCGCCGTCCGGGCGAGGTACTGGTGCGTATGCATACAGCGACGCTTAACCGGGTGGACTTGTACATGCGGGACAGCGGCGCCGGCATTACGCATAGCCTGCCTCAAATCATGGGACTCGACGGCGCGGGCATGGTCGAGGAAACCGATGCCGGGGAACGCAATCTGCATCCCGGCCAGCGCGTCGTGATTCATCCGGCCACCTGTTGCGGCAGATGCGAATTTTGCCAACGCGGAGACATCGTTCTTTGCCGGTCGGTACGCTACCTTGGCGAGCACTGCGACGGCACGCTTGCAGAATATGTCGCCTTACCCGCATCTAATGTATTTCCCATGCCTGACGCGCTGGATTTCTCCGAGGCTGCAACACTGGGCGTCACCTATCTGACCGCATGGCGGATGTTGTTCAGCAAGGCCCGCGTCAAGCCTTGGGAAACGGTGCTCATCTTCGGCATCGGCGGCGGCGTATCGCTTGCCGCTTTACAGTTAACCAAGATGACCGGCGCCAGAACCATCGTCACGTCGCGTGATGATGAAAAGCTTAAACGCGCGTTGTCGGTGGGTGCCGATCATGCAATCAACAGCGCGTCGCAGGATGTATCCAAGACAGTGATGGAACTGACATCGGGGCGCGGCGTGGATGTGGTTATCGAAAACGTCGGTCAGGCAGTGTGGTCCAGTGCGCTGAAATCCCTGGTTCGCGGAGGACGCCTGGTCACATGCGGAGCAACGAGCGGCGACCAGCCGCCTGCGGATCTGCGCCGGGTATTCATCCGGCAGCTTGAGATACTCGGTTCGACACTCGGAAATTTCAGCGAGTTTGCCGATCTGCTGAGCTTTGTGAAGCACACATCGTTGCGCCCTGTTGTGTCATCGCGCTATGAACTGGATGAGATTCATGCGGCGCTGGACCATCTTGAATCGGGCAGGCAGTTTGGAAAGGTGGCGATCGAGATCAGCGCGGCATAATTTCTTGCTCAAGACGATGGAATCCAGGGCCGCTCAGCCGGGGTTCTCAAGACAGAAATTCGCGGGCGCGATTGACTTCAGTCATCGCCGCAAAGCGGCTACCGGAATGAAATAACTCTGTTTCTCGATACTTTATTTGCCGTGCCTTAGTATCTTTGGTCTCGTATTTGTTAGACCGAAAATTTCTGCCACTGCACTACTTCGCCTGAGTGTTTCGCGAGAAATCGCTGCATCCGTAGAAAACGCCGGCGTGTTTGCCAGTCGAATATTCGCTTGACGATTGGCTCCAGCAGCCAAGATAAGTAACGGGGGCCGGCCCGAAAGGTATAGGTGTAAATCATGATCGAGCGATTGATCCCGACAGGTCGATGTTTCATTGACGCAGCCCAACTCGTAAAGGGAAACGAATGTCCGATCATGGTGGCTGCGGCGACCCGCGGGCGATCAAAGGACACAAACCTGGTACGCATTGATAAACCGCGAACCCAGCCGCCGCCGGCATTTTCTGTTTCAGCGCCGACATAGGGACAAGGCGCGCCATCTATCACTCTAACGTCCTGTACCAGCGAGTCCCATCGGAAGCGCCAGCAGTGATAATGAAACGCGTCGAATACTACGTCCGATGAAGCAGGTATATCGAATTCAAAACGATCATGCACCATGCGCATTAACTCCCGGCACAATATCCGTAATCATATTCCAGCGCGCGAATTCAGGTTCGAAATCGGCTAATGCCAGCGTTCCCATACTGGTATGGGCGCCGGGTAAGTTCAGTTCGCCGCATGCGAGGCGTTCGGCCAGAAGAATGGCGGCCATGCAGGGAATCTCGGGACCGTGGTCGTCATCAGCGGCGATATGCCATTCGCAGCGTGTCGACTCACCGTTAGCGCCGCGTCCGGAAACGCTAACGGCCATGCCGCCCAAGGACGAACCAAAACCGTTCAATCCGTTGGCTACGCGATGGAATAGTTTCGCATAGCGTTCCGGCCGTCGCACAAGTCGGGCGCGCCGAAATCCCGCGACGAATGCAAGCGCACGCTGGGTCAAGCCTATTTCCAGAGCCGCGCGAAACATCACATTCTGCACGCCTGGGTAACGCTCAGGCAAGAGCTCCAGATCGGGAATGTCACAGAGCGATCCAAGGCGCGGACGCAAGCGCAAAAACTCAACCCGCGCGGGTGCGGCCCAACCGTAGCGCGTCTGCCATCTGCCGTTTTCCCATACTTCAATCGGAGCACCACAGTAATTCAGTATGGCGGCGAGCGTCGTTACTCCACGTGGTGCCGACTGCGCCGGTGCAATACAAAAGTTTATCGTTTGAATTCCCTGCCATCCTTTGGTCAACTCATCAACCACGGCGGTGGACAAAGCAGGTACGGTGCTGGCTCCGGTGATCGCCGTTTTATCTTGTCGGCGAAATGCGGTATCCAGTTTGCGAGGGAAATCACATACGAAGCGCCGACCATCGGCAAGATCGATATAGTGTGCGCCAGCGGCAGCGACGGCAAGCGGTACCTCGTATCCTTGCTGCTGAAATGGCCCGGCGGTGTGTATCACTAACTCCGCACCCAATGAACGCAGTTGTTGCGCCAGATCGGGGCAGCTTATGTCTATTCGAGCGCCGCGCGTTCGCGCACCCAACTCCGCGGCAAACATTTCCGCCCGTTCCTTGTCGCGCCCGGCAATGACAAGGTCGATATCGGCGCAACGACCGAGCGCCCGACAAATGCGTGCGCCAAAATTTCCATACCCGCCTAGAACGACTGTCCGCAATCGGATCTCCCGCCACAAAATTAATTGCCGCTCATTATAGGACTGAGGAGTAGCCTCTTAGCAATGCGTTGCAAACCGTCCTCTCACTTTGGCAGTTCCAATTCACTTCTGCGCCGCTCCCAGCATGGCCGAGCATGCCCTCCTGCATGCATCTGTCTTCACCATTAGAATGGGATCCAGAAATTTTTTTCATTCTATCTGCCAAGGACCGATATGGATATGCCAAAACCGTCAAAGCATGTATTTGACGCCGCCATTGCGCTCGCAAAACGCGACGACGATACCTACACCGGCCACACCAGTCCCGCATACGGGAACATGGTCGGGCCTTTTGGCGGCGTGATCGGCGCGACCCTGCTCAACGCCGTGATGAGCCACCCCGCCCTTCTTGGCGATCCGCTTTCGCTTACCGTACATTACGCAGCGCCTATCGCTGATGGAGACTTCACCGTTCATGCAAAGGCCGTGCGGACCAATCGCAGCACCCAGCACTGGTTCATCGAACTGATTCAGGCCGACGAAGTCGCCGCATTCGGGACCGCCGTTACCGCGGTCCGGCGCGATACCTGGAGCGCTACCGACGCCAACTTTCCGGAAGTGCCGCCTGCCGATGGCATAAAGCCGGCACCGGCCATCCCACGCGCAGCCTGGACTTCCTGCTATGACATGCGCTTTATCGACGGCGGGCTGGACACGCCCGATACCGACGGCTATCCATCGCAAAGTCGCCTGTGGATACGCGACGAGCCGCCCCGCCCACTGGACTTCCTGTCCTTGTCCGCGATCTCCGACGCCTTCTTTCCGCGCATCTTCGTGCGCCGCCGCACGTGGGTGCCCATCGGTACGGTGGCACTCACCACCTACTTCCATGCCGACGCCGCGCAATTGAGCGCACAGGGTAGTTCATCGCTATTGGGCATAGCACGCGGACTGCATTTCGGAAAAGGCTTCTTCGACCAAAGTGCAGAAGTGTGGAGCGCCGACGGTGCATTGCTGGCGGCCACCCATCAGGTCGTCTATTACAAGGAATAGCAAGCACCGGCTTTCAATCGAGAGAAAAGCTTATGACCGCTGCATGACGCCTTCGCGATGCGCATCATCCGGCACCACGGCGGTCACTTCGATTTCAACCCTGGCCTGATCTTCGACCAGTGCTTCCACCTGCACCGCCGTCATGGTCGGGTAATGCCTTCCGATAATCTCTCGGTAAACGTCGCCTATCCCTTTGTACGCATTGACGTATTCCGTCTTGTCGACGACATACCAGGTCATGCGCACGATATGTTCCGGACGCGCATCCGCTTCACGCAGGACGTCGACCACGTTCTGCAATGCGTATCGCACCTGCTCCACAATATCGGTGCTGCGGAACCGGCATTCCTTGTCCCATCCCACCATGCCGCTCACGAACACCATGGTCCCTCGCGCGGCAATACCGTTCGTGTAGCCCTTTGGACGCATCCAGTCCGGTGGTTGCAGAATTTTCATTGTCATATCCTAATCGCCTTCAAACCCCGGTTTCCGCTTCCCGACAAACGCATGGTAGGCGCGGTGAAAATCGTTGGTTGCCATGCAAACGGCCTGGGCCTGGGCTTCGGCATCGATCGCTTCGTCTATTCCCATGTTCCATTCCTGATGCAGCATTTTCTTGGTCATGCCATGCGCAAAGGTGGGACCGCGCACCAGTTCCGTCGCAAAGTCCTGTGCCTCGCCGAGCAAGGTTTCCGGAGCGATCAGTCGGTTGAAAAACCCCCAACGTTCGGCTTCCTCGCCGCCCATACTGCGCCCGGAATAGAGAAGTTCCGATGCACGCCCGTGTCCGATGATGCGTGGCAGGATCGCGCAGGCACCCATATCGCAACCGGCCAATCCTACCCGCGTAAACAGAAACGCGGTCTTGCTTCGCGCCGTCCCAAAGCGTATGTCGGACGCCATGGCGAGAATCGCCCCTGCACCGGCGCAGATGCCATCGACCGCGGCAATCACCGGCTGGGGACATGCCCGCATCGCTTTCACCACATCACCCGTCATGCGTGTAAAGGCAAGCAGGCCGGGCATATCCAGTTTAGTGAGCGGACCGATGATTTCATGAACATCGCCGCCAGAGCAGAAATTATCTCCCGCTCCTGTCATGACAACCGCATGCACATCGTCCGCATGGGAGAGCGTGCGAAACAGATCGCGCAACTCCGCATAAGATTCAAAGGTCAAGGGATTCTTGCGCTCGGGCCGGTTCAAAGTCAGCGTGGCCACGCCTTCTTTCACCTCAAACAGAAAGTTTTTCGCCTCGTAAGCGGCAAGCGGCTTGCGATTGCCGGGCAGCTGCTGCGGTTCTCCGCGTAAATAGTGCATTGTCATTCCTCGTCGCCGGTCGCAGGACCGTTCAGGTGATGTTTTAGTTTTGAGAGTAGTTCAATCAGTTTGTTTTTCTCGGTCACCGACAAACCGCCCAGCATGTCTTCGACCCAGGCTTCGTGCACCGATGCCATGCGTTCGAATGCCTTCCGTCCCGCCTCGGTCAACTTGACGCTGTAAGCGCGGCGATCGTCTGCATCGGGCACGCGCATCACCAGCTTCTCGCGTTCAAGCTGATCGGTGATGCCGGTGATATTGCCTCCGGTGACCATCATCCGTTTGGAAAGCTCCCCCATGCGCAGACCCTCCGGATGACGTTCCAGTTGCGCCATGAGGTCGAAGCGCGGAAGCGTGATCCCGAACTCGTTCCGAAGCCGTGACCGGATCCGGTCTTCCATCAGCACGGTACAGGACAGCATGCGCAGCCACAAACGTATCGATTGATGATGGTCTGCGTCCAGTCGACTTTCCAGATCGAACACGTGTGCCGATGCATGATCGACTATGCCCTCGGTGGCTGCGATGGAAGACTTGCGTGACATGGTCTTTCCTTACATGACTTCGCCGCCGGCCACCGTGATCGACTGGCCGTTCATTGCAGCGGATTGCGGCAGGCATAACCAGGCGACGGCATTGGCCACTTCTTCCGGCGCGACAAGACGTTTCTGCGGATTTTTCATACTGAGTTCGGCCTGCGCCTCGGCCGCACTGCGTGCAGTCTTGCTGACGATATTGGCAATCGTTTCCTGCGTCATGTCGGTGTCGGTATAGCCGGGGCATACCGCGTTGACGGTGATGCCTTTTGTTGCCAGTTCGAGCGCCAGTGCGCGGGTCAGCCCGATCACGCCATGCTTTGCTGCGCAATAGGCGGACACATAACCGTAGCCGGTCAGGCCGGCAGTACTGGCGACATTGACGATGCGCCCCCATCCACTGCGCAGCATCCCGGGCAAGACTGCCTGCGTGCAGTGAAAGCAGCCGTTCAGGTTGACCGCCAGCATGCGGTTCCAGAGTTGCGCATCGGTCTTGACGAAGGGAGCGGAGACGGCCTGGCCGGCGTTGTTGATGAGGATGTCGATTGTTCCGCCCAGTGACTCCGCTTTCGAAAACGCATGTGTCACGGCATCCGCATCGGCCACATCGGCACAGACGTAGTCGATACGTCCCAGTGCCTCTAGACGGCTGGCTGTCTCGGCCAGCGTGGTTTCGCTCCGGCCCAGCAGCGTCAGTCGCGCGCCTTGCCGGAGCAGGCTTGCGGCAATGGCAGCACCGATGCCGCGACCGCCGCCGGTCACGACTGCATGCTTGCCGCTCAGAGGTAGTGCAGCATTGCTCATGCGCCCTCCATCAGGCGGGCCGCGATTTGCTGCGGCGTCAGACCACTGTTGGCTGCAGCCATCTGCCTTTCGCGTTCGAGGTTGCGTTCCAGCTGGGCTTTGCCAGAGAGATACTGCTTAGGCCATTCCAACTCGGTGAAGCCGATTTTGGCGGCCTCATTAAGCGTCCATGCCGGATTGGCAAGATGCGGCCGCGCAAGCGCGCACAGATCCGCCCTGCCGGCGGCGATGATGCTGTTGGCATGATCGGCTTCATAAATGGCGCCGACGGCAATGGTGGGAATACACGCCTCGTTGCGGATGCGATCGGCGAACGGCGTCTGGTACATGCGGCCAAATACCGGCTGTTCCTTCTTGCTGACTTGCCCGGATGAGCAATCAATCATGTCCGCGCCGGCTTGCTTGAACAGCTTTGCAATCTGCACCGCTTCATTAGGCGTGATGCCGCCTTCCACCCAGTCGTGCGCCGAGATGCGTACGCTGATCGGCTTGTCCTGCGGCCACACCGCGCGAATTGCGGTGAACACCTGCAGCGGGAAGCGGCAGCGGTTCGCCAGCGTACCGCCGTACTCGTCGTCGCGCAGATTGGTCAGCGGAGAAATAAAACTTGACAAGAGATAGCCGTGCGCGCAATGCAGTTCAAGCCAGTCGAATCCTGCTTGTGCGGCGGCCTGCGCCGCACGCACGAAATCTGCCTCGATGCGCTCCATATCCGCGCGCGTCGCGGCCCGCGCGAACTGTGACACGTTTTCGATGTATTGCTGCGGAGATGCCGCGACCAGCGGCCAGTTTTCCGAGGCAAGCGGCAGATCGATGCCTTCCCATGCCACACGGGTCGATCCCTTTGGCCCGGCGTGACCCAGTTGCATGGCAATCTTTGCATCGGTATTCGCGTGGACGAAATCGACGATACGTTTCCATGCCTGCGTGTGTTCCGGCGTGTACATGCCAGGGCAGCCCGGCGTGATGCGCGCGTCGGCGGAAACGCAGGTCATTTCGGCGAAGACCATACCGGCGCCGCCCGTCGCACGGCTGCCGAGGTGCACGAGATGATAATCGCCGACCAGACCGTCGACCGCCGAGTACTGCGCCATCGGCGACACGACGATGCGGTTCTTGAGCACGGTGCCGCGCATGCGGAACGGCGTGAACATCGGAGGAATGCTGTGGTCGGATGCCGCTTGCGGCGGCGGGCAGGCTGCCTGCTCGAATGCACGCTCGGCAATCCAGCTTTCATAGCGCTGCACATAGGCCGCGTCGCGCAGACGCAGGTTTTCATGCGAAATCCGCTGGCTGCGCGTAAGCATGGAATAGGCAAACTGTTCCGGCTCCATGTGCGCATAACGTTGCACGTTTTCAAACCACTCCATCGAGTTGCGGGCCGCGCTCTGGATCTTGAGCACTTCGATCGAACGCAGGATCTGATAGGCATTCAAGACCTCTTCCAGTCCCTGCTCGCCATGCTTCTCGAAACAGCGTGCAAGTTCAATCGCATCCTCAAGCGCGAGCTTGGTGCCGGATCCGATGGAAAAATGCGCGGTGTGCGCCGCGTCTCCCATCAGGACCACCGGTACGGGTTTGCCGTGGATATCGCTCCAGCGCACCCACGTATCGCAGATCACCCTTGGAAACCTGATCCAGATCGCCGATCCACGCAAATGCTTCGCGTTGCTTAACAGGGGATAGCCGTCCAGACAGCGTGCGAAGAGCTTTTCGCAAAAGGCAATGCCCTCTTCCTGGCTCATCCTGTCGATGCCGGCACGGATCCACGTATCTTCCAGCGCTTCGACAATAAAGGTCGAGGTGTCGCCATCAAATTGATAGATGTGGGCCTGAAACCAGCCGTGTTCCGTTTCCTCGAAGGCGAAGGTGAACGCATCGAACATCTTTTTCGTACCGAGCCAGACAAAGCGGCATTTACGGGCATCGATATCCGGCTTGAAGACGTCCGCGTAACGCGTGCGAATGCGGCTGTTCAAGCCGTCGCAGGCAATGACCATATCGGCGCCGTATTCCGCCGCGACCAGTTGGTCGTCAACTACATCGGTCTCGAACACCAGCTTGACGCCAAGTTCCTCGCAGCGGGCTTGCAGGATGTTCAGCAGACGCTTGCGTCCTATCCCGCAAAAGCCGTGACCGCCGGATGTGACGGTCTTTCCCTTGAAGTGCACATCGATGTCGTCCCAGTGGTTGAATGACTGAAGGATCGTGCGCGCTGTATCTTCGTCGGCGGCGACCAGGTTGCCCAAGGTCTGATCGGAAAACACCACGCCCCAGCCGAAGGTGTCATATGGGCGGTTACGCTCGATGATGGTGATCTGGTGTTCGGGATTCTGCTTTTTCATCAGCAGGCCGAAATACAGGCCGGCAGGCCCGCCGCCGATGCATACGATCTTCATGGGCTTTCTCGCTTTTTGCTGATAAGGCTGTTCAATCAGGCTCATACAATGCCTTGCCGCAGTTTGAATCGCTGCAGCTTGCCGGTTTCCGTTCTTGGCAAGGAAGTGCGATATTCGACAGCGCGCGGATACTTGTACGGCGCGATGCTTTGCTTGACGAAGGCTTGCAATTGCTTCGTCATCTCGTCATCTGAAGCAATTCCCTGCTTGAGCACGACGAAAGCCTTAACGATTTGTCCCCGTTCTTCGTCGGGAACGCCGATCACGGCGCACTCGGCCACTGCGGGATGCTTCAGCAGCGCATCTTCCACCTCAGGCCCAGCGATGTTGTAACCGGCCGAAATGATCATGTCGTCGGTACGCGCGCGGTACCAGAAATAGCCGTCCGCATCTATTTCATACGCGTCGCCAGTGAGGTTCCAGCCGTCGTACACATAGTCCGCCTGACGCGGATCGGACAGATAGCGGCAGCCGGTAGGACCTTTGACCGCCAGCCTGCCGACGACTCCTGGTCCGGCGGGATTGCCGTCTTCATCGAGGACGCAGGCGCGATAGCCCGGCACGGGTTTTCCGGTTGCACCAGGGCGAATGGTATTGCCCGAGGCCGAGATGAAGATGTGCAGCATTTCGGTCGACCCGATTCCATCGACCATCGCGATATCCGTGGCGCGCTGCCAGCTCTCCCGCGTTGCCACCGGCAAGGCCTCCCCGGCCGACACGGTTTTCTTCAGGCTGGAGATGTCATGGCGGGAAGCGAGCGGCGCCATCTGACGATAGAAAGTCGGCGCGGTAAAGCACACGGTCGGGCGGAATTCCTCGATGGCCTGCATCAGCGTCTCGGGCGTCAGCTTTTCCAGCAATACGGTGCTTGCCCCCACACGCAAGGGAAACAGCAGCAGGCCGCCAAGTCCAAAGGTAAAGGCCAGGGGCGGCGTGCCGATAAAGACATCTTCCGGGCGCGATTGCAGAATCGAGCGCGGGAAGGTATCGCACACGGCAAGAATGTCGCGATGAAAATGCATCGCGCCCTTGGGCTTGCCCGTCGTTCCCGAAGTAAACGCGATCAGGCAAACGTCTTCGGCGCAGGTATCGGTCGCTTCGAAGCTGCCCGACTTCGACTGCATCAACTGTTCCAGCGAATCGTGTCCGGCGTCTTGATAGTAAACGACCTGTCCCAGCACCGGCGACTGCTCTCGCGCCAGTTCCAGTTCATCCTTCAGGCAGGCGGCGCAAAGAGCGGCATTGATCTGCGCCTTGTCGATGATGACCGACAGTTCAGGCGCGCGCAGCAGGGGCATGGTGGGAACGGCGATGCAGCCTGCCTTCCATACGGCCAGGATGGCGGCGGCCAGCATCGGATGGTTGGCGCCGCGCAATAACACGCGATTGCCGGGAACGAGATGCATGTCTTCGCGCAACACGGCGGCGATGCGGTTCACCTTGTCAAGCAATTCGGCATAGGTCCATGACATGGAGCGATGGATCAGAGCCGGCTTGCCGGCGGATCCCGACGTCACCATTTTGTCGAGCAGCTCGATCGCACAATTGAGCCGCTGCGGATATTGAAGCTCCGGCAAATCGAACAGCAGTTCGGGCCATTGCTCGCGCGGCGGCAGATGGTCGCGGGCAAAGCTGTCTGTATATGCAGTCTCGTTCATGTCCAGTCCCTACGCTCAATCTGATTACGAAAAAAAGGGGGAGTAAGCCCCGAGTATCGCTGAGGTCCCTGTTGCAAATTACTTTAAGCTTAAACTATTTTAGTTTCAAGCAGTTTTGAGCATCAACTTGCGAATTGTTGCCGTTTTGGCTATCCCATAAAGAAGTTTTGGAGTTGATCTAAGTGGGACGTGATGTGTTCAGCACAAATGCACCTATAAATAGAATGAACGCGCAGTGCGAAATCACCATCTCAACAGCCTGCTCGTCAATAATCAGCTATCACTAAAACGCACAAATGAATTGATAAATTTGATTAATTACTCAATTTTGAATTACATATACTTCTAGACATTTTATGTGCCTGGAGTTGGTACGATAGCTGTTGAATCGTTAATATCCAAACGACAAAACCGACCTGGCACAGCGATAAACAGCTTTAGGGTCCAGCGACTGAAATCATGCGCTCCCGATCGTTTTTTATTTCGTTTATCACAACAACATAAGAGGTCTCACACAATGACTACTCGCACTTCCTGCCAGCGACTTCAAGTTGCAACCGTGCTCCACCGATTTATCGAAGAAAAGGTGCTTCCCGGCACCGGCATCGACAGCGCCAGCTTCTGGAAAGGCTTTGACGCCATTGCGCACGATCTCGCGCCCAAGAATGCCGCCCTGCTGGCCGAGCGCGACCGTTTGCAGACCGAGCTCGACCAATGGCACAAGTCCAATCCGGGTCCGATCGGCGACATGCACGCTTATCGCTCCTTCCTGCAATCGATCGGTTATCTGGTACCGCAGCCGCAGGACGCGAAAGCAACGACAACCAACGTGGACGCCGAACTTGCCTTGCAGGCTGGCCCTCAACTGGTTGTACCCATTCTGAATGCCCGCTATGCGCTGAACGCGGCGAACGCACGCTGGGGTTCGTTGTACGACGCGCTGTACGGCACCGATGCGCTTCCCGAAACCGACGGTGCGACCAGAAAAGGCCCCGCCGGTCAAGGCTACAATCCGATCCGCGGCGCCAAGGTCGTCGCCTTCGCGCGCAACTTCCTCGACCAGGCAGCGCCGCTGGCGAAGGGTTCGCATCGCGACGCCGTCACCTATCAGGTAGCCGGCGGCAAGCTCGCGGTCAAGCTGACCGATGGCAGCGTCACCGGTCTGGCAGATGAAGCGAAGTTCGTCGGATACCAGGGGCAAGCCGAGCAGCCATCCTCCATCCTGCTGAAAAACAATGGCCTGCATATCGATATCCAGATCGACCGCGCCACGCCGATCGGCAAGGATGACCCGGCCGGTGTCGCGGATCTCGTCATCGAGTCGGCTCTCTCCACGATTCTGGACCTGGAAGACTCCGTTGCAGCGGTCGATGCCGACGACAAGGTGCTGGCCTACAACAACTGGCTCGGCATTCTGCAGGCTACGCTGACGGAAAGCGTCACCAAGGGCGAAAAGACTTTTACCCGCAGCCTGAATGCGGATCGCAAATACACCGCCGGTGTCGGCGCGACCGATGCGAAGGATGACGTCGTCACGCTGCATGGCCGCTCGCTGCTGTTCCTGCGTAATGTCGGTCACCTGATGACCAATCCGGCGATCCTGCTCGAAAACGGCCAGGAAATCCCGGAAGGCATCATGGATGCGGTCGTGACCGTCGCTATCGCCTTGCATGACCTCAAGCGCAAGCAAGGGCAGGAAATCGGCAATTCGCGCACCGGTTCGGTGTACATCGTCAAGCCGAAGATGCATGGCCCGGCGGAAATCGCGTTTGCCGGCGAACTGTTCGGCCGCGTCGAGCAACTGCTCGGCCTGCCGGTAAATACCGTCAAGCTCGGCATCATGGACGAAGAGCGCCGCACCAGCGTCAACCTCAGGGCTTGCATCGCGGAGGCGCGCTCGCGCGTCGCCTTCATTAATACCGGCTTCCTCGACCGTACCGGCGATGAAATGCACACCGCCATGCAGGCCGGGCCGATGATGCGCAAGGGCGACATGAAAACCAGTGCATGGCTGACAGCCTACGAGCGCAGCAACGTGTTGGTCGGCTTGTCCTCCGGTCTGCGCGGACGTGCGCAGATCGGCAAGGGCATGTGGGCGATGCCGGACTTGATGGCCGCGATGCTGGAACAGAAGATCGTGCATCCGAAAGCCGGCGCAAACACCGCCTGGGTGCCCTCTCCCACGGCG
This sequence comes from Noviherbaspirillum saxi, assembly GCF_003591035.1. Lineage (NCBI taxonomy): Bacteria > Pseudomonadati > Pseudomonadota > Betaproteobacteria > Burkholderiales > Oxalobacteraceae > Noviherbaspirillum > Noviherbaspirillum saxi. Next base: position 1,320,658 of record NZ_QYUO01000002.1, read on the forward strand.
GCTACCCTGCATGCGTTGCACTACCATCAGGTGAACGTGTCCGAGATCCAGAAAGAACTCGAGAAGATCGACGCGCCCGCCGAGATCGAGCGCCTGCTCGGCGACTTGCTGAAAGTACCCGTCGTGGCCGAGGCCAAATGGTCGGCTGCCGAAATCCAGCAGGAACTCGACAACAATGCGCAAGGCATTCTCGGTTACGTCGTTCGCTGGGTCGACCAGGGTGTGGGCTGCTCCAAAGTGCCCGATATTCACAATGTCGGCCTGATGGAAGACCGCGCGACCCTGCGCATCTCCAGCCAGCACATCGCCAACTGGCTGCTGCACGGTGTGGTGACGCAGGCGCAAGTCGACGAAACCCTGCAGCGCATGGCCAAGGTCGTGGATGCGCAAAACGACAACGATCCGTTCTACAAGCCGATGGCGCCCAACTTCGAATCGTCGTATGCGTATCGTGCAGCGCGTGATCTGGTGATGAAGGGTCTTGAGCAGCCAAGCGGCTATACCGAACCGCTGCTGCATGCATGGCGCCTGAAGGTCAAGGCCGAAGCGCCGGGCCGCTAAGATCTTTCAGTACCCACCGAACACCCTGCCTTTAAGGCAGAGTGTTCTTCTGTTCAATAAAAATCCCTGCAGCGCTACGCTTGCAGGGATTTTTTGTTTCTGACCGGTCGCTACTCGCGATGGAATTGCTGGCGCAGATAGGCCAGGAAAGTCGCGTCCACATACAAGGCCTTGCCTTCCGAATCCGACAGCTTGGCAACCGGCTGGCCATTGCACTTGAGCAGCTTCATTACGATATTGAGCGTTTCCGTCCCCATATCGTTCGACAGATTGGTGCCGATGCCGAATCCCATTTGTACGCGATCGGCAAACTCGGCATGCAACGACAAGGCTTTGGGAAGGTTAAGGCCATCCGAGAAAACCAGGCGCTTGGTATGCGCATCGATCCGCAGTTTTGCATAGTGCGCCAATGCCTTGCGCGCCCATTCCGAAGGGTCGCCCGAATCATGGCGCAGTCCGTCGAACAGCTTGGCAAAATACAGATCGAAATCATTGAGGAAGGCATCCATACCGACCACGTCGGTCAGTGCAATGCCCAGGTCGCCACGATATTCCTGCACCCAGGCTTCCAGCGATGCCTTTTGGAATTGCTTGAGCTGGACACCAACGGCCTGGAAAGTCTGCAAGTATTCATGCGCCATCGTGCCGATCGGAACAAGGCCATACTTGCGCGCAAGGTGCACATTGGACGTGGCCTTGAAATACTCCGGCACTTCCTTATGCAAGGTGGCAACCACATGCTCATGCCAGCTTGCCGAAAATCGGCGGCGGGTACCGAAGTCAAAAAACTCGAATGGGTGGCGACGCTCTTTGGTTGATGCACCTTGCTGGCGCAGCAGGTCGATTTTTGCCTGTAGCCGCCTGCTTCCCTCTTCGATTGCCGCCGATCGATCAAAACGACGGCAATAGAGTTCGTTGACGATCGCCAGCACATAGACTTCCATGCCCATCACATGAATCTGTGGGCCCTTCGCCACAATGCTGAGATTGGCACCCTCGGTTTCGATGGTGAGATAGCGCCGCTGGAACTGGAAGATGCGCAGAAAATCAATGAAATCCGACTTCAGGAAAGGTCGCGTGCGCAAGTAGTCGAGGTCCGCATCGGTAAAACGCATTGCGCACAATGCATCCAATTCGCGCTCGACATCCTGCTTGAGATCGGCCAGCGGAAATGCCGGCGTATTACGGCATACGAACCGGTACTCGGCCTGATTTGCAGGAAACGCATGCAGCAGCGATTGCCACATCGTGAACTTGTACAGGTCGGTATCGAGAAGATTGCGAATAATGGGTTCGAATGTGGTCGTCATCATGTGAGTCCGGATGCAATATGGATGCCTGCACCGCGTCCATGCAGCGGACACCTGCTCGCTTCATTGTACAACGCCATCGCCGTTCGCCCGTGGCGCCACGGGCGGCATCGCAAAGCCGATTGAGTATCGATTCAGGCGTATTGTGCAAGGCCGTTGCCGAACGACCAGTTTTCCTTCTTTACCTCGACCAGGTTGATGAATACGTCTGCGGCTAAAAATACGCCGGATTCAGAGACCAGTTCCGCCATGCGACGAAACAACGCTTTCTTCATGTCGACTGTGCGGCCTTCGCGACAGGCCACTTGTACGAATACGACATTGCTCGTATGGCTGATGCCGAGGTAGGAAGGCGTACAAATCAATTCATCGGGTCCGCGTTCGCTGATGACCTGGAAGCGGTCGTCCGCGGGTACGTTGAAAGTTTCCGTCAACGCCTGATGGACAGCGTCGGATACGTGCCGCTTGGCTTCGGCGGAACTGCCTTTGGGCAGGAAGATGGATACAAAAGGCATGGTGGCTCCTTGTGAATAGGTCGATGACAGGTTTGAGGCTGATTAAAACTGCTGCTGACAGAAGCACTGTAGAGCGTTAAGATATATTTGTAAAATTCAAAGTTTTAATTAAATACTTTTATATTTCTCATATATGAGCAAGCTCCTGTTGGATATGGATTTGCTGCGGACGCTGGTGATCGGCATTACCACAGGCAGCTTTGCGCGGGCCGCCGACCGGATTGGTCGATCCCAATCGGCCGTCAGCCTGCAAATGAAAAAGTTGGAAGAACAGCTTGATGTCGAGATCTTCGAGAAGCAGGGACGCGCGCTGGCGCTGACCCCGGCTGGCAAAACCCTGCACGATTACGCGCTGCGCATGCTGGAACTCAACGCGGAAACCGTGGCCGCCGTGCGCGGATCGGCGATCATGGGCAGCGTGCGCTTCGGCATGTCCGTCGACTTCGAAAACACTTGGCTGCCGGCGACGCTGGCACGTTTCGCCCGCTCTCATCCGCATGTCGCAATCGAAATACGCATGGACCGCAATTCGGTGCTGGCGGCGCAAATCGAGCGCAATGAAATCGATATCGCGCTGATCTTTTCCAACGACAGGCGCGCCGACATCAAGCGTGTCGCGGAACTGGACATGACCTGGATAGGCAAGCCGGACACGAATTGGCCATCCGAGGAACCCCTGCCGCTGCTATTGCTGGAGAGTCCCTGCATATTTCGGCAGGCAGCCATCAAGGCACTGGACGACGCGGGGATCAAATGGCGTATCGCCGTGACCAGTCTCAGCCTGGGCGGCCTATGGGCGGCGGCAGAAGCCGGACTTGGGCTGACGGTACGGTCGGCGGTGTCGATCCCGCATGGTTTGGCAAACATCGGACCCGCGCGTGCATTGCCCGCATTGCCTCGAATCGGTCTTTGTATATCGCAGGCCGATAAGCCGACAACACCAGCGATCTCCCGCTTGCATGAGGTAATTACCGAGGTGTTGGCGGAAAACCTTTCTCTGAAGTAAATAAACAAGAGATAACAAGAGAAGGATTTCAACGGGATCTCAAATAATCATGCAATGTGCTTGCTTCTAGACGACCGGTCTAGTAGTATCCATCCCATGGATCGCAACGCAAATTATCAGGACACTCGTGAACGCATTCTCTCGGCGGGAGAAGCGCTTATTCTTGCGCGCGGGTTTTCCGCTGTCGGCTTGAGTGAAATCCTGGGCAAGGCCGAAGTGCCGAAAGGCTCGTTTTATCATTACTTCAAATCGAAGGAAGGTTTCGGCGTAGCGCTGCTGGAGCGGTATTTTCAAGACTATGAATCGCGTTTTGCGACCCGCAATGCAGCAAGAACTTGCACGGGACGCGATCTGGTATTGGGTTACTTCAAGGTTTGGCTGGATAACCAGACTGCCTGCGGCGCGCATCATTCCTGTCTCGCGGTGAAGCTCGCGGCGGAAGTATGCGACCTGTCCGAAGCGATGCGCGAAGAACTGTCTGCCGGGATGAACCGCATTGTCGGACACTTTACGAGTGCGCTTCGGCTCGGCAAAACAGATGGATCCATCCATGAAGATATCGAACCGGAGCAACTGGCCGAGTCGCTATATGCAATGTGGGTAGGAGCGAGCGTGCTGGCACGGGCGAATGGTTCCAATGCTTCACTGGAGCGCGCTTATGCGCAAACCCGACAAATGCTTGACGGAACAAAGTAATAACGTGCCGGTCATTCGGCATTTTTTTGAATCGAAAATTAGACGACCGGTCTAATTATTTCTTTCTGGGCTATGCCCATTTTTATTCGGTCGCCACTAGCCGACCGGTCTAATAAAAGGAGCTTTTATGTACGACAACCTGCTGTCGCCGGTAAACGCCGGATCTATCACCTTATCCAACCGTACCGTCATGGCTCCGCTGACACGTTCGCGCGCCGGGCAACCGGGTGATGTTCCGACCGAATTGAATACTGAATACTACGCGCAACGCGCCGGTGCCGGCCTGATCGTGTCGGAAGGCACTCAAGTATCCAGACAAGGCCAAGGGTATGCGTGGACGCCAGGCATCTATACCGATGAGCAGGAAGCCGGCTGGAAAAAAGTCACCGAAGCAGTGCACGCGAAAGGCGGCCGCATCGCCGCCCAGTTATGGCACGTCGGTCGCATATCGCATCCGCTACTGCAAGCCGATGGCGCAGATCCCGTGGCTCCCTCCGCCGTGATTGCACGCAACGCGAAATGCTTCGTCGTCCAGCCTGACGGCACCACCGCGAATGTTCCGACCGGCAAGCCGCGTGCGCTGACCACGCCTGAAATCAAGGATATTGTCGAGCAATATCGTCAGGCGGCGGCGCGCGCCGATCGCGCCGGTTTCGATTTCATTGAAATCCATTCCGCGAACGGCTATCTACCGCATCAGTTCCTGTCGACCAATTCCAATCTGCGTACCGACGAGTACGGTGGCTCAATCGAAAACCGTGCGCGCTTCGTGCTTGAAGTAGTGGATGCGGCCATCGCCGAAATGGGTGCGGATCGCGTCGGCGTCAGGCTGTCACCGCACTTCATCGCGCATGACATAGCTGACGAAGAAGCCGACGCCAGCACCCTGTACCTGGCAAAGGAATTTACCCGTCGCGGCATCGCTTACCTGCACATTGCCGAGCCCGACTGGGTCGGCGGCCCCGAACTGAGCGATGAATTCCGCCGCCAGATCCGTGCGAACTTCAATGGCCTGCTGATTTTCTGCGGTGGCTATACGGCAGCCGAAGCCGACGCCCTGATTGCCAACAAGATCGGCGACGCAGTCGCATTCGGCCGTCCCTTCCTTGCCAACCCGGACCTGGTCGAACGTTTCCGTCACGGCGCGGGATTGAACAAGCCTGATCAAAGCACGTACTACGGTGGCAGCGGGCGTGGTTACACCGATTACCCTACGCTGAAGCAGGCGGCATAAGTTATCGACCAATGCAATAGAGGCAGTGACAAGCCATCGTCGCTGCCGGCATGACAGTCATGAGGCTTTCGCGTGCTTACTACGCGAAAGCCAATCCATCACTTAGGAAGCAGCGGAGAGTATTCAAGCGGCACCCATGCATACCCCTTCTTTTCCGCGCGGACATGTCCGATGCCGGGGAAAGGAAGATGCGCGCCCGCGATCCACAGTTTGTTCCTGGCCGCGTCGGCAAAGATTTTCTTGCGGGTGGCAATCGCCTGTTTGTTGTCGACATCGAATTCAATCGCCACTTCCGGCCGCGCGAATTGCACGGCGTGACTGTGCACGATATCACCCCATATCAACAGCTTTTGATCCGCGGATGAGAACTGGTAGCCGGCATGCCCGGGCGTATGCCCATGCGCTGGCACCGAAACGACGCCTGGCACCAGCGTGTCGCCCGCGCCGAACTGTTTCAGCTTGTTGTCGCGCACATACGGTGCAACCGCATCTTCCGCCATCTTGAAGAAGGGTTGCATTTCCTTGGGCGCCTTAGCCGCTACGTTCTTGTCCAGCCAGAATGCCGCCTCTTCCTTCGCCACAAATACGGTCGCATTCGGAAACGCCGGCTTGCCGTCGGCGGTTGAAATACCGCATACATGGTCGCCATGCAAATGCGTGATCAACACCGTATCGATTTGCGCCGGTTCATACCCGGCCGCGCGAATGTTGTCGCCGATGACGCCCAGCGTCGGGCCGAAGCATTTGGCGGCCCCTGCATCGACCAGAATCAGGTTGTTGCCGGTATTGACGAGATAGGCATTGACCGCCGTCTGTACGCCCTTTGACGATGCGATAAACATGCGTGCCAGAAGCTGCTGGATATCCTTGGCGCTGGCCCCCTTCAAAAGCTTTTGATCGAGCGCGACATAACCATCGTAGAGGGCCGTGACTTCAATGTCGCCGAGCTGCATGCGGTAGTAACCAGGGACTTGAGTGGCTTGTTTAGCGGGCGGAGCCGCCGTCGCAATGACGGGGACCGCTGCAATCGATACCGCAGTGCCGGCAACGATGGAGGCAAGCAACTGTTTAAACTTAGTGCGTGAAGACGTTTGCGCCATGAAGTATTCCCTCTTCGTTCAATAGAACCGGGAATCATAGCGCAAACGGATGAAATGCTCAGATGGCTGCATGGACATGGATACGCAGGCGGCCCATGCAGCTTCACCCGGAACGTCTATCGCGGACGTTTGTCGACAACGCGCCTGGCCTTGCCGGTGGCGGTGCGCTCGACACCTTCGGATGCCAGCACTTGCACCTCGGTGGTCACACCGACATAGACCTTGATCTGGTGCTGCAGCTCGCGCGCCACCGCATCGGTTTCAACCGCAGACAATTTCCCTGAAATCTCGGGCCGCAATTCCACGATCACGTCGAGCTTGTCCAGATGTCCGTCACGACCCAGCACCAGCTGGTATTGCGGCGCGAGCCTAGACTGTTTCAGCACCAGTTCTTCTATTTGCGAGGGAAAAACATTGACGCCACGGATGATCAGCATGTCGTCGGACCGTCCCGTGATCTTGGCGATGCGCCGCATGGAGCGCGATGTCGGCGGCAGCAGTCGCGTCAGGTCGCGTGTGCGATAACGAATGATGGGCAAAGCCTCCTTGGTCAGCGAAGTGAACACCAGTTCGCCCTCTTCCCCGTCTGCCACCACTTCGCCCGTATCCGGGTTGATGATCTCGGGATAGAAATGGTCTTCCCAGATGACCGGGCCATCCTTGCTTTCTATGCATTCGCTTGCCACACCAGGGCCGATCACTTCGGACAAGCCATAAATGTCGACCGCATCGATGCCGGCGCGTTGTTCGATTTCCGCGCGCATCGCGTCGGTCCATGGCTCTGCACCGAAGATACCGACCTTTAGCGAACTGGCCGCCGCATCGAGTCCCTGGCGCTGGTACTCTTCGACGATATTGAGCATGTACGAAGGTGTGACCATGATGATGTCGGGCTTGAAATCCTCAATCAGCTGGACCTGTTTTTCGGTCTGGCCGCCGGACATAGGAATGACCGTGCATCCCAGCCGCTCCGCGCCGTAATGCGCGCCCAAGCCTCCGGTGAACAATCCATACCCGTAGGCGATGTGGACAATATCGCCGGCGCGGCCGCCAGCCGCACGGATGGAACGCGCCACCACATCGGCCCAGGTATCGATATCCTTTTGGGTATAACCGACGACGGTCGGCTTGCCTGTCGTGCCGCTGGATGCATGGACGCGCACGACCTTTTCGCGCGGAACCGCAAACATCTTGAATGGGTAGTTGTCGCGCAGATCCTTCTTGGTAGTGAAGGGAAACTTGGCTAGGTCGGCCAGGCTCTTCAGATCATCCGGATGAACGCCTGCCTTGTCGAATGCCGTACGGTAGTGCGGCACGTTGTCATACGCATGCCTGACCGTCCACTTCATGCGCTCCAGTTGCAGCGCCTGCAGTTCGTCTTTGCTCGCGCGTTCAATGGGGTCGAGCTCGCCCGGGTTAGGATTGCGTTGCGGCATGGCTGTCTCCTTATGATTTGTAATCTGCGTCTCGATCGAGTCGGCAAAAAAACCTTAATCTGTGCGAGTGGCCATGCTGGCCAGCACTTCGCCCTTGATCTGATGCGACTTCCCGCGAAAAAGCGCGATACGGTCGCCGTGCTGGTTGGTGACCGTGACATCGTATACGCCGGTCTTGCCGCTACGCGCCTGCTCGACCGCCTCAGCTAACAGCACATCACCTTCGCGGCCGGGCGCCAGATATTCGATCGAACATCCGGCTGCAACGGTATTGAGATTGTAGCTATTGCAGGCAAAGGCAAATGCGCTGTCGGCCAGCGCAAAAATGAATCCGCCATGGCAGGTCTGGTGGCCGTTCAGCATGTCCGAACGCACACGCATCGTCAGCTGCGCACTGCCCGGTGCGATCCCGACAATACGCATGCCGAGCGACTTGGTCGCTTCGTCGCGCTCGTACATGGCTGCCGATGCCGCAGCCGCCAGCGCCTGCGCATCATGTTCGTGATTGACTTCGTGCATGTATTGCGCTCCCTCGTATTTCTCTTGTGTCACTTACCCTTGAACTGCGGCGTGCGCTTTTCAACGAAGGCAGCGACGCCTTCGCGGTAGTCATGGCTGCGCCCAAGTTCGCGCATGAAATCTCGCTCCAGGTCGAGTTGCTGCGGCAAGGTGTTGGATGGGCTGGCATGGATCGCCTGCTTGGTGCGTGCAAGACCCAGTGTAGGCGCGGAGGCGAAATGCCGCGCCAGCTTGTCGACTTCGGCGGACAGTTGATCGTCGTCCACGCATTTCCAGATCAATCCCCATTCTTCCGCGCGCTCGGCGGTCAGTTTTTCGCCGAGCATGGCCAGGCCCATTGCGCGCGCGGTGCCAATCAGTCGCGGCAAGAAGTAGGTACCGCCGGTATCCGGTATCAGGCCGAGGCGGCAGAATGCTTCGACGAAGGATGCGGATTTCGCCGCGATCACGATATCCGCTGCCAGCGCGATATTGGCGCCGGCACCCGCCGCAACGCCATTGACAGCGCAGATCACCGGCACAGGCAAATTGCGCAGCGCAAGGACCAGCGGGCCGTAATATTTTTCAACCGACTCGCCGAGATCCACCGACTCGGCTCCCGGAGCGACGGCGCGATCCGCCAGGTCCTGGCCCGCGCAAAATCCCCGTCCGGCTCCGGTCAGGATGAATACCCGCACCGATGTATCGGCCTTCACTGCTTCCAGCGCTTCACGCACTTCAAGATGCATTGCTGCGGTAAAGCTGTTCAGCTTGTCGGGCCGATTCAGCGTCAGTCGCGCAACACCGTCACTGATCTCGAACAGAATATGTTGATATGCCATCGCTTCCTCTCAAAAATTGCATCATCGGATAATCAGTGGTCCTGGTCGAAATCCATCACGACCTTGTCGGTCACCGGGAAACTCTGGCACGACAGCACAAAACCACGCGCGACCTCGTAATCTTCCAGCGCATAGTTGGCATCCATGTCGACCTTCCCATCGACCAGCTTGCAGCGGCAGGTAGAGCATACACCGGCCTTGCAGGAATAACGCATGTCGATACCCTGCTTCAGCGCGGCGTCGAGTATCGATTCCGTATCCTTTTCCATCGAGAAGCTGACCTGGTTGCCGTCGATGACCAGTGTGACTTCGCAATCGTGGCGGCCCGGGATCGGATGCGCGTGCGGCACATGCTGGCGCTTGGGAACGCTGGCGGCAAACAGCTCGATGCGTATCTTTTCCTTAGGCAGCCCATGTTCCTGCAAGCTATCCGAGACTTCATGCATCATTTGTTCCGGACCGCAGATAAAAGCCATGTCCACATCGCTCAGATCGATCCAGCTCTTGAACAGGCGGCTGCACTTTTCCTTGTTGATGCGGCCATTGAACAGGTCGATGTCCTGCTGTTCGCGACTCATCACATACACCAGCTTGAAGCGATCCAGAAACCGGTCCTTCAAGTCGGACAGTTCATCGCGGAATATGACGGTGGACGATGCGCGGTTGCCATACAATAGCGTGAACCGGCTATGCGGCTCGGCAAGCAGCGTCGTCTTGATGATGGAAAGTATCGGCGTGATGCCGCTACCTGCGGCGAAGGCCAGATAATGTTTTCTGTTTTCCACGACAAGCGGCGCATGAAAGTGGCCCATCGGCGGCATCACGTCGAGCACCATGCCGGGTTGCAGCGCTTCATTCGCCCAGGTCGAAAACTGTCCGCCGGTTGTCCGCTTGATCGCAACCCGCAGGCGTTCATCCTGAACCGCGGAACAGATCGAATACGAACGCCGCACATCTTCACCGTTGATGTCGGTGCGCAGTGTCAGGTGCTGGCCTTGCGTATAGCGGTACTCCTGTCGCAATTCCTCGGGTACGGCAAACGTAACGACGATCGTGTCGCGCGCTTCCTTGCGTACGCTTGCAACAGTCAATGGGTGAAACTTGCTCATGAAGACCTGCTCCCTGATGTCAACGTCGATGCGGCATGATGTTCATGCACTGCGGCTAATGGCTTTTGAAGTAATCAAATGGCTCTAGACAGTCGTCGCAGCGGTACAGAGCCTTGCAAGGCGTGGAGCCGAACTGGCTGGTCATCCTGGTATGAACCGAGCCGCAATTCGGACAGGGGACCTGCAACGCATCATCGGCTTTGCGGCTGAGCCGGCTGATGTCGATGACCTGCTGTCCAACCCGTTGATGCGATGGCGGCGCGATGCCATAGGCTTTCAGTTTCTGCCGGCCGCTCTCACTCAACCAGTCCGTGGTCCATGCCGGCGACAGCTGGATCTCGATACGGTGCTGCGTAATGCCGCGGCTGGCAAGTGCGTCGGAAATCGAATCGGAGATGACCTGCGTCGCCGGACAGCCGCTATAGGTCGGTGTAACGGTCACCACGCATTCCTGCCCGTCGCTCCAGATCACGTCGCGCACGATACCGAGATCGACCACGGAAATGACCGGGATCTCAGGATCGGCGACCTCGGCGAGCCAGGTCCATACTTCATCGGTCGTTGCAAGCACGGCGCTCACCATGTTGCTCCGGGATAAGCGCGTTGAAGGAACTGCATCTCTGCAAGCAGGTAACCGAGATGTTCCGTGTGCACGCCCTGCTTCCCGCCTTTCTGCATCCATGCATTTTCCGGCGGCAGAACCAGTGTCGCTTCGCTGAATACTTCGCCGACATGTTTGAGCCAGGGCGCACGCAGGCTTGCCAGGTCGGGGGCGATACCTTGAGCGGCCATCGCTTCATCGGTCGCGTCGGGCTGGAACATTTCGCCGGTGTACATCCATAGTTCGTCGAGCGCGGCCTGCATCATTGCATGGCTTTGCTCGCTTCCGTCGCCTAATCTGACCACCAGGTCGCCGCTGCGCCGCGCGTGATAACTGACTTCCTTCAGGGATTTTTCGGCAACCGCAGCGATGCGCGGGTCGGTGGATGCCGTCAATTTCTGCAGCAGCAGAAAATGCCAGACATCGAAGTAGAACTGGCGCGCCAGCGTATCGGCGTAAGTACCATTTGGTTGCTCGACCAGCAGCAGGTTGCGAAAGTCATGCGCATCGCGCAGAAAAGCCATCGCATCTTCATCGCGGCCCGCGCCTTCGATCTCTCCGGCGTAGGAATACCAGAAGCGCGCCTGACCCAGCAGGTCGAGCGCGACATTGCTGAGGGCCATGTCTTCTTCCAATGCCGGTCCCTTGCCGCACCATTCCGACAGACGTTGACTGAGCACCGTCGCATTGTCGGCAAGGCGCAAGAGGTAACTGAATTTTTGATCTGGCATCGATGCTCTCCGTCGGCTGCGCCATCAGGCGTGCTACAGGTTCTTGACTTCTTCCGGCATCGGAAAAAAGGTCGGGTGGCGATAGACTTTGCTATTCGCAGGCTCGAACAAGGCTTCCTTGTCGCCCGGGCTGCTGGCCGTGATATCGCTTGCCTTCACCGCCCAGATACTCACGCCTTCATTGCGCCGCGTATAAACGTCGCGCGCATTGTTGATCGCCATTTCCGCATCGGGCGCATGCAGGCTGCCCACATGTTTGTGGGCGAGGCCATGCTGGCTGCGTATGAAGATTTCCCACAAAGGCCATTCCTTGTTCATCTCGTTCTCCAGTCGTTCAGGCAGCGGCTTGCGCCTTGCGGCGCTCCTGCTTTTCGGCATGGGCTACCAGTCCATCGCGGAACCAGGCGCCGTCTTCATACGCCTTCACGCGCGCACGCAGACGTTCGCGGTTGCAGGGGCCGTTGCCTTTCAACACATTGTTGAATTCTTCCCAATCGATTTCGCCGAAATCGTAATGCTGCGTCTGCTCATTCCACTTCAAGTCCGGGTCGGGAACAGTCAGCCCCAGGTACTCAGCCTGAGGAACGGTCTGATCGACCATCTTCTGCCGCAGCTCGTCGTTGGAAAACAGCTTGATGCGCCATGCGGAGGATTGAGCGCTGTTGACCGATAGCGCATCGGAAGGTCCGAACATCATCAATGACGGCCACCACCAGCGGTTGAGCGCATCCTGCGCCATCTGCTTCTGTTCAGGCGTGCCACGACACAAGGACAGCATGATGTCGTAACCCTGGCGCGCGTGGAAGGACTCTTCCTTGCACACGCGGATCATCGCGCGCGCATAAGGACCGTAAGAGCAGCGGCACAGGGGAATCTGATTGATGATCGCCGAGCCGTCGACCAGCCAGCCGATCGCACCCATGTCGGCCCAGGTCAGCGTCGGATAATTGAAGATGCTTGAGTATTTCGCCTTGCCCGAATGCAGATCGGCAAGCAACTGGTCGCGCGATACGCCCAGGGTCTCCGCCGCGCTGTATAGATAGAGGCCGTGTCCGGCTTCGTCCTGAATCTTTGCAAGCAGGATCGATTTACGCTTGAGCGTCGGCGCGCGCGTGACCCAATTCCCTTCCGGTAACTGACCGACGATTTCCGAATGCGCATGCTGAGAAATCTGCCGGATAAGCGTCTTCCGGTAAGCCTCCGGCATCCAGTCCTTCGCTTCGATCTTGATGCCTTCATCGATACGTTGCTGGAAAACACGCTCCTGCTCGTCCATTTCTTCCAGCGAGCGCAGCTTCTTGCTGCCGGTTTCGACCAACTGTGCATACATGATAAGCACCTCTCGAATCAGTGTAGTGGCTCGCCAGAGATCAGTCAGTGGTTCGCCAAAGTAAAGTCATAATACGATACAGAATTTAGAATGTAAATACACGAAACCGTATCATATGAAAATCCTGTATCGCATCTTGAGGTAACATTGCCAGAACGATCATGGAATGCCTGCATTCCATGCAGATAATCAACATCTGAACGCTCATGCCCAAAACAAAAAACACGCCACTCGTCCAATGGATTGCTCAATACATGTTAGACAATCCGCCGCGTGCGAAGTCCATGGTCATGACCCTGTTTGGCGACGTCATCACGCCGCATGGCGGGCAAGTCTGGCTGGGCAGTCTCATAGAATTGCTGACCCCGTTCGGCATCAGCGACCGGCTGGTGCGCACCAGCGTGTTCCGGCTGGCAGAGGAAGGATGGCTGGAAGCAAAGCGAGCAGGCCGGCGCAGCCAGTACGCGCTCAAGGCATCGGCGGCGCGGCGCTTTGAACGCGCGTACCAGCGCGTCTATACGCCGACCTATCGCGCATGGGATGGCAAGTGGACGTTGCTGTTCGCGACGTCGGGCGCCATCACGGCGGATCAAAGAGCGGCGTTGCGCAAGGAATTGCTATGGGAAGGATTCGGTACGCTGTCACCCTCGGTATTCGGGCATCCGTCCGCCGATGCCGAGACAGTGAAAGAAATTCTGGATCGCGTTGGCGCCGACGGCAATGTCGTTGTCTGCCATGCGGTGGAGGCAGACATGCCGGCTGCCCGTCCGCTCAGCGACCTCGTCGGCGAGTGCTGGGGACTGGAGAGCATCGTTGCCAGTTATGAACATTTCATCGACTGCTTTGATAGCGTGCCTGAATTGCTGGGGTCCGGGCACGTACTGAAGCCCGAACACGCCTTTGTCGTACGCACTCTGCTCATCCACGAATTTCGCCGCGTGCAATTGCACGATCCGCAACTGCCCTTGGAATTACTGCCAGAGAACTGGCCGGGAAAGACTGCGCATGAGCTGTGCCATCGCATCTACGAAGTCACCCATGCGCAGGCCGAACAATTCATCACCGAGACCCTGCGCAGGGAAGATGAAGAAGCGCCGGAAGCGGCGCCCTATTTCTACCAGCGATTTGGCGGCCTGGGCGATTTGGCGCAATAGCTGCGGCATTCGGACGAATCAGGAGCGCTTGGCCACCAGCGTCAGAATGTCGTAACTGGCGACCAGATCGCCATCCTGATTCGTGACGGCCACATCCCATGCCACCACGCCCTGCCCTACGCCCTTGGGATCTTTCTTGCGTCTGTCGATCTTGCGCTTGGCCGTGAGTCGCGCCTGAATCGTGTCGCCGATGCCGACCGGCTTCACGAAGCGTAGCGTGTCAAGACCATAGTTCGCCAGGACCGGTCCAGGCGCGGGAGAAACGAAGAGACCCGCAGCGGCCGAGAGCACGAAGTAACCGTGTGCAATACGCTTGCCGAACTGCGTTTCCTTCGCGGCGATCTCGTCGAAGTGCATGTAGAAATAATCGCCGGACATGCCGCCGAAATTGACGATATCGGCTTCGGTCACGGTACGGCGATGCGTGAGCAGCGAATCGCCGATCTGCAAGTCTTCAAAGTAACGACGGAAAGGATGCACCTCCGATTCATTCACCGCCGCGCCGCGCAGATATTCTCCGGTCACCGCGGCGACCATGGTGGGCGACCCCTGCACCGCCGCGCGCTGCAGGTAATGCTTCACCGCGCGTATTCCGCCAAGCTCCTCGCCGCCGCCCGCGCGTCCCGGCCCGCCATGCTTGAGCATCGGCAGCGGCGATCCGTGACCGGTCGATTCGACCGCGGCTTCACGGTCCAGGACCAGCATGCGGCCGTGGTGCATGGCTGCAATCGGAATTGCTTTGGCGGCAATCTTCGGATCGCGTGTGACCAGCGTGCCGACCAGGCTGCCCTTGCCTTTGGCGGCAAGTTCCAGCGCTTCATCCAGATCGGTGTAGGACATCAGTGTGCTGACCGGCCCAAATGCCTCGATATCATGCACACGCTCATCCCGCATGCCGTTGCGGCACAACAGCAGCGTCGGCGCAAAGAATGCGCCGCGTTCGACGCCCTCGCCCACCGGAGAGAAACCGTCGCGCTCGCCGAACACGATTTCATTGCCTTGGGCCAGCATGGCCACACGTTCTGCCACATCGGCTTGCTGCGCATGGGAAGCAAGCGCGCCCATCCTGACGCCCTCGCGTGAAGGATCTCCTGTCACGATCTTGCCAAGGCGCTCGCGCAGGCGCTGCGCGACTGTATCAAGATGCTGCTGCGGAACGATGGCGCGACGGATTGCCGTGCACTTCTGCCCGGCCTTGATGGTCATTTCGCGCACCACTTCCTTGATGAACAGGTCGAATTCTTCATCGTCAGGTGTGACATCGGGAGCAAGAATTGCGCAATTGAGCGAATCGGCTTCCGCATTGAACGGTATGCCCTGACGCAACAGGTTGGAATGCGCACGCAGTTTCGCCGCGGTGTCGGCCGAGCCGGTAAAGGTCACAATATCTTGTCCATCGAGCCGGTCGAGCAGGTCGCCGGTTCCGCCGATGACAAGCTGCAGCGCGCCCTCGGGCAGAATGCCGGATTCGTGCACCAGGCGCACCATGGCCTCGGTCAGGTAGCTGGTCGCAGTCGCCGGTTTGGCGATGCAGGGCATGCCGGCAAGGAAAGTGGGGGCAAATTTTTCCAGCAAACCCCAGATCGGGAAGTTGAATGCATTGATATGCACCGCAATACCGCCGCGCGGCACCAGGATATGCGAGCCGAAGAATTTTCCCTGCTTGCCGAGTTGCACAGGAGGGCCTTCGTGAATGACATTCCCCGATGGCAGCTCATTCGATCCCATACTGGCGTACGCATACAGTGTGCCGGTGCCGCCTTCGATATCGATCCAGCCGTCGGCACGCGTGGCGCCGGTATGATGCGAAATTGCATACAGCTGCTCCTTGCGCTCGGCAAGATAGTTGGCGAGTGCCTTCAGGCGCGCCGCACGTTCCTGAAAATCCATTGCGACCAATGCCTTCGTTGCGCGCCGCGCATACGATACGGCTTCGCCGAAATCGATCGTGTCCGCATGCGCATAGGCAACCGCATGACCATCGATTGCGCTGGCCAGGCTCTGGCCGGCCTGCGTGCCAAGCCAGCGTCCGCCGATAAAGCTTTGTAGGGTAGGTACGGCACTCATGCGGAAATCTCCTGTTGAAATTGAGAATGGGCGCGAATGGCTACGCGCCGGCGAGTGTAGTGCTTCGTAATTGGTGGAACCATAAAAGCACAGGATTTGTGCGACAGACTAGGCGCAAACCACAGCAATAGCCAGCCTATTGCGAGGATTTGCAACGACGTATGGCGCGCAAAGACTCGCTTATATGGTTTCATCAGTTGCGAAGCACTACACTAGGTTTTATCGGGCAGCCTTACCGCTGGGAGGCCACCGAAGAACAAGTCGGCGACAATCGTCGCCATCGATTCATACGTCAGCGTGCCGTCCGGCTTGAGCCAGGTGAACATCCAGTTGATCATTCCGAACAGCAGCATGGTCAGTGGCGTGGCAAGACGCGCTTCGTCGATTTCCGGCCGGATCTGACGGATCACGCCGGCAAATGCGGCAACCACGCGCCGTTCGCGCTCCAGAATGCGCTCCCTGTCGTTATCGTTCAGAAACCGGATATCTTCGGTCAGCACACGGTGAGCATCCTGGGCGTCCGCATATTCTTCGACAAAGCGACGTATCAATTGCTCCAGGTGATCCTTCGGTGCCAATGCTTTTTCCGTCACTTCGCCCACGACCGATTCGAGACGCAACACATGCCCTTCGGCGATATCCACCAGCAAGGCATGTTTGTCGCGAAAATAGTGATACAGCGCCGGCTTGGACAAGCCGCAGGCTTCGGCCACTTCATTCATCGACGTACCGGTGTAACCGCGCGACGCAAACAATTGCGCAGCTCTGGAAAGTATGGTTTCACGCTGGATATCGTATCCAGGCGCGCGTCCTCTCGCCATCCGTATGTCCTTTATCTCAGCTTCGGCATTACGTATCCTTATGAATGCGCCGTACCTGCACCGGGCTATCTTTACAGTATTATTGACCGACCGGTCGGGCTAAATTATATTGAAACCCGTTCAAATAGCAAGCAGGCTATTGCGCCAGCTTGTTCGAACCCATTCCAAGGAACCTGGTATGCCATGCTATTCCATTGAAGGCGTCATTCCGGTGATCGACCCGAGCGCCTACGTCCATCCGACCGCGGTACTGATAGGCGATGTCATCGTCGGTCCCGATTGTTATATAGGGCCTTGCGCCTCGCTGCGCGGCGATTTCGGGCGCATCGTCTTGCACCGCGGCGCCAACGTGCAGGACACCTGCGTCGTGCACGGCTTTCCGTCTGCCGATACGGTGATCGAAGAAAACGGACACGTCGGACATGGCGCCGTCTTGCACAGCTGTGTCGTGCGGCGCGATGCGCTGGTCGGCATGAATGCGGTCGTGATGGATGAAGCCGAGATCGGCCAGCAATCCATCGTTGCGGCCAGCGCATTCATCCGTGCGGGAATGAAAATTCCACCGCGTTCACTGGTCGCCGGCGTACCTGCGAAAGTAATACGCGACCTGAGTGCGGAAGAAATCCAGTGGAAGCTGGAGGGGACGCAGACTTATCACAATCTGACGCAACGTTGCCTTGCAGGCATGCAGGAGGTCGTTCCGCTCACGGCTATCGAACAGGATCGACCGCGCGTGCAGGCCCCCGCGTTCGAACCTTTGATAGCGACGAAGCGCCAGTGAGCCGATTTACCGTGAGTCTATGGTTCTCGAACGAATTCAAGGCCGGCTTTGGTCCTTTTGCTCAACTGTCCCCTTGAGCAAGCAGTTCGAGAGCCTTCTCAGACCACTCCACCCAGAACGTTTCAAACATGATGCCGGCAGAAAGCACCAGGTGCTGCACCCGCTTTTCGCGCGAGATATCACTCTCAGCGAAATCACGGCTCTCCAGTGTCCGGTAGAGTGCAAGTCTGTCGCGGTGCATCGCAAGGCGACGTTCGATATCGTCCTTGACCGCGGTCGGTCCAATCAGCGCTTCAGCCCGGAGCCGCAGCATCAATTCATCGCGCAATGGTCTTGGATCCTGAGCTTCCGCAGTCCAGCGTTTCAGTTCTTTGCGCCCAGCAGGAAGGACCCGGTAAACTTTCTTTCTCCCTCTTCCGGATTCAGCCGGCAAGGACGCCACCCAGCCGGCTTCCTCCAGACGACCAAGCTCCCGATAGATTTGTTGATGCGTCGCATGCCAGAAAAAGCCGATCGAACGGTCAAAGCGTTGGGCCAGTTCCAATCCAGAACATGGTTGCTCCAGTAGTGACGTAATAAGTGCATGCGGCAAAGACATGAAGTGCGCGACTTTCTCAATGTATCCGAAGGAATATTATCCCATGCCGTTCCACATTGGCGAGCACGCGCGCGTGCAGCAAAAGTCAAATCCATCAGGTCAACGCAACGCGGCTCGAAGTATTTTTCCAACAGGCGATTTAGGCAACTGATCGCGGAAAAGCACTTGCTTGGGGACCTTGTACCCGGTCAACCGCGCCCGACAATGCCGAATGATCTCCTCCGCAGTCAAATCCGCGCGTCGGGCGACGACAATGGCCTGAACCGCCTCGCCGGTTCCTTCGTCCGGAACGCCGATGACGGCCGCTTCCACTACATCGGGATGTTCGGTGATGACCGCTTCTACTTCATTGGGATATACGTTGAATCCAGAGACAAGAACCATATCTTTTTTCCGGTCAACGATGGTGATGTAACCATCCGGTTCCATCACCACGATATCACCGGTATAAAACCAGCCGTCCACCACCGCTGTTGCCGTTTCATCCGGACGGTTGAGATAAGCAGCCAGCATATGTGGCCCGCGGACAAGCAATTCCCCGCGCCCACCGGGTCCGAGCAAGCGGCCATTGCCGTCAATCACACGCACCTCGGAGCCCGGCATCGGCAAGCCGACGGAGCCCGGACGGTATGACGCGCCAGGCGGGTTAAAAGCAACGATGCAGCTGGACTCGGTCAAGCCGTACCCCTCCAACATCGGGCATACCAGTTCGCGCCATTGCTGTCCTGTTGTCGGACGCAACGCCGTGCCACCGGAGATCGCGTATTTAAGCTTGGGTGGATTTGACCGAAACCAGGGTTCGGAAAGCAATCCGGCATAGAGCGTGTCGACTCCTGTCATCCAGGTAACGGCGAACTGCTCGAATGCGGGCCGGAGATTGGTCAGTGGGCGCGGGTTCGGGACAAGCACATTACGTGCCCCTGCCCTGAAAAAGGACAGGAAATTAATGACGAAGGCAAAGATATGGTACATCGGCAAAACCGTTAAGATCGTGTCCGCCGATGTAAATCGCGCGTCGTAAGCATGGAGGAAGTCATCAGTCATCTGCAATACCGCAAGCAGATTTTTGTGTGTCAGGACCGCACCTTTGCTCCGCCCGGTGGTACCTCCGGTGTACTGATATAGCGCTACAGGGTGGCGCGGGAACGCGGAGTTTCCGAGCGTCTTTCCGACAGCGATGGCATCGGAAAAGCGGACATACTCAACGGTCGACGTCAGACCCCCGGTCGATTCTGCCTGCATGCTCAGCTTTATCAGCGTTGCCGCTGCATCAGAAAAGAAATCCCATAAGCTGGCGACCACCAGCTTCACTCCTCTCGCCGTAACAACGCGTTCGGCACGTTGTACAAAGAGGTCGCTTGCAATCAATAATTTGGCCCCGCAATCTGCAAGCTGCGCGTCCAGTTCCCGCTCGGTGTACAAAGGATTGACGTTGGTGACGACCAGTCCGGCCTTCCACGCGCCGAAAACAGCAATGGGATAATGGATCGAATTAGGCAACTGGATCGCGACAACATCACCCTGCACCGCTCCCAATCGGTGAACCAGAAACGCTGCAAACGCATCGGACAACGAGTCCACTTCCGCGAACGACAAACTGACGTGCACGCCAGCGGGCAATACCAAGGTCAGCGCAGCACGGGCATCATAGTGCCTCGCCGCTTCCGCAGCGATGCTGTCGGTGGCGGACGGTAGTTCATCGCAATTCAAGCTGTAGTTCTGCAGTCGCTCGGGATAACTTTTCTGCCAGTAGTGGTCGGTATTCATCGATTAGTCTCCACGGCCGACAACGCAAAGATGTCGGCGCTTCATTTTCAAGATTGGATCGTTCGCTCAACGACGGGGCGCGATGGACAGCAGCACGGTAGTACTTGGACGGCAATCAAAGTGCGGGATTAAATTTCTCACTAATACGCCGCCATGCTGGAAAGCACGCACATTGCAAAACCTGAATCGACAGGCTTATGGCTTAACCTTATATTCCGGCAGTACGTGACCAAGGCGTTTTCCCATTTCCTGCCCCAGAGCCTGCAGGCCGCTAAGCGGACGGATCATCACTTCAAATTCGATGATCTTTCCATCCTCGTCGAAGCGGACGAAATCTGCACCCTTCAGCAACTTTTCGCCAACATTCGCGCTGAATTCGAGTACAACGTTCAAGCCATCATCGGTCACAAATTGACGATGATAGGCAAAGTTCTCAAAGACGGTAATGACAGTGGTCAGCGCAAGAATGACTGCATCAGCTGACTTGTAGGAGTTGATGGCCATCGGAGACCGAAACGTTGCGTCGGGATGGACAATCGTCCTTAGTTCACTCAAATCGTTTTTTTCAATCATCTGATGCCATGACGCGAGCGACTTGGCGACGGCGGGGTGCAGGCTGGCAGGTTGTTGGGTCATTGCATTCTCCTTGATGTGATGTGATGTGCCAGAGACTAAGAATGATGTCGCTGGCATGTTAAAGCGCGCGAGAAAATAAAGTGATTTCTTACGGTGTTGGATTTCTTAAATACCGGCGGCGAGACGCGTACCCTGATCGATGGCGCGCTTGGCATCGAGTTCGGCCGCAACGTCCGCGCCACCCACCAGATGTACCAAGCATCCTGCAGCCTTGAGTTCATCATAAAGTTCACGCAGAGGTTCTTGTCCAGCGCATAGGATCACGTTATCGACCGATATGACACGTTCTTCTCCGCGGGTTGTGATATGCAATCCTTGATCGTCAATCTTGCGGTAACTGACTCCCGACTCCATACCGACGCGTTTTGCTTTCAACCCTGCCCGGTGAATCCATCCGGTTGTCTTGCCGAGCTTGTCGCCGACCTTGGCGTCCTTGCGCTGGAACAGGTGAACCCGGCGCGTCGGCGCATCGACGTGCGGTTGGCGCAGCCCGCCCGGATCGCGGTAGCTCACGTCCACGCCCCATTCAGCATAAAATTTATCCGGATTCAGGCTCGCGCTTTCCCCTGCGTGCGTGAGAAATTCGGCGACATCAAAGCCGATTCCGCCTGCGCCGATGATGGCGACTGTCTTCCCGACCGGCTTGTCGTCCCGAAGCACATCCAGGTAACTCATCACCGTAGGGTGGTCCATTCCTTCGATCGCCGGCGTGCGCGGTATCACGCCAGTCGCCAGCACGATGTCGTCGAATCCGCCATGCCATAACTGGTCCGCCTTGACGCGCATATTGAGAATCACCCTCACTCCGTGCGAGGCAACCTGCTTTTCAAAGTAGCGCAGCATTTCGTAAAACTCTTCCTTGCCTGGCACCTTCTTCGCAATGTTGAGCTGTCCGCCGATTTCCGAGTTGGAATCGAACAGCACAACGTCGTGTCCTCGCTGCGCAGCGGTAATGGCAAAGCTCAGCCCCGCAGGCCCGGCCCCGACGACTGCAATATGCTTGCGCTTCACAACTGGGTGAAAAATCAGCTCGGTCTCATTGCATGCACGGGGATTCACGAGGCAGGAGGTGATTTTTCCCGCGAACGTATGATCCAGACACGCCTGATTGCAGCCGATACAGGTGTTAATCTCGTTGGAACGGCCTTGCTCGGCCTTGCTTACAAAGAATGGGTCGGCTAGCAAAGGTCGGGCCATCGACACCATGTCGCAGAACCCATCTGCCAGGAGTTGCTCGGCGACTTCCGGCGTGTTGATCCGGTTGGTCGCGACCAATGGTACCGAAACCTGGCCCTTCAGGCGCTGCGTGACCCACGCATAGGCGGCACGCGGAACCTTGGTGGCAATTGTGGGGATACGCGCTTCGTGCCAGCCGATCCCAGTGTTGATAATCGTTGCGCCGGCCGCTTCGATTGCCTTTGCCAGTTGAATGACTTCTTCAAGCGAAGATCCACCTTCGACCAGGTCCAGCATCGACAGGCGGTAAATGATGATGAATTCCTTTCCTACCTGCTCACGGGTACGACGGACAATTTCCACCGGAAAGCGCATGCGGTTCTCATAACTACCGCCCCATTCGTCATCCCGATGATTGGTTCGCGCTGCGATGAATTCATTGATAAGGTAGCCTTCCGAACCCATGATTTCGACACCGTCGTACCCGGTGTACTGGGCGAGCGCTGCACAGCGCACAAAGTCATGGATTGTTTCTTCGACTTCATTCGTTGTCAGCGCATGAGGAACATAAGGATTGATCGGCGCTTGTATTGCGCTTGGCGCCACCAGATCCGGTTGATACGAATAGCGACCGAAGTGCAGGATCTGCATTGCAATTTTTCCGCCCTCTCTGTGTACCGCATCGGTCACGCAGCGATGGTGTTCCGCCTCAACCTCGGTCGTCATCTTGGCGCCGCCTTGCATGGGGCGCCCACGCTCGTTCGGCGAAATGCCTCCGGTGACAATCAAGCCGACGCCACCACGGGCGCGCTCGGCATAGAACGCGGCCATTCGCTCAAATCCATTCGGAACTTCCTCCAGGCCAACGTGCATGGATCCCATGAGCACACGATTTCGAAGAGTGGTAAAGCCAAGGTCTAACGGCGATAGAAGGTGGGGGTAAAAGCTCATCAAGCGCTCCTTTATGCAACTGGTTGCACAATTATATGCAGGTCACGCATTTATATGCAACTGGTTGCAATAAAATTTTTTATGACCTGGATGCGGCGGCCTGCCAGAGCGGCTGAGATGGCATAAAAAGAAAGCAGGTACTAGCGCAGCGTTGGTTTAGTCACAAAAAACGGAGACCATCGACCAGTTGACCGGAGATATCGCCCAAGGCTTTATTGAATATGCTGCTATCGGTTAACGGCAGCAGGCTCGAAGTGCTGCCTCTGACAGCGACGGAGCCACGCAAGCTGAAGATCGTTGACAGGATGCAACGCGCTGCCGACTGTAGCGCGACGCTAATCGGGAATTACCATTTATCGAAGACAGGCAAAGCAGATCTGACGGACGCACGCCATGCCGTACGGCATGGCATAAACTAACTCACTTGCCGCGCATCCTCATGCGCAATCTTCATGGCTTGCTCCAGTACATCAAGATCGCCGATGTGATTCGCCAACAAGAGGATGAGGGCCGCATTGGCCGCTTCGCTTTGCGCCGGCGTCAGATCGCGGTGCATGCCGATCAGGCGCTCGTAAAACTCGTCGGGCTGCGCCATGTTTGGCGCGGTATTCAGCTTTATGCCAGACATGGCTGTCCTGTATTGCAAGCTTGATCGGAAAACATGCCGGTCGCCCGAACCATAGCATCAGCCACCAGGCTTGTGTCGAAACGCCGCCAGCGGGCACATATATGCTGATCCGGGCGGAGCAGATAAAAAGTTCCGGGCGTGGCATCAAATCGATTCGCCAGCATGCCTTCGATATCAACCACGGATTCGATTCCTCGGAACGAAAGACCGGCGGCATCGGCCGGCAGAACGATCAGACAACGCACCGGGATGCTGGCCGAGGCAAGCGCAGTCAACTCCGTCAGCGCACCCAACGCGGCATCCGAACCGTCGCAGAAATACACACCGGCAAATTCATTCCCCAAACGCGCGCTGAACCATTGCCGATTTCCGCCTACCGTTACCGGCGCATCATCGGCGGGGGCACCCGGCACCATGGCACCGCGGAACACGTCCCGGTCCGGCGTATTCAAGGCACTATGCCCCAGCACGGAGGGACGCGACAGGCGCCCGCTATTGACTAACCGACGCGCAAATTCGTAATGCCTGGACAGGCGTAGCACCGTGTCACGGAAAGTGCGGCTGACCGGCGTTTTTGGCGTAATGAAATCGGTGGAACGCGTTGAGTTAAGGATATTCTCGTCGGCCGCATACTCGCGTTCCTGACAATAGGAATCGAGTAGCGTTTCCGGCGCCTTGGCTTCAATCACCAGCCGCAGTTTCCACGCCAGGTTGTCTGCATCCTGTACGCCGCTATTGGCGCCGCGCGCGCCGAACGGCGAAACGCCGTGTGCTGCATCGCCGGCGAAGAAAACCCGCCCCTTCCGGAAGCTATCCATGCGCAGGCAGGAAAAGGTATACACGCTGACCCATTCCAGTTCGAATTCCGCGTCCTGTCCCAGCAAGGCCCGTACGCGCGCCAGGACTTTTTCCGGCTCTTTCTCGGCCACCGGATCGGCGTCCCAGCCGAGCTGAAAATCAATGCGCCAGACATTGTCCGGCTGGCGATGCAGCAATACCGATTGATTGCGATGAAACGGCGGGTCGAACCAGAACCAGCGTTCAGGCGGAAAATCCGCCTTCATGCGCACATCCGCGATCAGGAAACGGTCATGGAAAGTCTGGCCTTTGCTTTCAAGCCCGCACAGCTTGCGCATGGCGCTGCGCGAGCCGTCGGCTGCGACCACATAATCGGAATGCAGTACGTATGACCCGGCCGGCGTTTCTATATGCAACTCCACATGCTGGCCGGGCTGCGTCACGCCGACTACCTTGTTCTTCCACCGGATATCCAGGTTCGGCAGGCTGGATGCACGGTCGAGCAAGTATCCTTCGACGTAATACTGCTGCAGATTGACAAAGGCCGGACGGCGATGCCCGGCTTCCGGTAGCAGATCGAAGGCGTACACCATCTCGTCGCGGTAAAACACCTTGCCGACGTTCCAGGAAACGCCCTTCTCCGCAATGCGATCGCCGCACCCCAGACGGTCAAAGATTTCCAAGGTCCGCTTGGCAAAGCAGATCGCGCGCGATCCGGTGGACAGACTACAATCGTCATCGAGCACCACCACCGGCACACCTTGCTGCGCCAGGTCGATCGCCATCGACAGGCCCACCGGGCCCGCTCCGACCACAACGACAGGCCGGCGTACCGGCGTGACGACCACTTCATCCGGCGATTTCAGATAATCGAACCGCAGGTGCTGATAATCCTTTTCCATTGCGTTCCCCGGCAAACGTGTTTAGCCCTCAAGCGCGTGCCACATTTCCTTGTCGCGCTGCGCGGTCCAGATCCTGGGGTCGACATGTTGCGTGGCTTCATCGTAGGCACGCGTGACATCGAACGGCATGCAATGGTCGAAGATGACCCACTGGCCGTACTTGGGACGCAGACGATCCATTGCCTGCTTGTAGACGCTGTTCAAATCCTTACCGGTCGCGACGCCATCCTGCACCGCCTGATAGAGTTCACTGACAAAAGCACGGGTGCCTTCTATGCCTTCCTTGACCATCTCCGGCGAAGTCAGCGAAGCGCCGCGGCCCGGCACCAGTTTTTCAGGCTTGAGGGCGGTGAGCGCATCCAGCGTCTGCGGCCAATCCTTGAAATAGGCGTCGCCGGCATACGGCGTGGCGCCGAATTCGACCAGGTCGCCGGAAAACAATATCTTTTGCTGCGGCAGCCACACAATCGTGTCGCCCTTGGTATGACCGCGTCCAACCTGCATGATCTTTACTTCAAGCTTGCCCAGCCACAAGGTCATTTCACCCTTGAATGTCATCGTCGGCCAAGTCAGGCCGGGCACCGATTCGACTGTGCGAAACAGGCGTGGAAAACGCTCGATCTCGCTCTTCATGTCTGCTTCGCCGCGCTCGCAGATCAGGTCGTAGGTATCGTGGCTGGCAATGATGTGTTCCGGCTTGTAGGCAGATGCGCCCAGTACCCTGACTGCATGATAGTGGCTCATGACGACATATTTGATCGGCTTGTCGGTCACTTCGCGGATGCGCCGGATCACGTCCTGCGCCATGATCGGCGTGGCCTGCGTATCGATCACCATCACGGCATCGTCGCCGATCACGATACCGGTATTCGGATCACCCTCGGCGGTATAGGCATAGGCGTTTTCGGACAGTTTGTCGAAGCTGACTTTTTTCTCTTCAAGATCGGCGTGCGACGCAAATTTCTTTTCAGACATGTTGAATCCTTGCAATGGTATCGAGGGGGCAGCGGATGGGCAAAATTCCCAGCTTACTGGTAATGAGCATGAGTTTGTTTTAGTCGAAAGCTTCTGTCAATAACAAATTGTTAGATATTTTTTGTCACACTGTTAGAATTGCTGAAAACAGCAAATTTAGCCGTGTCACCTGTCTTGCCGCTCGTGCTGCAATGCAAATAAGGGAGCCAAGGCAATATGGTGCACGTCCTTCACGGCTTAAAAAGAAATGCAATAGGGATGCAATGGAAAAAGAAAGACGTGGAATTCAATCAGTCGAAGTCGGTGGGCAACTGCTCATCGCGTTAGTAGACGAGGGTGCCCCGATGCTGCTCCGCGACCTTGCGCAAAAAGCCGGCATGACGTCGGCCAAGGCCCATCCTTATCTGGTGAGCTTCGGCAATATCGGCCTGATTCAGCAGGATCCGGTTTCCGGCCGCTATGAACTGGGGCGCTTTGCGTTGCAGATGGGCTTGATCAGCCTGCAATTGCTCGATCCGGTAAAGATTGCGATCCCCGAAGCCGCCGAATTGAGCGACCGCATCGGCCATACGGTGGCGCTTGCCGTCCTCGGATCCCGAGGTCCGACCATTGTCCATTTGAATGAGTCCCGCCAGGCAATCCATGTCCGGATGCGCACCGGCACCGTGGTGTCGATAGGAAGCACGGCAACCGGACGGGTGTTTTCCGCCTATCTACCGCCTAAACTGGTGGAAAAGCTTACCGCAAGCGAAACGGACGGAGATGGAATCGCAGGCTATACCGGCAAAAAGCTCGCCAAGAAAGAACTGGAATCGCTGCTTGCCGAAGTACGTCGGCATGGCATTGCACGCGCAGTCGGCGAGCCGATCGCCGGCATCAACGCGATGAGCGCACCCGTGTTCGACCACGCCGGCAACATCGTGCTCGCAATGACGGCGATCGGCCCGATGGGAACCATGGACCCCGGCTGGAACGGCGACGTGGCGAAGGCGCTCAAGCAATCCGCGTGGCGGGTATCGGAGCGCCTCGGATATTCGGCTTAACGTGAAGTTTGAATAGTCGCCAACATGATACAAAAAAAATTTAACAACCTTCCAGCGTGAATCATATAGAATTTCCGCAACCTGGCATTGCAAATGCTCCCAGAAGCATCTTGTGTCCGGCGATATCCAGGCACCATGACAGGCCCGGTTTGCTGATCGGGATCGAAGAATGACGAGTAACTCGAATAGTCCACAACTGTTGTAGATGTCCACAATCGAGATTGGAGAAGACCATGAAAACCAAGTATTTGCGCGTGCTGTTGCCTGCCCTGATTTCCGCGACTTTTGCGACCACTGCTTTTGCCCAGATCAAGGTAGGCGTTACCGTGTCGGCAACCGGCCCGGCCGCTTCGCTCGGCATTCCTGAAAAGAACACCTTCCCTCTGCTGCCCAAGCAGATTGCCGGCAAGACCATCGAATACATCGTGCTGGATGACGCTTCGGACACCACCACCGCAGTCAAGAATACCCGCAAGCTGATTACCGAAGACAAGGTTGACCTGGTGGTCGGTTCGACCGTGACGCCGAACTCGCTGGCCATGATCGATGTCGCCGCCGAATCCGAAACCCCGATGATTTCCATGGCGGCATCCGCAGCCATCGTGTCGCCAGTCGACAACCGCCGCCGCTGGGTCTTCAAGACACCGCAAAACGACTCCCACATGTCGACCGCGATCACCGGCCACATGGCTGACGCGGGTGTAAAGACCGTGGCTTTCATCGGCTTTTCCGACGCCTATGGCGAAGGCTGGTTCCGTGAGTTTTCCAAGCTGGCGGAACTGCGCAAGATCAATGTGGTCGCGAACGAGCGCTTTGCCCGTACCGATACGTCAGTCACAGGCCAGATCCTGAAAATCATGGGCTCCAATCCGGATGCCATCCTGATCGCCGGTTCCGGCACGCCGGCCGCATTGCCGCAAAAGACATTGAAGGAACGCGGCTACAAGGGCGTGATCTACCAAACGCACGGCGTCGCGAACAATGACTTCCTGCGCGTCTGCGGCAAGGATTGCGAAGGCACGCTGCTGCCCGCCGGCCCATTGCTGGTGGCCGAGCAGCTGCCGGATTCCAACCCGGTGAAAAAGTCTGCACTGACCTACAAGACCGCTTATGAAAAAGCCTATGGCGCAGGCAGCGTCTCGACTTTCGGCGGTCATGCCTGGGACACCGGCGTGCTGCTGTCCGCGGCCATCCCAGAAGCCTTGAAGAAAGCTCAGCCCGGCACCAAGGAATTCCGTGTGGCCTTGCGCGATGCGCTGGAAAACACCAAGAACGTGGCGGCATCGCATGGCATCTTCAACATGGGCCCGACCGACCACCTTGGTCTGGACCAGCGTTCGCGCGTGATGGTGCAGATTGCCAACGGCAAATGGAAACTGGTCGGCGCAGCTAACTAAGTCTTTCCGGTATCAAACCAAGGCGCGGCTACTGCCGCGCCTTCTCGTACAAATTCATTGCCGGGACCAACATGGATTTATCGATTGCCGCCATCCTTTCGCAGGATGGCATCACCAGCGGCGCAATCTACGCGTTGCTGGCATTGGCCCTTGTGCTGGTGTTTTCCGTCACGCGCGTCATCTTCATTCCTCAAGGCGAGTTCGTTGCCTTTGGTGCACTCACGCTCGCCGCGATGCAGTCCGACAAGTTTCCGCATTCGGCTACCCTTCTGGTCGGCTTGGGCATCCTGGCATTTGCGCA
Organism: Noviherbaspirillum saxi; assembly: GCF_003591035.1. Classification (NCBI taxonomy): domain Bacteria; kingdom Pseudomonadati; phylum Pseudomonadota; class Betaproteobacteria; order Burkholderiales; family Oxalobacteraceae; genus Noviherbaspirillum; species Noviherbaspirillum saxi. The sequence goes on from NZ_QYUO01000002.1 coordinate 1,349,622, forward strand.
GGAAGCCATTTCCGTTTTGCGCCACACGCAAGGCCATGCAACGGCCCCACGCATTATCGCAATCAGTTTTATGAAATTTCTGTTGCTACCGCTGGCAATCTTTTTCCTGACGCGCGCCATTGCTTCGCCTACTCTGCCGCTGATACTGCAAGTGTTGCTGACCTTGCTGATCGTCGTGCCGATGGGACCGATGATTTATCGCCTGGCATTCCAGCCGCTGGCGGAAGCCACTACCCTGGTATTGCTGATCGTTTCCGTCGGCGTCCACTTCGCGATGATGGGTTTGGGCCTGGTCATGTTCGGCGCGGAAGGATCGCGCACGACCGCGTTCTCGGACGCCCGCATTGAAATCGGTACGATGACGATTTCCGGCCAAAGCATTGTGATCGTAGGCGTGTCGGTTGCGCTGATCGCGGCACTCTATCTGTATTTCGACCGCACGCTGACCGGCAAGGCCTTGCGTGCGACCGCGGTCAATCGGCTAGGCGCGCGCCTGGTCGGTATCGGTACTACTCAGGCCGGACGTCTTGCGTTCACGCTGGCGGCGGCCATGGGCGCCTTGTGTGGCGTACTGATTGCACCATTGACCACTGTCTACTACGACAGCGGTTTCCTGATCGGGCTGAAGGGTTTTGTCGGCGCCATCATCGGCGGCCTTGCAAGCTATCCGGTTGCCGCAGCCGGCGCTGTGCTGGTTGGCCTGCTCGAATCGTTTTCCTCGTTCTGGGCCAGCGCGCTCAAGGAAGTCATCGTCTTCACGCTCATCATCCCGGTCTTGTTGTGGCGCTCGCTGACCTCGAAACATGTCGATGAGGGAGATGAATAATGCGCAAGTCACTCGTATCCCTTGCGGCGTTTATTGCCTTTCTGGCGGTCATCGTCCTGATCCCGCTGCTGCCTACGCCGGAGTTCTGGATCACGCTGGCCAACTATATTGGCCTGTATGCCATCGTTGCACTTGGTTTGGTCCTGCTGACCGGTGTCGGCGGCCTGACGTCGTTCGGGCAGGCGGCGTTCGTCGGCCTTGGCGCATACTCGACCGCTTACCTGAGTGCGCAACTCGGTTTGTCGCCCTGGCTGGGGTTGTTGACCGGCCTCGTGATCACCGCCTGCGTTGCCTTGCTGATCGGTGTGCTGACCATGCGTTTGTCCGGGCATTACCTCCCGCTCGGCACCATCGCCTGGGGCCTCTCGCTGTACTACCTGTTCGGCAATCTTGAGTTCCTTGGCCGCTATGACGGTTTGACCGGAATTCCTTCGATCAGCCTGTTCGGTCTGGTGTTGAACACCGGGCGGGAAATGTATTTCCTGATCTGGCTGGTGGTCATTCTGGCGGTGGTCGCCATACAAAACCTGCTGAACTCCAGGCCGGGCCGCGCGATCCGTGCATTGAAAGGCGGCGGCGTCATGGCCGAGGCGATGGGCGTCAACACCGCGTGGATGAAGGTCGTGATCTTCGTAATGGCGGCACTGCTTGCCTGCGTGTCCGGCTGGCTGTACGCGCATCTGCAGCGCACCGTCAACCCAACGCCATTCGGCCTCAATGCCGGCATCGAATATCTGTTCATGGCAGTCGTCGGCGGCGCCGGTTATGTCTGGGGCGCGATTTTCGGCGCGACGCTGGTCACGCTGCTCAAGGACCAGCTGCAATTCATTTTGCCCAAGCTGCTGGGTGCCAACGGCAACTTCGAGATCATCGTGTTCGGTCTCATGCTGGTGCTCATTCTCCAGAATGCACGCGAGGGATTGTGGTCGTTCGTGCGTAAATGGTTTCCGCAAAAACCGCTGGCGGTTGCCCCCGATACCGCGAACGCGCTGCCAACGCGGCCCAAGCATGCCCATGGCGAAACCGTGCTGCAGGTCGACAAGGCACGCAAGCAATTCGGCGGTCTGGTCGCTGTCAATGACATGACTTTCGATGTGAAGGCCGGCGAAATCATGGGGCTGATCGGCCCGAACGGCGCGGGCAAATCGACCATGTTCAACCTCGTCACGTCACTTCTTCCAGTGACCAAGGGAGAAATCCGTTTCCGCATCGGCGGTCAGCTGCAACGCATCGACACGCTCAGTTCACGGGAGATCGTCAAACACGGGATTGCCCGCACCTTCCAGCATGTGCGCCTGATGCCCACGATGAGTGTGCTGGAAAACGTCGCAATCGGCGCGCATCTGCGCGGCATGCACAATGACTTCACCGGTATTGCAACCAGCATCGCGCGGCTGAATCGCGCGGAGGAAGGCGCCCTGCTGTTCGAAGCAAGAAAACAACTGGAGCGCGTCGGTCTTGGACATATGCTGTACGAAGAAGCCGGCAGTCTGGCATTGGGCCAGCAGCGCATTCTCGAAATCGCCCGCGCGCTCTGCTGCGACCCCACGCTGCTCTTGCTGGATGAACCGGCGGCCGGCTTGCGCTACAAGGAAAAGGAAGCGCTCGCCGATCTGCTGCGCAAACTCAGGGGTGAAGGCATGAGCATCCTGCTGGTGGAACACGATATGGATTTCGTGATGAACCTGACCGACCGGCTGGTCGTGATGGAGTTCGGCACCAAGATTGCCGAAGGCCTGCCGCAGGAAGTGCAGCAGAACGAAGCGGTACTCGAAGCTTATCTGGGAGGTGTCGAATGACTACGACGACGAACAACACGCTGGCTGCGCCAGTGCTGGAAGTCACGGACCTGCATGTTTCCTATGGCAAGGTGGAAGCACTGCATGGCGTCAACCTCAAGGTAGGAGCCGGACAGATCGTGACCGTCATTGGTCCCAATGGTGCCGGCAAATCGACGATGCTCAATGCAATCGCGGACGCCTTGCCGGCAAGCGGCGCAATACGCGGCACCGTCAGTTTGGCTGGAAACGATATGCATGGCGTCGCGGTCGAGACCCGGGTCGCGCAAGGCATGAGCCTGGTGCCGGAAAAGCGCGAGCTGTTTTCATCGATGAGCGTGGAAGACAACTTGCGGCTGGGCAGCTACCGGCGTTACAAGGCGGGCGAGAAAAACTATGGCGATCAGCTCGATGTGGTGTTCGACCTGTTTCCACGGCTAAGGGAAAGGCGCAGGCAGGATGCAGGCACCTTGTCGGGCGGCGAGCGCCAGATGCTTGCGCTCGGCCGTGCATTGATGGCAAAGCCGCAGTTGCTGATGCTGGACGAGCCCAGCCTCGGACTCGCCCCACTGATCGTCAAGGAAATCTTCAACATCATCATGCGGCTGAAGCAGACTGGTGTCGCGATTTTGCTGGTCGAACAGAATGCACGTGCCGCATTGCAGACGGCTGATTACGCGTACGTGCTGGAAACCGGCGATGTGGCGCTCGAAGGACCGGCCGAGCAACTGGCGCATGATCCCAAGGTGATGGATACCTATCTCGGCCTGGCGAAGAAGGTGGCGTAGGGTCTTTTGCAATTAACCTGCGCAAATCAATGCGCGGTCTGACACAAGGTGTCGGACCGCATAACTCTATTAGGCCGTCTCCTCGTTACACTACACGTGCGATAGAAATTGCATAAGCAGTCACAATGGGAAATGCGATCATCTGTGTAAGTTTGGCCTTCATCTGACAGGATGTGTCAGATTGTGGGTGTCGTATTTCGGCGCACACTCTAAGCGGTCTCTGAGCTTTCCGAAAAGCGGACGCCCAACGTCGAAGTTGATCGGCGGCCCCTTGGGCGGCTAGGGTGAGGCCCCATAAACTGAACGAAAACCCCCGGATGATGGCTTCGAGCCCAGGGCGGACCTCAATCAACCGGTCGGTCGCTTGGCGGTGTTGATCGCCAATTGTGCGGCGAAAGCCCGCTTGTAGGCGGCCCGCGCTTCACCGCGGACGACATAGCCGGCCAAGTTTGGAAATTCATTTAGAATGCCCGACGATTTCAGCCTGAGCAGCACCGACACCATCATCAGGTCACCCGCGCTGAACGCACCGTCGAGCCAATCGGCACCACCCAGACGAGCGGAAAGTTGGTTCAGTCGGCTGCGCACACGATCCTCGACAAGAGGCAGACGCTCTTCATACCAGGGCTTGTCGCCTTCCAGCAGTCTGGCGGTTGCGAGTTCAAGGATCGTCGGCTCCACCGTGTTGAGCGCAGCAAACATCCATGTGATCGCGCGCGCCCGCGC